>JANXLV010000174.1 GCA_025355005.1 Myxococcales bacterium | reverse complement strand
TTGTCTTGTGATGTACTCCCCGACGGAGCTCCCACATGGCCAAGGCAAGTGGCGCGAAGACGAAGAGCGCGAAGGCGAAGACGGGCGTCGTTGGTGGGTTCGAGGGCTTCCTCGATGAGGGGAAGTTCTGGAAGGCGCTCGGGAAGAACCAGGACCGCGACTGGTTCATGTCGCACAAGACCGAGTTCGAGGACGGCTGGAACCAGCCGATGAAGGCGCTGCTGCATGACGTGCAGGTGAAGATCGACGCGGCGTACCAGCACTGCGATCTCGACCCGCCGAAGGTGTTCCGGATCTTTCGCGACGTGCGCTTCTCCAAGGACAAGACGCCGTACAAGACCCACATCGCGGGCATGATCCCCGTGAAGCGCAACGCGAACGTGATGGAGACGCCCGTCGCCCTCTACTTCCACGTCGGCCTCGAGACCGCGGTCGCCGCGGGCCTCTACATGATGGATGGGCCGGTGCTCGCGCGGTATCGCGCGGCCGTCGTCGACGAGAAGCGCGGCAAGGAGCTCACCCAGATCCTCACCAGGCTCGAGCGCGCAGGCTTCGGCACCGGCACCATGCACCACGACATCCTCAAGAAGGTGCCCAAGGGATTCGACCCGGAGCATCCTCGCGCGGAGCTCTTGAAGCGCAAGGGATTGGGGGTCTCGTTCCCCGCGCCGCCGAAATCGCTGCTGACCTCGAAGAAGCTCACGGCGTGGCTCGTGGAGCACGCAAAGAAGGCGGTGCCGCTCGTGGAGTGGCTCGTGTTCGCGACCGCGTGAGGGATCGCCCCGTCGCCCTCGTCACCGCGGTCCTCTGGGGTCTCTCGGCGCCATTGTGGTCGCGTGACGCGGCTGCGCAAGAAGGCGGAACGTCGACCGCGGGCGGCCCCGACAACCTCTCCTATGTTGCACCTCGCGAGTGCGCCGATCGCGCCGCCTTCGCGGAGGTGGTTCGCGCGCGGAGCAGCACGCCGATCCCACCGCGGTATGCGGTCCAGGTCTCCATTGCGCGTGGAAAGAAGACGTTTCGCGGCAAGCTCGTCGCCAGGGACGAGCACGGGGAGGCGTTCGTCCGCGATGTGGAGGGGCGCACGTGCGCGGAGATCGTGGACGCGCTGGCGCTCGCGCTCGCGATGGCGATCGAGGTGGAAGAAGACGCGCCCAGCGAGAAGGTGAAGCCGCCGCCCGCGGAGCCCGCGAGCGAGCCGCCCGTACCGCCGCCGTCGCCCGCGCCAGAGGAGAGCCACGGGCCGCCGAAGGTGATGACGGTCTCCGTGGGGGCGTCGGGACTTGCAGTGGGCGGCTACACGCCGGTGATCGCTGCGGGTGGCGCGGTGTTCGGTGAGGTCTCCGAGTACGGTCTCTCCGCGCGCCTGTCCGCGAGCTTCGTGCAGAGCAATCCGGTCACGCGCGGCGAGGGCGACTTCCAGACCCGTGCTTCGTTCCTCTGGGGCGCGGGCATCGTCGATCTGTGCGCCGCGTTCGTGCGTGGCGCGCGTGTCTCGGTGTGGGGCTGCGGTCGGTTCGAGGCGGGTGCATTGCAGTCATCATCTTCGATCACGGGGGAGACACTCGACGCGCACGCGTGGCTCGCGGTGGGGGTCTCTGCGCGCGTGCGGTACGTGGTGTCGGGGCCGTTCTTCCTGGAGCTGTCGCCGTGGCTGTCCGCCCCGTTCGTCGCGGAGCACTACGTCTTCCGCACGGTGACCCAGGTCCACGACGTGCCGATCGTGGTCGGAGGTGGTTCGCTATCCGCCGGGTTCTCGTTCACGCGTTGACACTCAGGGGCGTATGATCGCGGGGTGGACTCCTGGGTCGAGACTACCAACTTCATTCCGGCTGGGCACATGGGCCCGGGCTGGACGGTGCTCCTCATGCTGGGTGTGCTCTTTGGGGGCTTCGGTTCCATCCTGGTTGCGGCGGGCTCGTTCTGGCTCGGGCTGCGGCGCGCGCGTGCAGACGAGCGCGCGCTGCTCGACACGCCCCTGACCCATCTTCGCCCGGGGGCGCGGCGGATCCTGCGCGGCAAGGTCGAGCGCACCGGAAGCGCCGAGGCGCCGGTGGAGATCGACATCGTCGAGATGGTCCACGACCACACGAGCAAGCAGTCCAGTTGGCACACGTGGGAAGAGACGGCGCGAACGGTGAGGGCGGAGACGTTCCGGTTGCTGCGCGAGGACGGCGGAGTCGTGACCGTGGAGCCAGGCCTTGACGTGCTGGTCGTGGACTCCCTCGTCTCCACGTATCCGCAGGATCGCCCGCTCTACCGCGTGCGCAGCGCTGTCATCGCGCACGGCGCGGAGGTGCATGTCTACGGCGACCTTCATCGGACCACCGGCGGCGCGGAGGGCCCGTATCGCGAGAGCTCGAGCGGCTTTGCGCTTCGCCCGCCCCGCGGTGGCGCCATGCTCATCGCCACGGAGAGTCTTCGCGCGCGCCACGACGCAGTCATTCGCGTTCTCTCCATGTGGCTCGCGGCTGGCGTGGCTGCGTTCGCGCTGTTGCACGCTGCCGTCACCTTGCCATTCCTGCTGTCGTCGACCTTCCACACGGACGACGACGCGTGGGTGGAAGGCGCGCACGTAAAGACCACGCGGACGAAGAACGGATACTCGTACACGTACCTCGTTACGGTGCGCACGGACGACGGCTTCGAGCTTGCGGAGCAGAGCATCTCGAAGGAGAGCTACGCCCGCGTCGCGCGGGACAAGCGTGGCAACTTCATGCCGCACACGGTGCGCGTGCCGATCATCCGCACGTGGGGCATCGAGTCACTGAGCTTCGTGGGCAGGGACGCGCACGTCTCGGTGGTGCCTGCGCTCGTTGCGCTCTTGGTCTTCTCGATCATGACGGTGATCGCCTTCTTCAACTATCGCCAGAGGCTTGCCTGGTACGACATGAAGAAGGTCACGGAGGCCGGGGGAGATGGGCACTGGACGGAGACGCGTCCGCACGGGGCGATCGATCCGGACGCTCGATGAGCGCTGACCTTCACGTGTCGGTGATCCTCAGGATCGTGATCGCCGTCGTCGAGGTCACCTTCGTCATGCTGCTGCTGTTCCTGTCGCGTGCGCCAGGATGGGCGACGCTCCGCGCCCTGGTCCTCTCCGGGACCAGCGCCGCAATCTACGCGC
Source organism: Myxococcales bacterium (assembly GCA_025355005.1). Taxonomy (GTDB): domain Bacteria; phylum Myxococcota_A; class Polyangia; order Polyangiales; family Polyangiaceae; genus JANXLV01. The sequence continues at coordinate 19,908 of JANXLV010000174.1, read as the reverse complement.
TCTGTCAGGTCCCATTCGGCATGCCCGGCATGTCCGATGACCTGCTCGCGCAGGTGTCGCGCGTCGCGAGCCTCGCCGCGTCCGTCAACGCCATCTCCTGGCTCTGGTACATCCGCCACGATCGTGCCACTCCATCGAGCTCTCGGCCCGAGAAGGTCATGGCCGCCGCGCTGCTCGCGCTCGGGCTCCTGTCGCTCATTCCTGGCGAGCTCACCGTGAAGGCGGTCTTCCAGCGTCATCTCCCTTACTTCGACATGGATATTCGCCCGGGGCCAGTGCTCGCGGTGAACTCGGTGCTCGTCGTCCTGGCGTTTGGGTGGGTGTGGAAGCACTACCTCGAAGAGGCTCGCCGGAATGTCTCTGGCGCGCGCGCCACCGCGTTCGCGTTCGCGCTGTTTTTCCTTCTGGCGGTGCACGAGTGCCTGGTGCTCATCGGCGTCTACGAGGCGCCGTACGCGATCGGCTTCGGGTTCCTGATCCTCATGTTCGCTCGCGTCGCCATCATCGCGCGCAAGGTCTCTGACGCTGCCGCGCTTCGCCTGAAGCTCTCTCTTGATCTGGAGACCGCGGTGGAGGAGCGCACCAGCGAGCTCGTGCGGGTGAAGGAGGCGCTCATGCAGAAGGAGCGCCTCGCCGCGCTCGGGCAGCTGGCGGCGGGCGTGGGTCACGAGATCAACAATCCGCTGACGTACGTGCTCGGCAACCTGGAGGTCCTCCTGACGATGGACCCGCCGCTATCCAGCGAAGCGCTCGAGATCGTGGAAGAGGCGCTCGACGGCGCGGCTCGTGTCAGCAAGATCGTTCGCGACCTTCGCGCCCTCGGAAAGGGAGGCTCGCATGAACGCGCGGAGCTGGTCAGCCTGGCCGAGGCGGCGTCGGGCGCGCAGAAGCTCGTGGCGATGCAGCTCCGCGGCAAGAACGTCAGCGTGACGATCGACGCCGACGATACGGTCGCAGACGTCGATCGCGGGCGGCTGGGTCAGGTGCTGGTGAACCTGCTCATCAACGCCGCCGCCGCTCTTCCGGCGACCATCGTCGACCCGGAGCGCCGCAATGTCGTGGTCCGCGTCACACGGGACGGTCCCTCCGCGGTGCTCGAGGTCAAGGACCGCGGGATCGGCATCAAGAAGGCCGATCTCGAGCGCGTCTTCGAGCCCTTCTACACCACGAAGACTGACTCCGGCGGAACAGGCCTTGGCCTCTACGTGTGTCACTCGGTGGTGTCGAGCTACGGTGGCACCATCGCCATCGATAGTACCGTAGGCGAAGGCACCACCATCAGGATCACGCTGCCACGTGTGGAGGGCGTCGCGGCGGCGAACGCCACGGACCTGACGCCATCGCTGCGCCGGAGCACCCCCACGCCCGTGCCAGTGCGCGCAACCTCTCCGTTCGAGCGCGTGCTGCTGGTCGACGACGACGCGCCCGTCGCACGCGCGATGGCGCGCCTGTTGTCCGGATACTCGGTGGACGTCGCCAACGACGTGAGCGAGGCCAAGCTGCTTCTCGGCAAGAACGCCTACTCCGCCGTGGTCTGCGATCTGCGCATGACAGGCGCGTCGGGGGGGATGGTCCTCTTCGGCCATCTGCGCGAGACAAACCCGCGTCTGGCGAAGCGCTTCATGCTGGTCACGGGTGGTGGGTTATCGCCCGAGGAGCGCGCCGAGCTCGACGCCTTCGGTGCGCCGATCCTCATGAAGCCCGTCGAAGGTATGGAGCTGAGACTAAACGTGAAGAAGCTCACCGGTCGCGCGTGACAGTGATACGGTTCCAGGGCGATGTTCGAAATCGCCGTATCCGGACCGAACGTCTTCAAGCGGCACACGTTCAGCAAGGCCGACATCATCGTCGGTAGCTCGCGCGCGAACGACCTGCCGCTGCGACATCCGTTCGTCTCGCGACAGCACGCGCGGTTCTTCTGGAACAACGGCTTCTTCGTCCAGGACCTGGACAGCAAGAACGGCACATTCGTGAACGGCAACCGCGTACACGGCACCGTGGCGCTCGGCACGATCGACGACATCGACATCGGTCCCTTCACGCTGACGCTGGTGCCGCACAACCGGCTCGGCGACGGCGCGGGCGAGTCCGACGTTCGCCCTGTCACGCCCGCGGAGCAGAAGTTCCTATCCTCGATCCGCACGAAGCCCACGGATGCGCAGCGCCGACTCGCCTACGCCGACTGGCTTGCCGCGCGTGGCGACGAGCTGAAGGCAGAGATCCTTCGCATGCAGGAGAAGCTGCGCGCGTTCCCGCTCTCCATCGCCGGAAGCGGAGAGCTCAACGCGCTGCTGTCCGCGCTGCCCAAATCCGAGACGTGGTGGAAGGTGCTGCTCACCCGCTCCGCCATCGAGAACTGCGGCCCTGCGTTCGCGGGGCGCTGCCCGAAGAACTGGGACGCGCTACACCCGAGCGAAGAGGCCAACCTTCGCACGTGCGACGTCTGCAAGGAGCAGGTGCTCTACGCGCTGACCGCCGCAGAGGCGAAGAAGCAGGTGAAGGCGGGCGGGCGCCTCGTCATGGATCCTGAGATCCCGCGCAAGGGCAAGGAGCTCCCACGCGACACCGGCAAGATGGTCCCTGCGCCCACGCCTCCGCCGCAGCGTAAGCGGTAGCGCCAATGACCAGAGGCGCTGGCCGGCGCACATTCTCCGACGAAAATCGCGCGGAGGCTCAACTTCGCGCGCGAGTGCCCGTACCGGGAGTCGACATGAACACCATCAAGCTTCCCCGGAACGCGCAGCTGTCCGTCCGCGCCCTCGCGGTCCTTGCTCTGTCGCTCTGCGCGTGTGCGGCAGCACCCAGACGTGAGCCCGCGGCCCCCGCCGAGGTGGAAGCGACCGTGCTGTCCGCACGTGAGTGGACGAACGAGACGGGGGCGAGCGTGGCCATCATGGACTATCGCGGCACGCCTTTCGTCATCACGGGCGTGGAGACGTCGTGCACCTCCGCGTGTCCGAGCACGGTGGAGAAGGTCCGCCACGTCGACAAGTCGCTCCGCCGCCACGGCGTTGCGGCCAACGTGATCCTCGTGTCGCTCGATCCGTCGCACGACACGCCGGCGCAGCTCGCGCGCTTCAAGGCCGCGCGCCACCTGCCGCAGCACTGGCATCTGCTCGCCGGCAGTGACGCCGAGACGCACGCGTTCGCGAAGTACCTGGAGGTGGGCGACGTGCAGGCGCGCGTGCACGGCGAGCACGACGTGCGTATCGCCCTCTTCGACTCCGACGGACGTCAGACGCATACCTTCCACGGCTCGGAGTTCGACGCCGACGAAGCGATCCGCGGCGCACATTGAGAGGCGTCGTCCGTTATAACGGGCCCGGGGCATGTCCGCGAAAGCGGAAGTTCGTCCACACGATTGCAAACGTGTCGGGTCTAGATAAGAGTCGCGCGCATGTCGAACCACATGCTCGGACCGCAGGCTGCGCGGCAGCTAGCCAACACCACGAAGACCGCACCGCAGTGGGTCGGCGTCACTCCGCGCTGGCTCACGCAGCTGCTGCCGTGGACTCCGGTCGAGGCGGGCACGTACCGCGTGAACAAGGTGAAGAGCGGGGAGCTCGCGGGCGTGAGCATCGAGTGCAGCGCGGCCAGCATGGAGAAGCCGCTTCCTGTCGCGTCGATCGACTACGAGGAGCACCCGCGCGAGTACACGCTCTGCACCGTGAGCACCACAGTCGAGGTGAGCACGCGCATCTCCGATCTCTATCGCAGCCCGATGGACCAGGTGAAGCAGCAGCTCACCGTTGTGATCGAGATGGTGAAAGAGCGTCAAGAGAACGAGCTCATCAACAACGAGAACTACGGCCTGCTCCACTCCGCCGTTCCCGCGATGAAGGTGAAGACGCGTACCGGCGCGCCCACTCCAGACGATCTCGACGAGCTCATCTCGAAGGTGTGGAAGGAGCCGTCATTCTTCCTCGCGCACCCGGCTGCGATCGCTGCGTTCGGTCGCGAGTGCACGCGGCGCGGTGTGCCGCCGCCCACCACGAACCTGTTCGGCTCCCAGTTTCTCACGTGGCGCGGCCTGCCGCTGATCGCGTGCGACAAGCTCACGGTCGACAAGGGCGCAACGAACATCTTGCTCATGCGCACGGGCGAGAAGAAGCGCGGCGTCACGGGCCTCTTCCAGCCGGGCCTCCCGGGTGAGGTGAACCCGAGCCTCAGCGTCCGCTTCATGGGCATCAACCAGAAGGGCGCTGCGGCCTACCTCGTGTCGTTGTACTGCTCCGCCGCGGTCCTCACGGATGACGCGCTGGGCATTCTCGAGAACGTGGTCGTCGACAAGTACCATGAGTACAAGTGACGATTTCGCGGCCCTGACGCCGGAGATCGCAAGACTGGCGAACGAGCTGTTCGCGGGGCACGGTCACGAGCACGCCCCGTCGCCAACGGGGACAGCCATGGCACCAGCGGATCCGTTCGCGGTGCCCCCGGAGCTAGAGAGGGTCCCGCTGTTCGACGTGCCAACCACGACGACGACGACCCCGACCCCGACCTCGACGACGACCTCGACTCCGACCTCGACCTCGACCTCGACCTCGACCTTTCCCTCCACCTTCTCCGCCGTCCCCGCGCTCGATCCCACCCCTGGCATCTTCGACGCACATGCGGTGAAGCGTGATTTCCCGATCCTTCGGGAGGTCGTGAATGGGCGGCCTCTGGTGTGGCTCGACAATGCGGCCACCACGCAGAAGCCGCAGGAGGTGATCGATCGCCTCTCTTATTTCTACGAGCACGAGAACTCCAACGTCCATCGCGCGGCGCACACGCTCGCTGGGCGCGCGACGGACGCTTACGAGGGCGCGCGTGAGAAGGTGCGGCGCTTCCTCAATGCGGGGTCGTCGAAGGACATCGTGTGGGTGCGCGGCACCACGGAGGCGATCAACCTGGTCGCCAAGGCGTGGGGTGGGCGCAACGTCGGGCCCGGCGACGAGATCGTGATCACCTGGCTCGAGCACCACGCGAACATCGTCCCGTGGCAGATGCTCGCGACCGAGAAGGGCGCGAAGCTGCGCGTGGCTCCAGTGGACTCGCGCGGCGAGATCATCCTGGAGGAGTACGAGAAGCTCCTCGGCCCGCGCACGCGCATCGTCTCGATCACGCAGGTGTCGAACGCGCTCGGAACGGTCACGCCCGCCAAGACGATGGTGGACATGGCGCACCGCCACGGCGCCATTGTCCTGGTCGATGGCGCGCAGGCAGTCTCGCACATGGCCGTGGACGTCCAGGCGCTGGACGCCGACTTCTACGTGTTCTCCGGTCACAAGGTCTTCGGCCCCACGGGCATAGGCGTGCTCTACGGCAAGCCAGACGTGCTCGCGCACATGCCGCCGTGGCAAGGCGGCGGCAACATGATCGCCGACGTGACGTTCGAGCGAACGCTCTATCAGCCGCCACCGCTACGCTTCGAGGCCGGCACGGGCAACATCGCAGACGCGGTGGGCCTCGGCGCCGCGCTCGACTACCTCACGCGCATCGGTCTGCCGAACGTGTCGCGCCACGAGCACGAGCTCCGCGTCTATGGCGAGGAGCAGCTCGGGTGCGTACCCGGTCTGCGCATCATCGGCTGCGCGCGAGAGAAGGCCGGCGTCATCTCCTTCACGCTGGACGGTGTGCGAACGGAGGACGTGTCAGCGCTGCTCGACAAGGAAGGCATCGCAGTGCGCTCGGGACATCACTGCGCCCAGCCCATCCTGCGTCGCTTCGGACTGGAAGCAACCGTCCGGGCCTCGCTCGCCCCGTACAACACCAAAGAAGACATGGACGCTCTGGCCAGCGCCCTGAAGAGGATCCAGTCGGGCCGCTGACAAGCCCGACGAAGCCGGTCCCCCGCGTTTTTGTTGGTGTTTTTGTGGTGCCGCTAAAACGGACAATCGTCCGTTCTGGGGTTGCAGGCGGCGATACGTCCGTTATATTGGATGCATGGTCGTCAGCGTCACTCCCCAGCAGGCGTTCGAGCTCGTCTCTCACGGTGATGTGGACGTCGTCGACGTGCGCAGCGCCGACGAGTGGTCGACCGGCTACGTGCCAGGCGCGCGGCTCACCTCGCTCGCGGAGCTACGCTCGGAGCCGGCTGCCTCGCTTGCTGGGCTCGGCGGCTCGGGTGATCGTGGTGTGCTCTTCGTGTGCGCTGGTGGCGTGCGCAGCCAGACCGCGGGTCGTATCGCGCTCGCCTACGGGCTCACGCGCGTCTACAGCGTGATCGGCGGAACGGATAGCTGGGTTCGCGCCGGTCTCCCGCTCGAGCACGCACGCGTCGCCGTCTGAACATCTCACTCTTCGGGGTCGGTCGCCGAGATCGTGGTCGCGGGGATCGCGCGACCCGAGGCGGTGTCGCCTCCAGTGATGAATGCAGAGGTTCTCTTGTCGCCGTTCAGGTTGCCGAACGCGCCGACAGCCCACGACGTCGACTTCCAGGCCGGCTGGTGTGGGTTGCCTCCGGCAGCAAGGGCGTAGCCGGATGCGCCCGAAACGCCTGCGGCGCCCGTGCCGTACGCGTACTGGAAGAACTGCGGCTGGTTGATCTCGAAGCGAAGGCACGCAAATCCGGTCGGGACCTTGAGCCCGACGTCCTTTGCGTAGTCGTTGCCAGCGCTGTTGTCCGGGACGTACTTCACCCCTTTGACCGAGGCGATAGCTGCTGGCACCGTCGCGGTCGCTCGTGCACACAGCGCGTGCGCAGACGCCACGCTGGTATTGCTCTTCTTGACGAGCTCGGAGCGCGTGGCTTCTTGCTCGTACGCTGCGACGGCGCCCTGGTTCATCATGCCGAGCGCGTTGGCGGCCTCGGCCGACTTCGCGTTGGCCAGGTACCTACGCACTCCGAATTGCGCGAGCACCGCCAAGATCGAGACGATCGCAACGACGATCATGAGCTCGATGAGTGTGAAGGCGCGATCTGACTGCTTTCGGATGAACATGCGAGAACCTGTTGTTGGTAGATGGAGACGCAAAAATGTCGGGCGCGCTAGCTGTCATTCATTTGCCGCCGCATACGGCAGCGACCTGCTTGAGATCGGTCTCGCCACGCAGCGCCTTCGAGACACCATCCTGAAACATGGTGCTCATGCCGCCTTCGATCGCAGCCTTCCTTACGACGGCGATCGGCTCGCGATGCCCCACCGCGTGGTGCAGAGTCGGGTTCATGACCAGCATCTCGTGAAGCGCGATCCGTCCCTTGTACCCGCTGTTGCCACAGTCGGCGCAGCCGGTCGCGTGCCAGATGGGCAGTCCTCCCATCGTGAGCATCTCGAACTCGTCCGGTTCGAATGCGCGGCCGACCTCCGCGAGCTCTTCCGACGACGCATCACGCTGGACGCGACACTTGCGGCAGAGCGCGCGCGCAAGGCGCTGCGCCAGAACTGCGATCAGGGAATCGGCGAAGCAAAATGGGTCCATACCCATGTCGAGTAGCCGTGTCACGGCGTCGGGCGCGGTGTTCGTGTGAAGAGTTGAAAGCACGAGGTGCCCGGTCAGCGAGGCCTCTATGGCCGTGCTCGCCGTCTCCCCGTCGCGCATCTCGCCGACCATGATGACGTCCGGGTCGGCGCGGAGGAACGCTCGCATCGCAGTCGCGAAGGTGAGCCCGATCTTCGGGTTGATCTGCATCTGTCTGAGCCCCACCTGCGTGATCTCGACTGGGTCCTCCGCCGTCCAGATCTTCCGATCCTCCGTGTTGATCGCGCCGAGCGCGCTGTGCAGGGTCGTGGTCTTTCCCGACCCGGTGGGTCCGACGCACAGCAAGAGACCATACGGCCGCATGATGGCGCGGCGCAGCTGGTCCAGGTTCCGTGGCGACAAGCCCAATCGATCCAGCGGCTGCGGCTTTGCGTTCGCAAGAATGCGCAGCACCACGTCCTCGTTGCCATTCGCCGTCGGAAGGGTGGCGACACGCAGCTCGATTGTGTGATCGCCAGCCCGGAAACGAATCTTCCCGTCTTGCGGCTTGCGATGCTCGGCGATGTCGAGGCCCGCCATGATCTTGATGCGGGCGACGAGCTGGTTTCGATGCGTGGCGGGCACGCTCTGGTACGCGACACAGTCGCCGTCGATCCGGAACCGGATCGTGACGTCGCGCCGCTTGCCATTCGGCTCGACGTGGATGTCCGATGCGCCGCGCCGGCACGCGTCGAGAATGACCTCATTCACCACGCCGATGACGCCGACGTCGGCAGAGACACCCGCGAGCTTTTCTCGGGGGTCTTCGTCTTCACCGTCGATCTCGGACGTGACGTCTTCGGCCTTGAGATCGCGAAGCAGCTGGTCGAGCGGGACGGCACCCCCTGACACCGTCTCCGTCTTCTTGAGATGGTCTTCGATGAAGCGGTCGAGCTGGGATGGCAACACCAGGACTTGATCGATCTGTTGCTTGGTCCGCCGCGTCAGCGCCGCGATCGTGGGGGCTGCGAGCGGCTCCGGCGTTGCGACGACGAGCCGCCCCGATGTGAACGCAACGGGCAAGATGCGCAGGTCGACGATGACGTCTCTGGGCACGATGGCGATGGCTGCCGCTGTCGGCCCCTGCTGGTCGAGATCGACGACGCCCAGCCCGAAGTGAGCACCAAGCACGTTGGTCAGCTCGGCCTCTCGGACCTGTCCTGCCTCGACGAGAATCTGGGTGAGCCGCTTGCCTTTGCGCAAGGTCTGCTCGTGGCGAGCACTCTCGAGCCCTTCTGCGGTTACCAGGCCGGCCTCGAGCAGGACGCTCTCGATGAGCTGTTCGTCCACCACGCGGCCGTACGCCGACGATGGCGGTGCGAAATCGACGTTGCTCTCGAGTCCACTCGGTGGCGCGTTCCGCACGCCGGAGCTCGGTGGCGCACTGCTCGACTGCTGGCGTCGTCTGACGCTCTTGGCGTGCGCTTCCTCGCCGAAGCCCTCGACGAGATCCAGCACCCCATGCGAATAGAAATAGATCTCGCGGAATGGCGAGGTGTCGTCGATTGGCACCCCCCGGAATCCAAGCGCGCTCTTCGTCGAGTCGCGGAAGACCTCCACGGTGAAGTCCTTGCCGCCCGCGCGGATCCGCAGCCTCTGCTTCGGACCATCACCGAGCGCTGGCCGCAGCTCGCCGGGCCGACGGTGAAATGCCACGTACGCGATCCGTTCCGCCTGCATGAGCGAACGAACGCCACGTTCGAGCTCGACGACGAGCTCGGTGGTTGTCGGCGCGAACGGGCCCGCCAGGGCGCAGGTACGCGCCTCTCCTGTGAGATACCCGATCTCCACGGGGTCGGCCGCTGCCGGTACGCTTGCTCTGGACGCTTGAACTGCCACGAACATGAAGAACGGATCGCGCACGGCCGAAATGAAGGCCATTCTTAAGTCGCGCTGCGCCAGTGCGTTTATCCAGGGGATGTCAAACACCAAAGCCATCATCGCCTCCCCCCGTGTCCGGCTCTTCGCCGGGTTCGTGGCGACCGGCGTCGGCGCTGTCGTGATCCTTGGCGCGCTGCTCTTGCACAAGGTGGAGGAGGCGGCACGCCAGGACCTCGAGAGTCGAATTCGATGTCAGTCGGCGATGGTCGCTCAGCTGTCATCGAGCGTGCTCTCCGGGTCGTCCGAAGACGGGAATGCTGCGTTCACCGAGTCTCTGCGCGTGCTCGGCGCCACCACACGCACCGGCTATTCGTTGATCACAGCCGAGGGCGTCGTGGTCGCCGAGCCCATGGCAGAGGCGGACGAGGTGCCCCCGCTCAACCAACCCGAGATCGCACTCGCCAAGCGCGAGGGTGTCGGCATCGCTGAGCGCGACGGGATCCTGCACGTCGCTACGGCGATCGCACCCGATGGCGTCTTGACTGGCTACGCGCGCGCCTCCGTGCCCGCGAGTCGAGTCACACCGGAGTTCGAGGAATTGCGAATGCGCATCGCGTTCGGGGGCCTGCTCTCCGTGCTCGCGTCGGTGGTCCTCGGCTGGATACTCGCCGGACGTCTGGTTCGGTCGAGCGGAAGCCCCTCATCCGTGGTCGCTCCCATCAGTCGTGTCGTTGCGGCGCGTCCGGCCGAGGTCGCGCTCGCGCACGGGAGCACCGACGCCGCGGGACCAGCAGCCGAGAGCGCGCATGGCGCCGCGGAGAACATGGCCGTCGACTTGTCTGCTTGTTCCGTTGCGTCCGTGATGTGCAAGGTCGAGTCGTTGACGCGGGCTGTTGCGACCGAGAAGGGGCTGTCTCTGATCATCGCGCTGCACACGCCGATCCCAGCGAGCGTCACCACAGATGCCTCCACGCTCCGCCAGGTACTCACGAGCCTCGTAGAGAACGCGATCAAGTTCACTGACGCGGGCACAGTGAGCATTCGCGCCGGCTTCGACCCAGAGGCTCCGCTCGCACGCCGGCTGACTCTCACGGTCAGTGACACGGGGCTCGGAATGAGCGCCGAGCAGCTGGAGCAGGCCTTCGAGCCGCGAGGAACGGGCCTGGGCCTTTGCGAGCTGCGTCGCTTCGCGCGTCTTCTCGGCGGCGAGCTCGAAGCAGCCAGTGGTGCGGGCGTGGGCTCCGCCTTCACACTATCGCTGCCCACCGGCATTCGCTCCCACGAGATGTGCAGTGAGCTAGCAAGCCCGAATGATGCAGAGCCTGCGGACGACATCTCACCGCTGGACGCCGTGCCGATCGCAGCGACACACAGCCCCACCGACCGGTCGCCGAGACTCGACGCCCCAGGCTGAGAAGGTCGCTCGGTTCGCGCAGCATGCGGCGCCGTTTTTTTGTTTCCTTCTTCCTCCTTGGGTGCAAGAAGGCGCCCGATCGCGCGCGTGACCGCGGCGGTCCGAGGAGCCCATGAGAAACCGCCTACTCTTTCTGTTCGCGTCGTTGAGCGTCGTTTCGTTTGCGTCCCGTGCGCGCGCAGAGGCGCCCGCCGAGTCGCCCAAGGGTGCCGCCGCGGACCTCAAGCCTCTCGTCGCGGCTCCCACTGCCCCCGCCGACGCGCCGACGATCGCGAAGCCCACGGACGGAAGCTCCGCCACGCTGTCCGCCGGCGCCCTCATGCAGACCGGTAACTCGTACATGCTCGCGGCCACCATGAACGGCGCCTACGACCGCCACTTCGGCGACAACGGCGTGGGCGCCGCGGTGCTCGGCAACTACGGCGAGAGCAAGCCGCCGGGCGGCGCGAACCGCCCTTCGACCGAGAACATCCAGGGCAAGCTCCGCTACGACCGCTACCTCACCGACGACGTGACGGCGTTCTTGATGCTGACGGGGCGCTCCGACCGCTTCCAGGGCGTCGAGTTCCGCCTCAACGTCGACCCCGGCGTGAAGTACCTCTTCATCAACCAGACCACGATGGCGTTGTGGGGTGAAGCTGGCTACGACTTCCAGTACGACGTGCGCCGCGACGACGCGCGCCAGGACAAGGACTCGAGTGGGAAGCTCCAGTTCAACGGCGACGGCACCCCCGTGCTCGAGGACAAGACGGCGACCGACCACTCCGCGCGTCTCTTCGCAGGCTTCAAGTACGCGTTCAACAGCGACGTCACGTTGAAGACCGGCGTCGAGTACCTGCAGTCCGTGATCAACAGCGGCCGCTACCGCGTGAACTACGACGCGCTCGTCGCGGCGAAGCTGAAGGGCGGGCTCGCGCTCGGTGTCGGCTTCAGCGCGCGCTACGACCACGCGCCGCTGCCCGGCAAGGAGGAGCTCGACACCTCGACCAGCGTGAGCCTCATCTACTCCTTCGCTGACCCGCAGCCGAAGAAGGAAGAGACCTGCCCGTGTCCGCCAGCGCCCGAGCCTGCATCACCCGCAGGTGGCAACCTGCCACCCGGTGCGAACCCGCCGCCAGCGGCTGTGGGCGCTAACCCGCCTCCTCCGCCCGGCCCCGAAGGGACAGCAAAATGAGCCTCGTCAGCGAGTTCAAGGAGTTCGCGTTCAAGGGCAACGTGGTCGACATGGCCGTCGGCGTGATCATCGGCGCCGCGTTCGGTGGTGTCGTGAAGTCGCTCGTCGACGACGTGATCATGCCCCTGATCGGCATGGCCACGGGCAACGTGGACTTCGCCAACAAGTTCACTGTGCTCAAGGAAGGCGCGAAGGTCGCCGGACCTTACGCCACGCTCGCGGAAGCCAAGACCGCTGGCGCCGTCGTCCTCTCGTGGGGGATGTTCGCGAACACGGTCCTCCAGTTTCTGATCGTCGCGCTCGCGGTCTTCATGATGGTGCGCGTCTTCCAGAAGCTGAAGAGGGAAGAAAAGCCCGCCGCAGCACCCGCGGGCCCGACGGACGTCGAGCTGCTCGCCGAGATCCGCGACCTCCTCAAGAAGGACGCGGGCCGCGCGAAGGACACGACCTCCGAGAAGAAGTCGGAAAAAGCCGACAAATAGTCGCTAGACTTGGGAGCCATGGACTCCTTCGAGCTCACGCTCAACGGTGAGCGGGTACAGGTTCGCGGCGTCGACCCGCAGACGACGCTGCTGTCGTGGCTGCGGCAGACTGGTCGCACGGGCACGAAGGAAGGCTGCGCCGAGGGCGACTGCGGCGCGTGCACCGTGGCGCTGCTCACCACGGACGCCGCCGGCCGCGCGACCTATCGCGCTGTGAACTCGTGCATCGCGCTGCTCCCCATGTTCGCGGGCCGCGAGGTCGTCACGGCTGAAGGCCTTGCTGAAAAGGGTGAGCTGCATCCCGTGCAGCGCGCCATGGTGAGCCGGTACGGCTCGCAGTGCGGCTACTGCACTCCCGGCTTCGTCATGAGCATGTTCGAGGGCTACGTCCGTGATGACATGGGCGCGCCCGGGAGCGCCGACCTGAACGCGAAGATCGGCGATCAGCTGAACGGCAACCTCTGTCGTTGCACGGGCTACCGCCCCATTCGCGACGCGATGCTCGACGCGCTGTCGGAGAAGACCAAGCGCGCCCCCGACGTCTTCCAGCTGCGTCTGCGCAAGGAGGACGGACCGCGGGCCCTCGGTGCCCTGAGCTACGAGGCCAACGGCTCCACGTTCCTCCGACCGCGCACCCTCGCGGAGCTGCTCTCTCTTCGCGAGAAGCATCCCGATCACGAGCTCGTCGCCGGGGCGACCGAGATCGGCGTGTACATGAACAAGAAGATGCAGTCGTTCCCGCGGCTCATCTCCACCGAGGCAGTGCCGGAGCTGCGCGCGGTGTCCTGGTCGGCGAAGAACGACGTCCTCTCCGTGGGCGGCGCCGTCACGTTGACGGAGCTAGAGGAGGCGCTCGGCGATCGCCTGCCTGCGATGACGAAGATGCTGTGGGCGTTTGCATCACGGCCGATCCGGAGCCGCGCGACGCTTGCGGGCAACCTGGTCACCGCATCGCCCATCGGCGACATGGCTCCGGTGCTACTTGCGGTCGACGCGAGCGTGGTGCTCGCGAGCGCCCGGGGTGAGCGCACCTTCGCGCTTTCGGACTTCTTCACCGGCTACCGCAAGACGGTGCTCGCGAAGGACGAGATCGTGAAAGCGGTGCTCGTGCCCATTCCGCGCGCCGGCCTGTGCGAGTCGTACAAGGTGTCGAAGCGACGCGAGCTCGACATCGCCATCGTGGCGAGCTGCTTTCTGGTGGAGCGGGACGCGACCGGCGTGGTCACGAAGGCGCGCCTTGGGTTCGGCGGTGTGGCGGCCACGCCCGTGCGTGCGCTCCGGGCCGAAACATTCCTCGTCGGCAAGTCCTGGACGGAAGAGACTGTCGCGCTTGCAGGGAAAATCCTGGGTGAAGAGCTGTCGCCCATCAGCGACGTTCGCTCCGGCGCGGCGTACCGGCGGGCGCTCCTGCCCGAGCTGCTACTGAAGTTCCACCGCGGCGAGCGCACGCTCGCACAGGATGAGCCCCTCGTGTTCACCCCTTTTTCGGAGGCGCAGACGTCCAGCACGGACGACGCATCGCGCGCCCTCTCCCACGAGAGCGCGGAGCTTCACGCCTCCGGCCGCGCGCTCTACACGGACGACATCGCGGCCAAGCGCGACGCGCTCTTCATCTGGCCGGTGTCGTCGCCGCATGCCCATGCGCGCGTGCTCTCCATCCACACCGAGGAAGCCGCTTGCATGCCCGGCGTGGTGACGCTGCTCACGGCATCCGACATCCCTGGCATGAACGACGTGGGCGCGATCCGGCAGGATGAGACGTTGCTCGTGCCCGTGGACGGGGAGGTCATGTTCGCCGGTCACCCCGTCGCGGTCGTGGTCGCGCGGAGCATCCTGGAGGCTCGGCGCGCGGCCGCAGCCGTCAAGGTCACGTACGACGTGCTGCCCGCGGTGCTGTCGCTCGCCGCCGCCATTGCGGGGGACAGCTACCACACGAAGCCGCACGTCATCGCGCGCGGAGACGTCGACGCCGCGCTGTCTACGAGCCCTCACAGGCTCTCCGGCGAGCTCGACATCGGCGGTCAGGAGCATTTCTACCTGGAGTCGCACGCAGCCTTCGCGGAGTGCGGTGACGCAGGCGACGTGTTCATCACGAGCTCCACGCAGCACCCGTCGGAGGTGCAGGCTGTGGTCTCGCATGTGCTCCACCTGCCCCGCAACAAGGTGGTCGTACAGTCCCCGCGAATGGGCGGCGGCTTCGGTGGCAAGGAGACGCAGGGAAATACCTGGGCGGCGCTCGTCGCGTTGGCCGCATGCAAGACCAGGCGCCCGGTCCGCGTGCAGCTCGATCGCGACGTGGACATGATGCTCACGGGAAAGCGTCACCCGTTCCACGGCAAGTTCGACGCAGGCTTCGACGACGAGGGTCACCTGCTCGCGCTTCGCGTCGACCTCACGAACGACGGCGGCTTCGCACTGGACCTGTCCGAGTCGATCTGCGACCGCGGTCTCTTCCACCTGGACAACGCGTACTACATTCCGTCAGTGCGCTTCACAGGCCGCGTGGCGAAGACGCACATGGTCTCGCACACGGCATTTCGCGGCTTCGGGGGCCCGCAGGGCATGCTGGTCACCGAGGAGGTGCTCGACCGCATCGCGCGGACGCTTGGCCTTCTCCCGGAGGTCGTGCGCGAGAGGAACCTCTATCGCGGCACGGGCGAGAGCAACACCACGCACTACGGACAGGAGCTCGGCGACAACCGCATCCCGAAGATCTGGTCCGAGCTCACGAAGTCCACCGACCTGGGCGCGCGCCGCGCAAACGTCCGCGAGCACAACGCCGCACACCGAATGGTGAAGCGCGGCATCGCCATCACGCCCGTGAAGTTCGGTATCTCGTTCACCGCCACGTTCCTGAACCAGGCCGGTGCGCTGGTGCTCATGTTCCGCGACGGCACCGTTCAGGTGAACCACGCTGGCACGGAGATGGGGCAGGGGCTCTACACGAAGCTCGCGGGCGTTGCCATGCGAGAGCTGGGCCTCACGCAGGACAGCGTCATCATCATGAGGACGCAGACGGACAAGGTGCCCAACACCTCCGCCACCGCCGCGTCCAGCGGGTCCGACCTCAACGGGCAAGCGGTGCGCGACGCATGCGAGACCCTGCGCGAGCGCGTGAGGCCGGTCGCTGCGGAGCTGCTCGGAGGGCGCCTCGGCAAGAAGGTGCAAGATACAAGTATCGTCTTCGCGGGTGGCGGTGCCTTCCTGGCGTCCACGCCGGACGTCCGTGTCTCGTGGGCCCACCTCGCCGAGGCCGCATACATCCGCCAGATCCAGCTCTCCGCCACTGGCTTCTACAAGACGCCTGGCATCGGCTACGACCGGAAGATCGGCCGTGGCAAGCCCTTCTACTATTTTGCGTACGGCGCCGCCGTGGCCGAGGTGGAGGTGGACGGGTACACCGGCATGAAGCGCGTCCTCGCCGTGGACATTCTTCATGACGTGGGCGACTCGCTCAACCCCGGCATCGACCGCGGTCAGATCGAAGGCGCCTTCGTGCAGGGAATGGGCTGGCTCACGGGCGAAGAGCTGCTCTGGGATGCGAAGGGCCACCTGCTCTCGCACTCCGCGAGCACGTACCAGATCCCGAGCATCGGCGACGCGCCTGCCCGCATCGACGTGCGGTTCCTTGCCGACGCACACGCGGACGGCGTCATCCACGGAAGCAAGGCAGTCGGTGAGCCGCCGCTCATGCTCGCGTTCTCCGTGCGCGAAGCGATCCGCGACGCCATCGCCGCCTTCGGACCCGGAACGAAGGGCACGCTGGTCGATCTTCCATCTCCAGCAACGCACGAGGCCATCTTCCACGCGATCCGCAAGGTGCGCTGATGCCGTCGTATCGCGACGCGCAGCCGCCCGGCTTCGAGGTCACGCGCGAGCTCCGCACGTGGGAGTCCAAGAACAAGTGCCCGCGCTGCGACGTGGAGCTGTTCGCTGGCGAGAAGGATGAGATCCACGTGGAGGCCTGCGGGCGCTGCGGCGGTATCTGGTTCGGGGACGAGCACGCGAAGCGGGCGCTCGCGCTGGGCTCACGTGCGGCGGAGGAGCTCGCGCGCAAGGTGGAGGCCGTGACGCGGCCGAAGCCCAAGGACGACTCGAAGCTCCTTCCATGCCCGGAGTGCCGCGCCCTCATGAAGCGGATGACCGTGGGCGGGAAAGGCACCGCGCTCGGGCCCACCGTGGACGCCTGCCTGCGCCACGGCACCTGGTTCGATCGCGACGAGCTCCGGCCCGCGATGCGCCTGATGAGAGGCGAGGACCCCCTCTCCGCTTCGGGCGTGGAGGCGCGCTATCTGGAGTCTCTACGTTCGCCCTTCGGCGGTGGGCTCGACGATCTGAAGGAGACACTGAGCGCCGTCCTCCACAGCTTCGTCGGAAAATAGGCGTCGGAAAATAAGCCGTCAGCGCCGCTTCGCGACTGCTTCCTTCAGCACCCGCAACAGCTCGGGCGGACGGAGCGGCTTCGAGAGAAAATCGTCCATTCCCGCGGCCGAACACCGCTCGCGATCGCCCGTGAGCGCATTCGCCGTCAGCGCCACCACGAACGCACCATGGGTCGCCGGGACCTTGCGGAGGCGCCGCGTCGCCTCGTAGCCATCCAGGACGGGCATCTGACAGTCCATCAACACGACGTCGTAGTGGCGCGCGCTTGCAGCTGCGATGGCCTGCACGCCATCGTTTGCGACGTCAGCGGTCCAGCCAAGCCGTCCGAGCATCGCGATCGCGATCTTGACGTTCACCGGATTGTCGTCGACCACGAGCGCATGCCCGCCAAGAACCCCGTGTGGCGTGCCGGGCCGCCGCTGCGAACGACCACCCTCGATCGCGCTCTCCATGAGCGACGCGACCGCGCGTTGTCGCAGCGGAGTCGCAAGCGCGAGCGTCTGCTCGGGAAGATTCTTCCCGCCCGCTGTTGGCTGGACGACCACCACGGGCGGCAGCGCGGACAGGTCACGGAAGGGAAGCGCGGAGTGCGTTGCCTCTGCCACGAACCACACATCGCATCTAGACGCGTCCGCGGGGATGCTTTTCACGTCGCCGCGAAGAACCTCTGCGCCAAATGCGAGGAGTGACGCCTCGAGCGCATCCATCGTCGCGCCTGCACCAAGAAGGAACGTGCGGCGCCCGCTGAATCTGCGCTCCCACTGCGGCGGCATCCTGGTGTCCCCGTCCAGGACGACGGTCATCGTGGCGGTGCTGCCGCGACCGACCTCGCTCTCGAGCGTGAACTCGCCGCCCATGAGCACGACGACGGTCTGCGCCACGCCGAGGCCCAGTCCAAGCCCGGAGCTCGCGAGCCCGACGCCAGTGTCGCCTACGGTGATCCGCAAGAGGAGCTTGCCGTCTGCACACGGCTCCGTGCACGCCTTGATGACGACCTCGCCCAGCTCCGTCAGCTTCACCGCGTTGCAGACCACGTTCGCGACCACTTGCCGGAGGCGCGCCGCGTCGCCAAACGCCGCCTCCGAGACCCCTGCTGTGTCGACGACGAGCGAGAGCTTCTTTCGTGCCGCCGGCTCCACGAACGCGTGGCACGCATCCTCTATCACCGCGCGCGGCGAGAACGGTTCGTGCTGGATCATCACGCGCTGCGCGGCCAGCTCCGCGAAATCCAGGATCTCGTCGAGCACGTGGAGCAGCGCCTCGCTCTGCGCGCGCGCCGTCTCGGCGAACTCGCGCTGCGCGGGCGTGAGCTGCGTGTGGAGCAGCGCGTCCGTCATCCCGTAGACGCCGTTCATGGGCGTCCGGATCTCGTGGCTCATGGTCTGGAGAAATTCGGTCCTCGCGCGCGCGGCCTCGAGGGCCTCGTCGCGGGCCGACATCAAGGCCTCCTCCGCCTCCTTGCTGGTCGTGATGTCGCTCAGGATCCAGACCTCCGCGCCGTCGCCGCTGGAGCGGGAGATCTCGAGCGTGCGTTCATCTCCATCCTTGCGCTTGATCACCGAGTACGCGGGGACACGGAACGCTCGCGCACGCGCGATCTCGTAGCGTTGCCGTTCGAGCGGCGCGGAGGAACCGAAGAGGACGTCGAACCAGCGGTCCAGCGTCCCGAGCTCCCGACTTTCGTACCCGGTCATGGCGGAGAGCGCCGCGTTGATCGTCAGCTCGTCGCCCTCGAGGACTGCCGCGCCCACGCCCAGCCCCGACAGGAGCTCACGCGCGCGCGAGAGCCCGTCGGAGGGACGCTTGCACGACGCAAGATGCCGGGCGATCTCCTGACCGAGCAGCGCCAGTGTCGGGAGGTCGATCGAGTCCTCGGCGTGCGGCTTCGTGTCCACCACGCACAGTGCGCCGACGGCAAAATCATCGCCCGGCAACGAGAGCGGAACGCCGGCGTAGAAGCGCAGGCCCGCTTTGCCGGTGACGAGCGGGTTGTCGGCGAACCGCGCGTCCTTCTCCGCATCCGGCACCACGAGCGCCGTCCCAGGCTCGAGGATGGCGTGCGCACAGAACGCCATGTCCCGCGGTATGGTGTTCAGCGGCTCACCGCCGTACTGCGCGACGCAGCGCTGATGGTCCCGCTCCACGAGCGTCACCAGCGCCACCGGCAATCCGGTCGCTGCTGCTGCGATGCGGGTGAGACGGCCGAGCACCACGTCATCTCTGTTCACGGCGCGCAGGCCGGTCAGGCGCGCTATCCGCGCGGATTCGTTCCATGGAACCGGGACAAGGAGGGACACGCCTTCCGGAACGGCGCATTCCATCAACCCTTTATCCCGCTCCAGAGGACGTGTGCGCACTCCGGTGAATTTGCCTCTAAACTTCCCGTACGAGAAGCCGTTCGCCAGCGCATGAGCACGATCCCCTTCTCCGTCGAGCCTGCGCGCGCCCTCGGCTGCGCCGTGGATGGCACGCCCGTGGACCTCTCTGCCTTGCAGGAGCTCGGCGACCGGGCTCTGGTGGTGGAGCTCGCGCAGCTCTTCGTCGACTCCACCGAGACGCTGCTCGACACGATTCGTGCAGCGATGGCGCGCGCCGATGCCGGCGAGGTCGCGCGGGTCGCGCACTCCGTGAAGGGCGCGAGCGCAAGCATGGGCGCCTCGCAGCTGCGGGCGTCGTCTGCTGCGCTCGAGGCTGCGGCGAAGCGCTCCGAGCTCGCGGACATGCTCACCTCGCTCGACCTCGTGGAGCACCACTTCGCGGAAGCGACCGCGTACCTCAGGTCGGAGCTTTCGCTCTAGTCAGGAGGCTGCTGTTTTTCGCCGATAGCTTCGTGCTGGCCGCGCTTTTCCCTGCGCTGCGTCCTCACGGCCGGAAGGCTGATGATTCGTCAGATCGTCGTTCTGTCCTGGGTTTCGCGGGCGGTGAACACGAGAGGGTGGTGAGTGCCCGCGATGTTCGGCCGGGTGGCGCGGCGCGGCGTCGCGAACGAGTCCACGCGTGGGGGCGAGCTCGGACAAAGCCGGATCGGCACCATCGGCTAGAACCAACATCGCCAGCCGTCGCGCCCCCGATCGAGTCCACGGCTGCGGACGACGCGCTGCGGCCACAGGCCGGACATGCGGGCGCTCACCGCCAAACGCGATTCACGGTTCACGTTCAACGCGGATCGAAGATCCGACGAATCATGAGCC
>JANXLV010000118.1 GCA_025355005.1 Myxococcales bacterium | reverse complement strand
TCCGATCGCGACCACCACGGACGGTACCTCCGAGCCGGTGGTGTGGGTGGTCGGGTCCCAGGACGACAACGCGCTTCACGCGTTCGACGGCGACACGGGCGCCACGATCGCGGTCACACCGGGCGTCGGGAACATCAACCGGTGGATCGCGCCGATCGTCGTCGACGGCAGACTGATCGTGGCCGGCGACAACGCGGTCTACGCCTTCACCGCCCGCCAATGATGCTACTTCTTTCCGCCGCCGTCTGCGCCGGCGTCTCGGGGCGCGGACTTCTTCAGGGGGATCGTCCACAAGTAGATGTCGTGCGCGCGCTCCTTGTAGTTCTTCTTGTCCTCGGGCACGGCGCCGCCCTTGTATGCGCTGTAGCCTTCGTCGTTCACGAACTCGGGCGCGGTGATCTTCCAGTGGCCGTCGGGGGTCACGCCCGCCATGTCGAAGTCGTGCGAGACGATGCGCGAACCCGGCTTCAGTTTTTCGAGCTGCGGGATCAGCCGCACGTTGATCTCCGGCAGCAGGTAGAGCGTGACGACCGACGCTGGTGACAGATCCACGGAAAAGACGTTCTCCCTCCGGATCGAAACGGCCGCCTGGACACCTGCGCGCTGAACGTTCGCCAGCGCCTCCGTCACGCGATCCGGATCCAGATCGAAGCCGATCCCGTGCGCGCCGAGGCTCTTCGCGGCGGTGACAACGATGCGTCCGTCGCCGCAGCCGAGGTCATACACCACGTCGTTTCGCGTGACCTTCGCGACCTCGAGCATCTTGTCGACGACCTTCTGCGGCGTGGGAACGTAGATGATGTCGAGCGAAACGCCCGCGTCACCAGCGCCGGCGTCGGCAGGTGCAGCCGCGGACGCTGACGAAGCCGCGCTCGGAGCGCTCGCGATCGTCGCGACGCTCGACGCCGCGGACGTGGAGCCCACCGGCGCGTCGGGCGAGCTCGGCGAGGGTGCTGGTGTACAAGAAGCAAAGAAAAACAGGTACGGCGCGATCGCGACCGCAAGGCGTGCTCTGGACATGGCGCGATGCTAGTCGAACCTCGGGCGACGCGGTTAGTCAAAGGCCGCTGCGAGGAGCAGCGCGGCCATCACGAAGCCCATCACGTCGGGGCGCGCGGCGAGGTCGAACGTGAGGTGCATGAGCAGCGCGGCGAAGAAGGCGGCGCGGCGTGTGCGCTTCCACAGGAGAAGCGGACCAAGCGCGAGCTCCGAGAGAAAAACGCCCAGAGCGGCCACAACGCGTAGCTGCGGGTGCCCGAGCAGAAGCCCGGCGAACCGCGGCGAGAGGAGCGAGTCCGCTGCGAGCGCGGCGAGCGTGTCGCCGGAGAGCCACTCGCGGTGGAGCTTCGCGAGCGCCGACCAGGCATAGATGGACGCCACGAAGATCCGGACGAGGCGCGCGCTCGCTTCGCGGCCGAGCGCACGCTCTGGGACCAGCGCGAGCTCGCTCGTGGCGTCGCCGAGCGCCAGCATCGCGGTGCCGAGGAAGAGCGTGTGCAGCGTGAAGATGAAGCCGAAGGGATCCTGGGATAGCGAAAGGAAGCCGCACGCGGCGGCGACGAGCCCTGCCACGCGCGCGCGCACGCCCAGGAGAAAGCACAGCGCGGCGGCCGTACGGATGAGGAGCACGCCGATGCGCACCGAGTCTGGCAGCACGAGCCCACCCCACGCGAACGAGAATCCTGGCTCGGGCCAGCCGTAGAGCGGTCCGCGCACGTGCGCGAGCGGGATCGGCAGGAGGTTCGAGAGCGCCGTCGTGCGAACGAGCAGGATCGCGCCGAGCGCAATGCGCGCGAGCCCGAGCCTCACGCCGCGCACCAGGTCAGCGCGCGCACGTGGCGTGCTCCGTGTGCGTACGCTCGGGTCCGGTTGCCCCGTCACGCAAAACGAGCGTCACGTCGATTGCGGTGGGTCGCCGATCATCCGCTTCACACGACAGCCGTGCGACCTCTGGGAGATGGTTCTCGAGCGCACCGACTCCGTACGTGCGCCGGAAGTGATCGGAGCCCGTGAAGAACGGCGCAGCGCTCGCGCCGACTTTGCTCGCGAGCATCGAGGGCGCCACCGCGTGACGACGCCCGCCTGCGTCCGCGCCGATGATCTCGAGGCGGAACCAGACGCTGCGCGCGTACATCGTGTAGGCGAGACCACCACCGCCGAGCGACGCCAAAGCGGGCAGCAGGATCGCGAAGACGGCGGCTACGCGCTGGAAGAGCGGCACGAGCCGAGTCTAACCCACGGACGATTTCATGACGAACCAGCTCACCCCGTCCCAAGAGAGGCCAAGAACATGTCGAAATACCGGGCGTTCGGGCCGATCTCCGCTGCTTTCGGCGCATTTGCGCTCGCCTCCGTCCTCATCAGCGCGGCATGCGGCGGCATCGAGCTCAGGAACGGCGACGCGGACGCCTCGACATCGACAGGCAAGGACGGCGCATCATCGACCAGCTCCGACGGCGGAGGCGCTCCTTGGCCCGGCGACACCTTCGACGGCTCCGTGATCGACACTCCTCACCCCGACGGCGGCCCCATCCCGAAGAGCTCCTGCGACGACGCCGGAACGAACGAAGCCGGCGTGGAATGCCCGCTTCCGGCCTCGTTCTGCATCGATGATCACTGGGAGCGCTACTACTATGGCGGCTATTGCTCCGACGCAGGTGTGTGCGAGCTACAGGCGACCGACATTCACTGCGAGCCGTCGGGAACGCCACCTGACTGCTACCAGGGCGGCTGTCGCGTGGTCATCGTCCGATAGGGCGCTTCTCGTGCCGGCCGGTTCCGGTAGCATCGGCGGCATGCGAGAAGGTTCGAAGCGCGATCGCGCGGTGGCTGGCAAGACGGTGATCATCACAGGTGGAGCCTCCGGCATCGGCAAGGCGCTCGGAACCGCGCTCTCCCTCGCCGGGGCGGACGTCGTGATCGCGGATCGCCAGGTGAGCGTCGCGGAAGAGATCGCCAGAGAGCTGCGTGATGCAGGTCGCCTCGCGACGGCCACCGAGCTGGACGTGCGCGACTTCCCGCAGATGCAGCGCGTCGTCGACGAGACCGCCGCGCGCACCGGGAAGGTGGACATGTTCTTCAACAACGCCGGCATCGGCGTCGGCGGAGAGATGGACGACTACGCCCGTGCGGATTGGGACGACGTGATCGACGTCAACCTGCGCGGCGTCGCGTACGGCGTCCAGGCGGTCTACCCGCGCATGGTGAGGCAAGGCTCCGGGCACATCATCAACACCGCATCGATGGCAGGGCTCGTGGCCGCTGTCGGTGAGGGCAGCTACACGGCGGCGAAGCATGGCGTCGTCGGCCTCTCGAAGTCCCTGCGCATAGAGGCGCGAAGGCATGGCGTGCGCGTCTCGGTGCTCTGCCCCGGCGCCATCCGGACACCGATCCTCTCCGGCGGGAAATTCGGCCGGCTCAATTTCGAGGGCGTGAGCCAGGAGCAGATACTGAAGATGTGGGCGGCGCTCCGCCCGATGGACGTCGATGCGTTCGCGCGACGTGCGCTCGATCAGATCCACGCGAACGAAGCGATCATCGTGGTACCAGGGTGGTGGAAAGCGTTCTGGTACATGGAGCGTGTTTCACCGACCCTGAGCTTCCGCGTCTGGGAGCTGATACTCGGCAAGATGCGCAGCGACATCAAGGCCGCCGGCGGCAGTCCTCGCCCTGGAACTGCCGCGGGGGAAGAAGAACAACAGAGCCCTCGCGCCTGACAGGGAGCCGGTGCAGCTTGGCGCGCTCGTGCGACAGCTCGTGTCGCGCGGGAGTCAGGCGGTGTTCAGTTGCACTGCGTCCAGGGTTGCGTGTGATCGCCCATCTGGAGTTGCTTGCCCTTGCGGTCTTCGACGAGCGTGGCCTTGTGAACGGCCAGATCCTCGCTCGTGGGATCGTCGATGATGATCCGCGCCTTGTAGCGCTCCGCCTTGATGGGCTCCAGCCTCACCATTCCGCTCGGCGTGGACGTGCGCAGGGTTCCCTTCGCAGTGTCGCCGTTCCACTCGAGGAAGATCTGATGCGCGTTGCCGTCCGCCGTCGCGCGACAGACAAGCTGACCGGTCGGAGCGGCTGGCGCGCTCATCGTGCTCTCGCTCACCGTCGCCGTCTTCTCGTTGGTCTCGCTCAGGCGTTCGCTCACCGGCGCCTGCGCCGAGCCCACGCTGGCGCTGGCCACGCTGGCGGGAGGCTTCGGCTCCGCGGCGGTGCATCCAGCCACGCTGCTCCCGACGAACATCGCGGAGACGACGAGAAGCCAGGGGCCGACGGATGCGTTCATGGGGCACGGCTCTAGCACCGGGCCCGAAATCGTCGAGCTTTCACCGTCGATTCCCACCGCGCGTGCAGAATGCATGCATTCTGACGACGGCGATCGCGACGCCGCCTCCGGGAAAAACCGGCATACTAACGCGATGGTGTACGCTGTCATGACCGCGGTCGGTCGCTCACGCGAGATCGCGCGGCTGGTGCTCGTAGAGGCCGTGGGCGCGAGCGCCACGCCGTTCATTCCGGTCCCGTTCGTCGACGATTTCCTCCGCACCCAGCTGCTCAAACGGGTGGCAACCAAGGTGCTGGCTCGCCACGAACCGCCTGCGAAGGACCTCGCGGGCGCCGTCGTCAGTGCGTACGACAAGGCAGGCGCATCACCGCTCGCGTCTTCGATCGCCGTCGGCGCGGCGCGATTCATCGTGCGAAAGCTCGCGGTCGTGCTCGACGTGAAAAAGAGCTACGACGTCTTCGGTCAGTCGCTCGCATTCGCGATCGCGATCGACATTGCCGCGACGGAGGGATGGCTGACAGCGCACGGCGCCGAGCGGATCGGCGCTGCGATCCATCACGTGCTCGAATCGGCGAGCTCCGGCGCGCTCGAGAGTCTGGGCCGCGCCGGGCGCCTTGCGTACGCGAAAGGCGGAAGTCCCAGCGTCCTCGCCGAGGCGATCGGCGCGGAAGTGGACCAGACTCGCGCAGCCCTCGAGACGGCAATGCGCAAGGAGCTCGCGTGACGCAAAAAGAAGCCGTCACGATCAGACCTGCCACACCAAACGACGCTCCGTTCCTGTGGCGGGTGCTCACGTTCGCCGCATCCATGGAAGGCCACGCTGACGACGTGACGCGCGCGCAAAGTGATCCCGATCTCCGGCTCTTCGTGGATGACTACGGGCGTGATGGTGACGTTGGCGGCGTATCGCTGGTGATGTTCCGCCGGAGCGCTCACGCGGCGGGCTTTTCCCATTCCATCAGCAAGAAGTAAGGGGCCTTCAGATAGCGACGCACCTTCTCGGGTGGCCCACCGTGCGGTCGTGGCTCGGAAAAGTGACGGAGCCCGAGGCCAAGATCGAGGAGAGTCGTCATGTAGCTCTCGAGCGGTCGGTGCCAGTTCCTGATGTTGATCCCTCCCCATGTGACCTGACTCGTGTGCTCATCGAGGTAGGAGGCGTGCTTGTCCTCACCGCGCGGCCGCCTTCCTCCGAAGACCATGCCCGCGGTCGTGAAGCCCGTGAGGTTTGCGATGAGGAGCGAGCCACCGGGCCGAAGTACGCGCGCCATCTCCGAGAGCGCCCGGCCGAGCGGCGCGATGTCGATGAGGGACAGATAGCTCACCACCAGGTCGAAGCTCTGGTCTGGGAACGGCAGGTCCTCCGCGAGTCCGGCGCGATAGTCGCCCTCGGGGTCCAGCGCGATCGCGCGCGCCAGGAGCGCCTCGGTCGGATCGATGCCGGTCGTGCGGATCCCGAGCGGCTGGAGCATGCGGCAGAAGCGACCTTCGCCGCATCCCACGTCGAGCGCAGTCGCGTGCGCCCGCCGTCGCACCCGCGAGAGCATCGGCTCGTCGAGCACGAAGCGACGCCCGAAGTCGCCCAGGTCTCCCATCTCGGCGATCCACGCGGTCGCCGACTCGTTCCACCCGGTGGAAGCCATCGACCACGAGTACGCCACACGTCCACACCGGACAAGCGCGCGTTCGTCGCCGCGAGCTCAAGGCGAAAGGCCGCTGACGGAGGCCGCGCGATCGCCTTCGCCATCCCTACCGCCGCGGGTGCTTCAGCATCTGCAGGATCTGTCGATGCGCTTCCTCGTCGATCGCCTGGGAAAACACCGGCATTCCGCCCGACCATCGCTCGCGCGCATTCGGGCGCTCGAGCGCGATTCGCATCGCAGCGACCAGCTCCAGCGGGCGCGCGTCGATACCACCTGCCGCTCCGCCAAATGTGATGGCGCCGCGCGCGATGCTGGCGACGCGAAGCTGCGGCGCGTACGCGGGGACCATCTGCGGCGCGCGCTCCGTCACCGCGCGTTTGCACACCGTCGCGTCGAACGAATTTGCGCCACGACACGCGAACGGGCGCACCGGGTGCACGCTGCAGTTGTCGTCCTCTAGAAGCGGGCATGGGCGCGGTGCCGCGGCTCGCTCGAGGGTCGTGCGGCCGCGGGTCTCGGCGTCCGTTGCAACGATGCGCGCAAGGATCTCCGCTTGTTCCGTCGCCGTCTTGTGTGCCCGCACGTGATCCGCGATCCGCAGCGCCTCCGGCGCGCTCAGGTTCACTTTCACGTGACAGCACCACGGGCAGCGTGCGCCGCACGCGATCGGGCGCTGCGGTGGCTCGAGCGCCGTAAGCTGGGTCATCACCTCGTCGATGCGATCGCAAGCGACTGCGATCGCCGCCTCCATGCGCTGTTCGCTCCCGTCGTTGCTCGCGGCTTCCATCTCGCGAAGCAGCGAGTCCTCGAGCTCGTGCAGGACGGCGTTGGTCGCGAGCGGCAAGCGCCGAGGAGTAGGAGGGGTCTTCTTCATGGTCACTTCGCGGGCCAGCTCGCGACGAGGGAGTCTGCCCACGCAGCGTAGCCGGTCGCCGAGGGGTGGAAGCCATCGGCGGCCAGGAGGCCCGCTTGCGTGGCGAAGCGGATCGGGACGTGATGAGCGCCCGTCGCTGCGCATGTCTCTCGCATGATGCCGTCGAGATAGGCGGCCCGCGCGCCGAGTGCCGAGCGCGTTGGCTGCGGCAGGACGGGGATCGCGCCGAGCGGCGGGATCGACGAGAACACCACCTGCCGCGCGCCCCGTCTCACGAGCTCTCGCGTGACCGCGCGGAGCTCCGCCGACCAGGTCCGGCCATTCGTGAGCTCCAGTGCGTCGTTCACGCCGGTGACGACAAGGACCGTGTCGCACGGAAGATCGAGCTGCGGCAGGAGCGCCTCTCGCGTCTCGCGGAGGTTCGCCCCGTGACGCCCCACGACCTGCACGCGAACGGTCCGCTGACGCGCGCGAGACAGTGAGCGCGCGACACAGAACGCGAGCGCGTCGTCCTGACGCAGAACGCCCACGCCCGCCGCGGTCGATTCGCCGACGACAGCGAGCGACATCGAATCGCCAAGGGACTCCCCCACCACGCCGTGGAACGGCCCCTCGGCCTCGGGCAACATCGGCGCGCGCGCGCGCACCCACCGCCCCTGCACCACGAGCAGTGGCAAGAGCGGACCATGCAGCCAGAATCGAACACGCGGCTTCACGTCGGCGAAGGGAACAGTGTTGGGGGCGCGGAGTCAACCGCGCTCAAGCATCGGCGCGCAGGGCCGTTCGTTCGTGCGATGAAGACCTCCCTGCGCCGTTCGCTGGCTCTCTCAGGTGGCGCGAGCTTCCTGCTGCTCCTTGTCAGCGCCTGCGGCGGCGCCCTCCGCGACGATGAGCCTGGCCCCGCAGGTGATACCCGAGGGGGCAGTGGCGAAGGAGATGGGAGTGGCAGCGGTGTGGTGGGTTCGCCGCCGGCCTCGGGCTTCACGCTGCTCGGCCCTGGAAGCGGGCACACCGCTGGCCTCGTGGACGCACCGGACATGGGCGCTGCGACGCCCGATGGCACGCACTCGCTCGGGTACGTGCCCACGCCGGTCGACATTCCGCAGGACCCGCCGCAATACGCCACCATTGCGAACTACCCCGCGCAGTACGATCTTCGCGAGCACGGCAAGCTGTCCGCCGTTCGCGACCAGGGTGGCTGCGGCTCGTGCTGGACGTTCGCCGCGTTCGCCTCCTCGGAGTCCACGCTGTTGCCCGGTGACAAGGAGGACTTCTCCGAGGACCACCTCAACAACACGCACGGCTTCGACATCCCCGCGTGCAATGGCGGCAATCACCTCATGTCGATCGCGTACCTCTCGCGCTGGTCAGGTCCTGTGTCCGAAGCGGATGCTCCGTACACCGCGAAGGCACACACGTACACGAAGGCGCCCGCGCCCATCAAGCACCTGACCGAGGCCTACATTCTTCCCGCGCGCGGCGGTCCGCTCGACAACGACGCCATCAAGAGCGCGGTCAGCACGTACGGCGCGATGTACACGACCATCAACTGGCAGAACGCAAACTACGCCGGCCGCACGTTCGCGTACTTCCACGCGGGACCGAGCACGAGCAGCAATCACGCCGTCGCCATCGTCGGCTGGAACGACACGTTCCCGGCCGAGAAGTTCGCGAGCCCCCCGCCGGGCAACGGCGCCTTCCTCATCCGCAACAGCTGGGGCGTAGGCTTCGGCGACGCGGGGTACTTCTACGTGTCGTACTACGACGTGTTCGTCGGCCGCGACAACGTGGTCTTCCAGTCGTTCGATCCGATCAGCGACTTCGCGGGGGTCTACCAGTTCGACAAGATGGGGCAGACCAGCGCGCTCACGTACCCGTCGGGCACCACGTACAGCGCCAACATCTTCACGGCCGCCGCGGAGACAAGCCTACTCGCCGTAAGCTTCTACACGACCGCGCCCGCGTCGACGGTCACCATCAAGGTGTATGATACACCCATTGCGAGCCCGTCGGTGGGCACGCTGGTGGGCACCACGCAGGTCGCAGAGGCGTTCGCGGGTTACCACACGGTCAATGTCTCGCAGCTCGGCATCAAGCTGCACGCAGGGCGCAAATTCTCGGTCGTCGTGGGCGTGGCGAACGGCGGCGCGAAGTCGTATGTGCCTCTGGAGGCTCCGTTCCCGGGCTACTCGAGCAAGGTGTCCGCCGCTGCGGGCACAGGCTTCGTCGGCGCGGACGGCGGCGTGTGGACGGACACCGCGAAGACGTGGAAGAGCAACGTGCCCATCAAGGCGTTCTTCGGCACCATCCCCAGCTGCGACGACAAGAACGCGTGCACCCTCGACGCGTGGGACGGGACGCAGTGCACACACGCACCTGCTGCCCAGGGCACCGCCTGTCGCGCCAAGGCCGGAGACTGCGACGTCGCGGAGGCGTGCGACGGATTCGCCACGACCTGCCCCGTGAATGCCCTGCGCCCCGCCGGGTACGTTTGCAGCGTGAGGCCCATGAAGGTTTGCAACGGCACCGTGGCTTCGTGCAACTGAAGCAAGCTCACCAGCGAACGCGAATGAGGCCATGCACCGTCGGGTCCCGCCGGAGCGCCGCCTTGAAGCAAGCACCCACTTCATCCATCGTACATCGACGCGCGCTATTCTTTTCGCCAGTCGCGATTTGTGGTCACCGTCTCTTCCACGGCGATGTTCTTCTCGGGCGGCCGCGGGCGCACGGCAGGCGGCGGCTGCGACTCGAACACGAAGATCGGCCGCGGAGGAATCGAGGGTACGCGCGAATTCGGAATGGACATTGGCGGTGCCGAGTGACGCGGGGCCACGGAGCTCCGCGTGGGGGGCGGAGGCACGGACCGTCGCGTTGGCATGACGGTGTCGACGCGGTTTGGGTCCGCGGCGTGCGGAGGGGGTGGCATGGAGCGGCGAGCCGCTGCTGACGGAATCAGGCCCAGCACCGCCTTGGCTTGCCTCACCGCCAGATGAAACTCTTCTGCGAGCTCGCGCGCGGATTGAAACCGAAGGTGCGCGTCCGGCGCGAGCCCCCGCCGCATCCACGAATCCAGCGGATTCGCAGCCTCCTCCGAGAGCACGCTCACGAGCGACGGCGGCGCTAGCTTCATGGCCAAGGCCAGCTCCGAGATCTCTTCGGTGGCGAGATACGGTACGACACCGGCGATGCATTCGTACGCGACGACGGCGAGCGCGAAGAGGTCCGTGCGCGCGTCGGCCTGAGCGCCCGTGAGCACCTCGAGCGGCATGTACTCCGGCGTTCCGGAGATCTCGCGCAGCGCCTCCCCTGTTGCGGGAGTGATGGTGTCGGCGATGCCGAAATCGAGCACCTTGGCGAGCATGCGACCGCGATCGTCCGTCGTGAGGAAGATGTTCCCCGGCTTGATGTCCTTGTGCACGATGCCCATCGAGTGGGCACGCGCGAGCGCGCGGGCGACATGCACGACCACGTCCTCCGTCTCTTCGAGGCTGGGTCGTCGGTCTGCGACGATCCGGTCGTCGAGCGTCTCGCCCGCGAGCGACTCGTACACGATGTAGGGCAGCGCGGCGGCCGTCGTGGTGACTCCGTACGAGAGCACGCGAACGATGTGTGGGCTCATCATGCGCGAGCACAGCTCAGCCTCGCGCTCGAAGTCGGCGCGCCGCGCGGGATCGCCGACGAGCCCCGCGTGCATCACCTTCAGCGCGACCTCGATGTTCAGCCGGGTGTCCTTCGCGAGCCAGACGTTGGCGGCCCCGCCCCCGCCGAGCGAAGACAGGAGCTCGAATCGCCCTTCGACGACCGTGCCCACCTCGAAGGAGTCACTCACGCGCTCATTGTACGGGAGCGAGGAACAACCGGAAAGTCGGCTGCCGCTACTTCCTCCTGAACTAGGGCGAAACTCCGCTTGATTCGGGCATGACGTTTGCGTACGAGTCGAGAATGTTCTCGGCCTCACGCGTCGTGTGTGCTGCCGCGTTCACACTCGTGGTCACAGGCTGCTACGTGCCCATCGCGGTGCCGGTCGTGCTGCCCGGCAAGATCGAGGTGATGGAGGGAAGGCGCGCGGTTCCTGCGGCGGACGGGCGGGCGGAGACGCGCGTCTCCACTGGTGTTCATCTCGGCAGCGCGCTCCGACCCGATGCGGCCATCGGCGACGTGGGCCTGGGCTACGTGCTCACCGACGTTGGTGCGGGCGCGCACGTGGTCCACGGTGTGTACGCCGAGACGTCGGTCTTGCCGCCGCTCCTCGTCGACAAGAACGGAGCGATGCGCCTCCTGCTCTCTCTTCGTGGGGAGGCTCTTTTTCCGGATGCTGCGCGCGCTGGGCCCGGCCTGGGTGTATTCGGCCGCGTGGGGCTCGAGGCGATGGGGAAGGCCGGACCACGCGCCGAGAACTACTACGGCATCTTCACCGGCTCCGGCGGTGCTGGTTACTACTTCGAGCTGGGTGAGCAACAGCTGCCAGGCGGCGCGCGCGCGACGGTGGGCAGCCTTGGTCTCTCCATCCGCTTTCCTGCCACGGCGGGCGCGTTCTTCTACGGCTGGGCGCGCGTCCAATGAACGCATCGCGCTTCACGGCTGTCATGGTCCTCGCGTGCGCGACAACAGCGTGCGGCGTTCCGTTTGCATTCCCCGTTGTGACACCGCCCAGCAAGGTGGAGGTGATGGAGGGCATGCGCGGGTTTCCTGCCGCAAACGGTAGCTGGGAGACGCGCGTGTCGACCGGCGTCCACGTCGCGAGCGTGCTTCCTCCGGACGTCGCGGTGGGCGATCCAGGCATGGGCTACGTGCTCACGCGGATCGACAGAGGCGGACGCATCATCCATGGCGTCTATGGCGAGGTCGGCACCCTGCCCCTTCGGCTCGTCGGCCCCAGCGGAGGGCTCCGGCTCGACGTGGCGTTCCGCGGCGAAGCGCTGTTCCACGACGCAGGTCCGCCTGGCAACGGCCTCGGCCTCTTCGGTCGCGTGGGCCTCGAGCTCGTGGGCGCAGCCGACCCGCCACCTGAACGCTTCCATGGCGCGACCAGGGGCACGGCGGGTGTAGGTCTGCTCATCGAATACGGTGAGCAGAGGCTTCCGGGAGGCGAGCGCGCCAGCGTGGGAAGCGCGGGTCTGTGGCTGCGCCTGCCCGCCGCCGCGGGAGCATTCTGGTAGAGATAGAGACCGCGCGTTCGCGTGAACGACGAGGTTCACACGACCCCAGTGTACCCAGGTTCACGCGTTGCCCGAGCGTCCCCCGCGAGCCAGCGAGGCGGGTACCCCTCGCCACCTCGGCCCGCACAAGTACACCTGCGAGGTGAACATTGCTGCAGGAATCAGCTCGACTCAGGCGTTCTTACCCCAAAAAGCAGGGTCGATGTACACCCCACAGGTGTACCTCCGGATCCTGGCTTCGGCGAGGAGCACCGCGCCTTGAACGCTGGCCCGAATACCGGTGCGTTCGCTTGCGAGGCGAAGACCCGGGGCGAAGAGCCTAACTAGTTGCCGAGATCGCACCGTTACATGGAGAACCCATGCGTACACGATCGATTTTTGGATCCGCGTTCATCGGTCTCCTCGGGGCGGGCATGGCGGCCATGCCGGTGTGGTCGCGCGTCTGGTGCTGCACGAGGTCGACAACACCAATTGCGTCGATGGCGACAACTACTTCACGCTGCTCTCCGACGGGACGATGCGCGTGGAGTGGGTTGGCGACTATTCGCAGTACGATCCGGCCGACGTCCACAATCTCATCGTGGCGAGCCTCACGCGCGTCGGGACCATCGGTGCGACCGAGCCGCTCGTTGCCGTGTGGGCCGAGCCTTCGATCAACGGCGACAAGCTCCGCCCGCTCCTCGCGGCAGTGACGCGGACGGATGCACTGGGCCAGGCGGCGGGCGTGTTTCTCCTTCGAACCTCCGAACCAGGCAACGGATGCGGCGGAATGTGGACAACGTCGCAACACACGAGCGGAACGAACCTCACATTCATCGAGAGCTTCCCCTTCGAACAGGTTGGCTGCACTGGCGCCTACTCGGTGACGATGCAAGGCACCGACGGAGGCGCGGTCTACACGCGCCTCGGCGACGCTGGGGTAGTGGGCATCCCCATGATGCTCCAGAAATTGTCCCGCTGAAGCCTCACCGTCCGCTCATCATCGCTGGCTGCGGCTGTCCGTGAGCAGGTTCAGGGGCAACGCAGTTGATGGGTACGCAAAAGGTTGCGGGCACGAAGGCCCGAGCCGGGCGAAGCGTGTGTGGGCATCGCGATATCGTGGAGGACTTCCGCGGCCGCGCTTCCGGTACGCGTCCTGCACTGATGCATGATGCACCCAATCTTGGGGCTTGCTTCAGGGAGGCTCTTTCATGCGGACAGTTGCCATCGTGGGTACGACGATCGGTCTTGTGGTCGCTGCGTGCGGAGGTTCGAACGGCAGCGACGTGTTCGGTGGTGGTGACGACGGCGGAGCGGGCGGTGGGGATGCCGCGCTCGCAGTGGACGGCTCCGGTGGCGGCGGTGGAAAAGACGGCGGCGGCAACGCGGACGGTGGCGGCAACGGCGATGCGGGCAGAGATGGCAGCGTCGCTCCCCTTCCCGATGGCGGCGTGAACGGCGTACCGGGCGTGGTCCTGTGGCTCGACGCTGCGAAGGGCATCACGCCGGACATGAACGTCGCGACCAAGGTCACCGGCTGGGCCGACCAATCGGGCAACGGAAACAACGCGAACCAGAAGAACGCGAACCAGATGCCGAGCATCGTCGCCGCGGG
Organism: Myxococcales bacterium; assembly: GCA_025355005.1. GTDB lineage: Bacteria > Myxococcota_A > Polyangia > Polyangiales > Polyangiaceae > JANXLV01. The sequence goes on along the minus strand of JANXLV010000118.1, from coordinate 4,123 downwards.
CATCAACGGGCATCCCACGGTCCACTTCACGTCCACGGTCGCGGGTCTTAGCAACGGCACCATGATGCTCGTCGCAGACAGCGCGACGCTGCAGTGGGGCACTGGTGACTACCTGATCGAAGTGGTCACGCGATACGACAACACGCCGTCTGCCGTTGCGGCGACGCAGGCCGCGACCGGTGTCGGGACGTTCTTCTCGAAGGAGACCTTCAACGTGAGCCCTGTCGGCGTGTCGTTCGTCGGGAACACGCCGAACAAGCTGGGCGCCGGAACCACGGCATTCGCCACCTTCGTCGATCCGGCGGACGGCGTCGTGAGCGCGGCCACCGGTTACAACAACGGCAAGCCGCACCTGCTCACCGCGCAACGCACCGGCACAACGATCCTCAGCCTGCGCGCCGACGGAGTCCTGTCCGCGATGGCGGCCGTGCCGTCCACCAACGTCGACACCGTCACGACGATCGCGCGCATCGGCGCGAACGGCGACGCGAACCTGGCTCGCTTGAACGGCGACATCTCCGAGATCATCGCCGTGAAGGGCAGCATCTCCGCCGCGGATCAGGCCGGCATAGAGGACTACCTGAAGAACAAGTACGGGCTCTGAGCCGTCTCGTTGACGCGGTAGCGGGCAGATGCGACGCTGAGGCTGGGTGCGTCTACCAATGAGATCGCTTTTCATCCGAGCGCCGCGCCGAAGAAGGTCGCTCCGCGCAGGCGTCGTGGCGGCCGTGCTCATCGCCATCTCACCCGGATGCGGCGATGGCTCGGGGAGCACGCCCGGCGAGGGCAGCGACGAAGGCGGCACCACGACCGACGCCGCGCCCGCCTCGGACGGCGCTCCGGGGAACGGCAACGGAGACGCCGGTGCGCGTGGGGACGCGGGCCCGAACGCGGTGCCGCCGGGAGGTCCGCGACCGTTCTACGTCGTCGGACACAACCCCAACTCGATCGCCGATGCGTTGACCGCGATCAAGGCCGGCGCGAACGCGCTCGAGCCGGACATCAATGTCTACTCCGCTTCGCAGGGAGAGCTCTGCGTCAGCCACGGCGAGGGAGACCCCACCGCGCCGACGCTGGTGAAGTACCTGACTGATCTACACGCGATCGCCGTGGCGCATCCGGAGCTCGCCCTGGTTGTGCTCGACTGCAAGCCCAAGACCGCCACAGCGGCGTTCGGCACCACGATCCTGAATGCCGTCCGCGAGAACCTCACCTTCGACACGAACGTGAACGTCATCCTGTCGGTCAGCGCGCTCTCCAGCGCGGCGATCTTCGACGGCATCAAGGGTTCGTTGACGGCGCGAGAAGGCGTCATGATCGACGAAGAGAACGACCCCGTGGCGGTGTCGGACTACTTCACCAATCTCGGTATCGCGAACCACTCCTTCGGTAATGGCATATCGGTGCTGAACGACATCCTCGGCCCGAACGTTCGCCCGTCGCTGGAGCGCGGATGCGAGTTCCGCGCGGAGGGCGGTCGGCCGAAGTTCATATATGCCTGGACCGTCAACGACGCAGAGCTCAGTCGCGAGTACATGCGGATCGGCGTGGACGGCCTCATCAGCGACGACATCGCGCAGCTCTCCGGCATCGTCAAGGAGCCCGCGTTCAAGAATCAGCTACGGCTGGCCACGCGCGCGGACAACCCGATGACGCCCGAGAACGCTGCATACGGGCTCACCGTCTATACCGGCAACGTGGGCAGCGGTGGGACCGACGCGAACGTCACCTTCACGCTCACGGGTTTGAAAGGCTCGTCGAGCGTCACGGTCAACACGGAGCTCGTTGGCCGCGAGGAGTCGGGGGACACGAACTTCATCACGCTCCCCAGCATCGACCTCGGAGACCTGCAATCCATCACGGTGCAGCGCGACAACTCGGGCAACGGCCCCGACTGGTATCTCGATCAGATCACCGTGAAGAGCCAGCGTTTCGGCGTCTCGAAGGTTGCAGTCCACAACGGATGGATCGACAAGACCACGCCGTTCGTCCTGGCGTTGAAATAGCGCTCAAGGGGACAGGACTGGGGGATACGCGCGCGCAGCATCGATGCCGTGCGCCTCGAAGCGAGGGACCCAGATCTTCGGCAGCGTCCTCTCGAGCGCGACTGCGTACTCGGCGATCGACATCAGGCCCCAGGGGCGGTTGCGCTCGTCGAACGGCGCGCGCGGCGGTGTGGCCGGGATGTACGCCCGGCAGAGGCGTGTGAAGGCGGCGCCGAGCTCACGGGTGATCTGCTCACGTAGCGCGGGCCCCTGCGGCAGCGACAGGAGCCAATCGAGCACCAGCCACCCGAAGTCCCGGTGGCGGACCTCGTCTACGCGGAACTCGCTCAACGCGTCACGAGGCCTGCCCACACGTTCATGGTGCGGCCGCGCTCGGGCACGCACTCCAGGACGAGCGCGCTTGCGCTCCCGTACGATCCCGGAGCGAGCGCATGCACAGTCAGCTTGAGCGTGTCCCCGTTCTTGCCGATGACGCTCTTCGCTCCATTCGCGAACGTGAGCTTGAGCTCCGACTTCTTTCCGTCGAGCGACGCCATGTCCAATGCGTAGACGGTGAAGGTGCCAGTCGCGTCAGCGAACAGACGGACGTCGACGGTGCGCTCCTCACCAACCGCCATCTTGAGCGACGGGAAGGTGCCGGAGCTGTCCTTGTACTGATCCGGTAGCTCGACGAACGCGCCATAGCCGATCTTGTTGACCGCGGGCACGCACGGATCGTGGCCAGCCGAGGCCGCGCGATTCGACCACGTGCGCTGAACCACGACACCGAGCTCCGCCAGCTTCGACGCGTTCGCGGGCAATGCGCAGAGATCACCGGCCTCGTAGCCACCCCAGAAGAGGGCGGTAGCAACGTCCTTGTTCCCGAGCCGAAAACCTCCGCCGCGCGGGTCTGTCGCCGTCTCCACGAGCTCGTGACTGAGCGCGTACGTGAGCGCATCCGGACCCTTCTGGTCCAGGAAGACGGTGCACTGCGGCAGCACGATGTACGGAACGAGCTGCCCGTTCGCGCGAGGCACCGTGGAATGGTACCCGCCGATGTCCTTGCAGAGGGTGCTGCCTGCGACCGTGACACTCGTGGACGCGGGTGCGACCCATACGAAGGCAGTATCCCAGTCCGGCATCGCGAGGCCTGCGGTGGGTGCGGTGTCGAGCTCCGAGAGCAGCCACGCCTGGATCTCCTTGTCGTCGATCGTGGCCGGGGCCGCCGTATCGAGCACGACCTCCGGCAACGCCACGGCGACTCCGACGCCGTACTCGCTCGTGGTCTGCTTCCAGTAATCGCTCGCGCCGATCTTCTGGAGCAACGTCGTCGCCGGCGCCGTACCGGGATCGGACGCGTAGCGCACCAGCTGGAACTTCGGCGCGGTCAGCACCTCGCCGCCCTGAAGCGCGAGGGTGGGCACCTCCGGCTTCCAGGCCGGGAACGGAACTGCCGCTGGGGCAACGCCAGCCTCCACGCTGGGGCCCGCGCCCGCATCCGCAACACCTTGCGTGAGCGTATCCTGCGTGGCCGTGGTGGTGGACGATGCAGTGTCGGAACATGCGACGAGTGAAAGCACGGCGATAGCGACGAACGGGAGCTGAAAGACGGAGCGGGCGATGAGCATTGGGGCGAAGACCTCCGCAGCCCATCACTGCAACGGAAGGACCAGAGCGCCGCGGCGATCGCACACGAGCGATTTGCAGCAATATTCCCTGATTCTGCGCGACGCGGACTCGTGGTCGCCGTCTCGTGCAGGAGACGCTTTCGGATGAGGCGTGGATCAGGGAACTGCCAGATCACACCCCGTCGCTATTCTGTCCGGAGCCCCACCCGCATTTGCGCAACGGGGTCTTGCGGAAACTCCGATTTCGCGAGGTCTTCGCGCCGCGTAGAACGAGTGCTCCCCGTGGCGATCGCCGGCGGGTGAACAAGAACCACTCACCTCGAGGTGCCCTCATGAACCGTTCGATCGTCCCCGCTCTGCTCGGCGTCCTTCTCTCCGCGTGCGCCGAGGCGCCGCCGCCCGCCGCCCAGACCACCCCCACCGCCGCCACGAGCGAGAAGCCCGCGACCACACCGGCCGACAAACCCGCGCCCGCGGCGACGACGACGGACACCAGCGCCGCGCCCGCAG
>JANXLV010000097.1 GCA_025355005.1 Myxococcales bacterium | reverse complement strand
CGCCGAGAAGACGATGCCCCTCCCGAGCGCGCCCGCACCGAACGCGCCCGCCGCTCCGGGCATGCCGCCGTCGGGTGTGTACCAGGAGTTCCGCGAGGTGAAGGCCGACTCCTGTCCGACGCGGTCCGCGGGCCAGCCGTTCCCGAGCGACATGACACCGCTCCTCATGACCCACCGCGAGGGCAAGACGTTCACGAACCTCCACTCGAACGATCCGCGCGCGCCGGGGATCATGACGGGCGGCCCGATGAACGACTACGAGCTAACTCCAGGCACGGTGATGAAGCACGCGATCACGCACCTGTGTCAGCCGTACCGCATCGAGCGCACCATGACCCTCGTCAGCGTCACAGGCGACACCCTTCGCACGCGCGAGGTGACGCGCCACATCGGCGGCACGGCAGGCTGCGCGCACGCGAACCTGCCGAGCAACTGCACGACCGACGTCGAGACCACCTGGAAGCTAGCCCGAAAATCCTGCGACGCCGCCTGCGACGCGACGATGATCGGCCGCGAGCCACAGACGATCGACGCCGCCCCACGCCTGAACGTGAAGTGCACCTGCCCCTGACGAGTCGGCACTGCCCGGTTCGAGAAATGAAAGTCCGTTTCAAAATTTGAAACGGTTAGTTTCAAAAAAAACGTCCCGTTCACGCACGTGGGGGAGCGGCTCCTTCGTGAGCCGGAACGGAGTACGCGCGTACCGATGATGAAGGCACACCTGCTCGCCATCACAGGCGTGGTCGCGCTCTTCCCGACAGCGTGCAGCGGTGGTTGCGGCAAGGCGCAGGTCGACACGAACGTGCACGCGTTCTCCGCGCCGGCTTCGCTGGACCTTGGCGTGGAGAGCCGCTTCCGTGTGCGCGACCTGCCGGTCGTGGGTGCTCGTACGACTACCGCGCTGAGCGGACGAGCGGCTTGTATCGTCACGACCGGAGGGCGGCGATCCTTGCCAGTGTTGTTTCGTCGAGCGCGCCGCCGGTCTCGTCCGTCAGGCGCTTCCATTCGGAGGACAGCTCGTCGATGTCTCCTGCTTTCGGCGCAAGGCGCGATGCCTTTTGCGCTTCGAGGTGCGAGAGCGCGTGTTGCAGCATCGCTTCGGCCTCGGCGAGCGCCTTACCCTCGCGTGCGTTCTTGGCGTGATTGATGTAGGTCCGCGCGAGGTCCACGCGCGCCTCGAGCGCGGTGTCGCTTGGGCCGTGGCAGAGCGGCTCCAGGATCGCCTCCACGCGCGCACACAGAGAGGCGGCGCGCGCATGGTCGCGCAGGTTGCCGTAGGTCGCCGCAAGGTTTCCGAGCACCTTCGCGGCTGCATCATCCTGGGGTGCATCGCCGTCAAGGAGCGCCAGTGCGCGCTCGGCGGCCTGCTTCGCGTCGAATGATTCGGCGAGCGCGGAGTGCGCATAGGAGACCAGCGAGAGCGCCTGGGCCATGGCGCCGCGCGAAACCGAAGCCTTCTCCCCGACACGCACGACCTGCTTCTGGAAGCGCAGCGCTCGCGGCAGATCACCCGTCGCCAGATATGCGCCGGCCAGCGTGCTGGCGCAGACGAACGCCGCGATCGAGTCCTCGCCTTCCTCTTTGTTCGCGAGCCTCAGCGCCTCATGGGCCGCGTCGATGGCCTCATGTCCGCCGCGAAACGAAAGCGCGAGCGCGCGCTCATGGACGGTGTCCCATGTCGTGCTCACTTCGTGCTCTTCATGGTCGCATCGTACCCGCGATCGCCGCAGGCGGAAGCGCTCATGACCCTGCCTCGAAGCTCACCGACTCATCGTAGCACCGCCCCCAAGGATCTGCTGCGCTGCAACGGGGATCACCAGGGGAGAGTCAGGCGCTCCGAAGGTCGACAAACCGCGAGTCGTGGGGCAACCCATGTAGTGCGGCCGATGCCCAGGCCGGCAGCGGAGCGTAGATCTTCCTGAGGTTCCCGTCCTCGGTGCGCGCGCACAGCACCGCGTCGACGCCATCCACCGAATTGTCGAAGAGGTACACGCGATCGGCGATCTGCATCAGGACCGACGCGTTCGCCATGGAGCGCGTATAGCGGCTGACGATCTTCTCGATGGGAACGGTGTGGCCTCCATTCATGACACGCCCGGCCACACGCGCTGCGTTGATCCGCGGATCCGAAGTTCCGATGAAGAAGACGCGAACGAAGTAGCCTTGCGCCTTCGCACGTCCGATGAAGTCGATCTTGTCGGGTGCCGAAAGCACCGTCTCGAATGCGATGCCACGTCCCGCCCCGAGCAGCTCTTCGCGGCGCGCGGCCGCCCATCGCGCTGCAGACAGCACGGCCTCAGGTGCATTCCAGTCACCGAAGCGCTGCTGCGCAATTTCGTCTGGGTTCAGGTACTCGACGTCGTTACTCCAGCGATCCTCACGCAGCCGTGCGGTGACCGTTGTCTTGCCTGCTCCGTTCGGCCCGGCGATCACGAGGAGCGCAGGCTTCACGGGTGCGCTGCAGTCCACGCGCGCAAGGCCTCCTCGCGCGCCTTCTCGATCTCCGCGCGGATCCTTGCCAGCGCAGCGTCGTTCTGGGCGCGGACATCCGCAAAGGCTCTGTGGGTCAGCTCTGCGAAATCCTCGTCGCTCGGCTCATAGGAGGGGTCGGCGAGATTTCGCGGCGTCATATTCGAAGTCTAACCTGCGAGCCTCGACACAGCCAGCCTCCCGCCGGAGGCCAAGAATCCTCAGAAGGTGCCGCTGAGCATCACGCGGTCACTCGCCGCGCCGACCGACACGCCGTTCTTCACCCATCGCCCGGACACGTTGAGCAGCAAGAGCCCGCCCACCGTCGCGCCGATGCCACCGAGCAGCATGATCTTGCCGGGCAGCTGCGCCTTGTCTGTCTGGTCCGCTTCCGCTTTGCCGATGGCATCGCACTCGTCGTTCGGACAGTGCTCCTTGCTGATGCTGGAGTCTCCGCGATTGGCAATCATCCAGCCGAGCCCGACGGCGACACCGGTGATCCCGATCGCCGTGACCGGATAACCTGCTTGGTGGGCCATGCTCGGTTCGTAGTGCTCCGTAGCGGGCGCGCGGGCGGGCGCGTCGTGCGCGAGGGTGGCGCATGGCCCCACGCCGACTTGCTCGCATGTGATCGAGCACGTACGCAGGGCGGACTGGGCGAGCCGAAGATCGTAGGTCGCGCCCTCGACGAAGGCATAGCTGGCGGAGGCGTTGCAACGACCGTCCTCGACCTTCGTCCGCACGAGCACGGTTTGCATCTCGTAGTGGCTCTTCTCCACGCAGTTGCCTTTGACATCGTGGCTTGCGCAGGAGTCCGAGACCAGGACCTCCTTCCTCACGTAGTGCTCTTCGAAGTGGTAGCGCACGCCCGCGTACTCGACGCGGCTCGCCCCTGGAGTGATGGGATAGTCGCTCGACGTGACCTCGACGAGGCCCACGTGGATCGTCTCCTCGCTACTCGTGCCAGCATCTTTGCCCGAGATGTCCTTGGTGAGCCGGAGTGTGGCGCGGGGCTCGTTCGGCCCGGGCGTCACGAATCGTGTCCGAGGTCCCGACGCGCAGCCAATCAGGCCCACCGCACACACAGCGAGCAGGACGGAAGAGCAACCGGGGAGGGCAGAACGATGCGCCAGGGCAGCGAGAAACGAGCTCATGTCCCCCCATCGGCCGCAGCGGGCGAAGGTTGTGCAAAAAGAAGAAAGAGCGCGCGAGCAGTCCGGCCACGGAACGCGTCGTCGGGTAGGATCGAAGGTCATGGGAGGCCGATGGGGCAGTTCGGTCGCCGTTGTCTCGATCGTCGCGTTCGGTGCCGGCGGTGGTGTGTATCTGTGGAACGAGTCGCACCCGGAGACCGGGGGACGAAGCGACGTCGCGCCTGACGCCTCCTCCTCGGCGAAAGCGGGCGGCAAGAAGAAGTCCGGCAAGAAGGGCGCGAAGGGAGGCACCCCGCGCGCGGGCGGCAAGAAGGCGCGCAGCGGCGGCGGTGGCAAACCGCGCGGCGGCGGTGGTGGTGGTGGTGGTGGTGGTGGCCCGAGTGTCTACGATCCCTCGCCAGATCCCCTCGCTGTTCCTCCGCGTGCTGACCCCGGCAACGCGGGGACCGACGACGACGACGACGATGACGATGATGAACCGGCACCGGCCTCCGTCCGGCGTCCTCCTCCTTTCAC
>JANXLV010000080.1 GCA_025355005.1 Myxococcales bacterium | reverse complement strand
GTTCCCTCCGGAAAGAGGCCCCGAATGAACTCCTTGTTCTGCTTCGAGAGGCGGTCCGCCTCGGCGTACGTGAGGCCGGTGAAGTGCCGGCCCAGCGCGTCCCACAGATGCGAGGTGCCGTCGGGCTCGAGGGGCGGGAGGAGCTCGGCCAGGAGCTCGTCGCGAAAGAGCTCGCGGTGCATCTTGATCCACAGGAAGCGCACGTACGAGATGAACGTGCCCAGGCGCTCGGTGGCCTTCCGGTACTCGGGCAGGAGGATGAGCCCTCCGATCTCGGTGGGCCCGCTGTACGAGTAGCCGATGGAGAGCGTGGTGTGCTTGAAGTGGCGGTCGAGCGTGGCCGAGTACCGCTCCTCGTCCAGCACGTCGAGATAGATGTAGGGTGCATCCCTTCGCCCGAGCTGGGCGATGATCATCGACGTGCCGATGATCTTGTTCTTCGCGAGATCGCGCAGGACGAAGACGTACTCCCGCCGCTTCGGATCCTTGATGGCGCCCGTGAAGCTCTTGTGCGTGTGGTCCAGGATGCTGGCCACGCCCGCGCGGTCGTCCGGCAGGTTCACCGTGTTCAGATGGTGCGCGACTGCAAGGAGCTCGTCTTCGTCCGAGGGTAGCGCTGCTCTGATCTCGTAGAAGGGCATGCATGCGCGCCTCGCTGAAGCGCGCACGTGTCCTCTAGCACTACTCCGTGGGGCCTGTCAGGGGCGCGTTACGCGCGTATCCCCCACCCGCAGGTGATTCAGCCCGCAGGTGATTCAGCCCGCGCGCTTGACGTGGATCGAGAGGCCGCGTGCGCAGGCATGAATCCCGTCGAAGAAGGGCATCTCGCAGCGACGGCAGATCGCGAGGCGCTCCTCGTAGTCCTGCGGGCGCGCCACGTAGTCGACGGCGATGAGCGACAGCATGCGCTCGTACAGCTTCATCTCCGGCGCATCCACGGGGCAGAGCCCGCGGGTTCCTTCGTCGTCGCGACACTCCGTGATGAAGCCGCGGTTGCGCGCGTCGAACGTGAAGCTGGTGTCCTGCTCCCGCAGGTTCTTCAGGTGGCGAAGCGCGACAAGCGCCTCCTCGCGAGCCTGCAGCGTCAGCACGTCCACATGGACGTCCACCGAGCCACGCGCGATCGCGAACGGCGTCGGCGTGCGGCCGAGCATGATGCCGGCGGGCGAGACGCAGCGGCGATACGGTCCCTTGAACCACTCCGCGAGATCCGCGTTGCGGAACGGACTCACCGCGCTCTTCATCAGCGCGAGGTAGGCCGCGCGTGACTGGTCGGCGATGTCGGAGATCGTGAGGTGCTCTCCGGGGGGAGAGAGCACATAAGAGGAGACTGCTTTAAGTCGGATTTGTGATTCGTGCATAGCGCTACTCGGTGTTGCATCTTGCAGGCCAATCCTGCGCGGGCTGTCGTAGGGGTCGGCTCCTGCGCCGACTTCGTGAAGAAAACCCGCGAGCTTGCCGGGTATTCCTCCGAAGTGCGGTCACGTTCCAGCGCTGGGTGGGGTGACCATTCGCGTCACGTGGGACATGTAAAGTGTGCGTGAAACGACTCACTGTCACTGGGCCGACGCCCCAGCTGTCATGGTTTGCTGTCGGTGGCGGCGACGCGCTCCTGGAGTGTGAGATCGCTCACACCGGTCTGGAACTCGACCTTCGCGACCATCAGCTTCTCCTGTAGGCCCACGACATCCACTGTCGCCTTGGAGAGCTTCTCGCTCATCTCCTGCAGCTTCTTCTCCAGGTGCCCCATCAGAGGCCCTGCGGTCTTCACCATCTTCAATGTGACCAGCTGCGCGTGGAGCTCGTCCATGCGCGCCCGGTACTCGCCCATCTGCTCGTGGACCGTCTGGATCTGTTGGGTGACCTTGGCCATGTCCACATTCAACTTGATCAGGTGCTCGAGCTCCGTCTTGAGCTTCCCGTTCTGGACAGCCGCGCTGCTCACGTACGCGCGCACCAGCTCGAGGCCGGCGTCGGTACGGATGTCGGTCGTACGGAAGACCGGCGTGGCCTCCTCGATGGCGACCTCCGTCTTGCCGTTCGGCTCGACCTCCACCTTGAAGATTCGCGCGCCACCGAGATGCTCGTCCTTGGTGTCGTTCTCCACCATGCTCGGGGCGTGCGTCAGCTTGTAGCCCTGGGGCACCGTGTGGCGAAGGTAGACGGTCGCGCGCTCGCCCGAGCGGTTGTAGAGCGTGAGCGCCTGCTTGCGCGTGTGCTGCACCTCCGTGGAGAACACGCCGCGCTGCACGGTGATGATGCGGGCGATCTCGTCGTGGTCCTGGTCCTTGTGCTCGATGACGATCTGACGATCGAGCGCGAACGGAACGAACGCCGTCGACTTCGCGGGGATCGGCTCTGCGAGTCCCTCACCGACGAAGCGCCCTTCGCCGAAGACGCTGAACGGACCGCTCTCGAGCGCGGAGTCCGTGGGGTTCTTGAAGCGCAGCGTCTTGAACGCGAACTGCGAGTTGCCGCGCGCGCTCTCCGGATCGTAGAGGTAGACGATCTGTCCGTCCGTCGGTCCTTCGAAGATCGAGATCATCGCGGACGTACCGCGCGGCACGGTCATCGTGCTGCCAGACTCGAAGTGCGACGTGCCGATGGGCTCGAGCACCTCGGGCGTGATGGGCTTTCCATCCGCGCCCGTCTGCGGCGCCTTCGCGGGCGTGCCGGCCTGCGCGATCGGCGGAGCAGCGACGACGCGCGCGCCGCCCCTGCGACCGTCTGCTTCACCCTTGCCGAGCGCGACCACCTGGTTCGGGCTGACGCCGGCGCGAATGAGCTGATCGCGCAGCTTGTTGGCGCGATCGAGCGAGCTCGTCATCTTGTCCTCGTCGTCGCCGTTGGCGTAGCCCTCCACGACGACGGTGTTGCCGTTGGAGCGGAGCATCTGCGCCATCTGCGCGACCTGCGCCTGTGACTGCGCCTGCGCGGCGTTGATGTTATCCGCGGGAGACGTCGCCGTGGCGCCAGCGCCGTGTCCGTATCCGCCGCCGGTACCACTGAGGCCCGCCTTGCCCATCGCACCACCAGCTGGCCTGCGCGGGGTCGCGGCTGCGACGGCGGGCGGAGGCGGAGGCGGCGCATCGATGTTCTTCAGTGACTCCTCCGAGATGTCTGCGAAGAGGCGCGTCTCGCTGTTGCCGCCGAACGTCGCGCCGCCTGCGGGCGGAGCCATCGCGAACGCCTCGGTGGGCTTCAGCGTCTCGCGCTGCACCATGCGCAGGCTGCGCAGGTCGAAGCGGAAGGACATCGCGGAGCTCGACCCGACGCCGAGCTTCACCTTGTTCCAGTCCTCACCAGACGTGTTGTCGACGACGGCCCATGCCTGGAGCGACACCTTGCCATCCTTGCCGACGACGGCGCGGTAGCTCGGCTTCCAGGCAGGCGCGTCCGTGACGTAGGAGAGCTTCAGGCGATGCGGCTTGCCATCGGACGCGGGCAGCGAGATCTTCATGTCGATGGGCCCGGTGCCCGACGCGCCGTTCGTGCCGAGCGACGGGTACGACACTGGAGCAGGTTTCCCGGTGGCGACGTCGATGACGGTGAGCGACTTGAGGAAGTCGTCGACCTTGTCCTGGGGCACGTTCACGCTGAGATGGTCCGTGTTCACGTCCGCGTACCGCTCGTAATACGCCACGCCGTTGCGATAGACGACCACGCGGCCAAGCGTCGCGTCGGGGGTGGGCTTCACGTAGCTGGTGGTGGCAGTTCCGCAGCCCACGAGGGCGAGAGCCGCGCCGCAAAGAAGGATCTTTCTCATGGTGGCGTCGGACGCATGAGGCAGGGAAAGGATTTGGATCGACCCGCACTTTTGCGAGAAAGCCGGGGGTTGGGGTCGGGGTGGAGGTCGGGGGTGGAGGTCGGGGGTCGAGGTCGTCGCTCTACTTCACGATCGCGATTCTTCCCTGACTCACACGGTGCCGGTGACACGCTTGCCTGACGCGGCACAGCGCATCGAACGACACCCGGCTGCACTCCTTGCACACAGAGATCAACCCGAGGTAGTCACCCGGTCTCACCAGGTAGTCGACCGCTATCAGCGAGATCGCTCGCTCGGAGAGTCGCATTCCTTGGCGATCGACGGGGACCCATCCCTTCGTGCCCTGGTCGTCCTGACAGCGCTCGATGAAGCCGCCGTGGATCGCGGCGTAGCTGAACGAGATGTCGGTGCTCTCTGCGACGCGCGCGAACGCGGCCTGGACCTCGTTGCGCGTCTCGGCCAGCAGCTCCTCGAGCCGGTCGACTGGGATGGGCATCCGTCGCGATGACGGCGGGATGCCGATCTCGCGCGGCTTCGCGAAGCTCGCGGGCCAGCGATAGGGACCGGTCAGCCACTGCGCGAGCTCCTGCTTGCCCCACGACCCGTCCTCGCTCTCGAGCAGCATGAGGACTGCACCACGGCAGCGCGCCGCGACGTCCGTCACCGCAACGCCGTCGGGTAGCTGCACGGCGTTCGCCTCCATCAGCGAACGGATGTCTGAGCGTCGATCGATGGTCACGACGGCCCATCAAGCAAGAAGAGGGCCCTGCGTGGAATCTACCGTGAACGGATTTTCGATGGACCCGACGCGGCTAACCCATGGATCGCGTTGGCGAAGCTGGGCTTGCCCTGCGTCGTGTCTCCTCCACGTGATGGACCGAATGGGATCCACAGACCCCACCTGATCCTGGACCAGAGGCGAGTGGTCCCACCTTGACCTTCCCGCCTCGGTCGACTTGTAGTCACTTCCATGCCCGAGCTCGATCCCGGTCTTGCCCTCTCGATGCTCGTGCGCCGCATCGTCGTGCAGGTGCTCGGCTCGGAATACGCAGACGTGGATCCGCAGGTGCGCCTCTCCGATCGCGCAGATCTCCAGGCAGATCTCGCGCTCGGCCTCGCGAAGCGCACGAAGCGGAAGCCTCGCGAGATCGCCGACGACCTGGCCAAGGCGCTCGCTGCCGACGCGAACGATCTGGTCGAGAAGGTGGAGGTCGCGGGCCCCGGTTTCCTCAACGTCACGCTGCGCGCAACGTGGCTCGCACGCGCGGCGAACAGCGCCGTTGCGGACGCGCGCGTTGGCGTGCCGGAGGCGGGCAAGAAGGATCGTGTCGTCATCGACTACTCGCATCCGAACGTCGCGAAGGAGATGCACGTCGGCCACCTTCGCAGCACCGTCATCGGTGACTCGCTCGCGCGCCTGCTCTCGTTCCGCGGGCACACGGTGCTCCGCCAGAACCACATCGGCGACTGGGGCACGCCGTTCGGCATGCTCATCGAGCACCTGAACGACCTCGGAGACGCGGCCGCGGAGCGCGATCTGGCGCTCGGAGAGCTCGCTGCGTTCTACAAGGCAGCGCGCGCGAAGTTCGACAGCGACGCCACGTTCGCGGACCGCGCGCGGAGCCGTGTCGTGCTCCTGCAGTCCGGCGACGGGGACACGCTCGCGCGGTGGCGCACGCTGGTCGCGCTCTCCACCCGCTACTTCGAGACCGTCTACGCGAAGCTGGACGTGACGCTCCGCCACGACGACATCAAGGGGGAGAGCTTCTACAACCCCATGCTCCAGCCCCTCGCCGACGAGCTCGAAAAGAGCGGCGCCGCGAAGATCTCCGACGGCGCGCTGTGCCTCTTTCCCAAGGGGTTCAGCAACAAGGAGGGGGACCCGCTCCCTCTCATCGTACAGAAGACCGACAAGGGCTTCGGCTACGCCACGACCGATCTCGCCGCCATCCGCCACCGCGCGAAGGATCTCCGCGCGACGCGCATCCTGTACGTCGTGGGTGCGCCGCAGACGCAGCACCTGGCCATGATCTTCGAGGCGGCGAAGGAGCTCTCCTGGCTCCCCGAGGGCACGCACGCGGAGCACGTCGCGTTCGGCTCCGTGCTCGGCACGGACAAGCGCATGTTCAAGACCCGCTCGGGCGACACCGTGCGCCTGGTCGACCTCATCGACGAGGCGATCGATCGCGCGACGGAGGTGGTGAAGGAGAAGGCGCCCGACCTGCCCGAAGACGAGCAGCGCCTCGTCGGACAGATGGTGGGCGTGGGCTCGATCAAATACGCGGACCTCTCTTCGGATCGCGTGAAGGACTACGTGTTCGACATCGATCGCATGGTCTCGTTCGTCGGCAACACCGCTGGATACATGCAGTATGCATATGCTCGAACACGGAACATCTTCCGCAAGGGCGAGGTCTCGTTCGACCACCAGTCGGCGCCCATTGTCGTTGAGGCAAAGGCCGAGCGCTCGCTCGTCATCGCGCTGCTGGGCTTCGGGCGCGCGGTCGCCGCTGTCGAGGAGACGCTGGAGCCGCACAAGCTCGCCGGCTACCTCTACGGCGTCGCGACGGCGTACAGCACGTTCTACGACGAGTGCCCCGTCCTCAAATCCGAAGGCGCAGTCCAGGCCTCGCGTCTCTCGCTCGCGAAGCTGACGGCGAAGACGCTGGCGATCGGGCTCTCGCTGCTCGGCATCTCGGTGCCCGAGCGCATGTAGCGCGTGGCTCAGCGCGCGAGCGTGAACGCGCCCTCATCGGAGTGGGACACGACCTTCGCCTGCGGGGCTCCCTCGCGGAGCTTGGCAAGCGAGAGCGTCTTCGGATCGTAGGAGACGCGCACCGCGCTGTCGCCGTGCACGGTCCCGCGCTCGAGCACGAGCACGCCGTCCATCTTCGACAGCGTGTCAGCCAGCGCTGGTGACGCGATGAGCACGGAGGTGTCCAGCGTGGTGCTGCAACCGGCGGTCGCGCCGGGCGGCGGAGTCGCGCACGAGTTGATCGTCGCCGCGGGCGGGGGCGTGGGCGAGCCCGCGAACTTCGGAGCGAACGCGCCGTACCCTTCCGCTTCGAGCTTCGCGACCGGGATGAACCGCAGCGACGCCGAGTTGATGCAGTAGCGAAGACCGGTCGGCGCAGGGCCGTCGTCGAAGAGATGGCCGAGGTGCGCGTCGCCGCTCTTCGAGCGTACCTCCGTTCGCTTCATGCCGAGCGTGACGTCGGTCTTGTCGACGACGTGCCCGTCCTCGATCGCGCGAGAGAAGCTGGGCCAGCCGGTGCCCGACTCGAACTTGTCGGTGGAGGAGAAGAGCGGCTCGCCCGTCGTCACGTCTACGTAGAGGCCGGCCTCGTGGTTGTCCCAGAACTGGTTGCGGAACGGCGGCTCGGTCGCCTCGTTCTGCGTGACCTGGTACTGCAGCGGCGTGAGCTTCGCCTTGAGGTCCGCTTGGGAAGGCTTCGTGTAGGCGAAGGCTCCACTGGTGGGAGCCTCCGACATCGGCGCGGAGCCGGGTGCGGAGATGCCGGAGATGGTGGAGGTGGTGGTGCTGGAGGCCGTGGACGGACGGCACGCGGCGACCGACGCGATCAACAGAAGCAGCGAAACACCGAGGAGAAGAGCGCGATTCATGAGGACCTCTCCTCATTGTACGCCCGGGCCGGGTTTTGGTTTCGCGATCGCCGAAACACGGCACGTCAGTCGAACGTGCCGACGGGGGTTTTGTTCTGGCAGATGAGGCCCGTGCGCTTGTCGAAGTCGGCCAGGTTGCCGAGCACCAGGCTCTGGTAGAGCGCGCTGTCGCTCGTGATGGTGCCCATCTTGAACTCGCGCCAGACGCCGTAGAAGTGCGCGGTGTGTCCGGGCGTGCGCTCCCAGAACAGCTCGATCTGGTAGTCCTGGTTGAAGTCCGCGCCCTGTCCGTTCTTGAGGAACGTGGCGGGCTTGGTGAGGAACGTGCGCGAGAAGAACATGGGCTTGCCGCCGGGGCCTGCCGTCTTGAAGTAGTGGCTACCGCCGTTGAGGAGCGACTCGTACTGGCGGCTGAGGAGGCTCGCGGTGAGATCGGTCTGCCACTTCACGTCGTCCGTCTTGCGCGTGGCGTAGTCGGGCTGGCTGGTGAGGTACGTGCGCTTGTAGGCGTCGTACGTGCCGGGATAGAGCTGATCCTGGTTCGTGGCGATGACGAGCTTCTCGATGTCGGAGAGCGTGCACGTGATCTCGCTCACGAGGAGCATGCCGGCGGCGAGGGTGACGTCATTCTGATCGAGGCCGACGCTCGCGACGTCGCCCTTCTGCAGATTGGAGATCTTCGCCTGCAGAGGAGTACCGCCGCCGCGCTGGATGATGCCCTCGATGTCGGCGGTGAGCTTGGCGACGTCCGCCTCCGACGAGGAGTAGCCCGTCCAGAACGAACGCGCCGCAACGCTGACCTCCGTGGGTGCCTCCACCGCCTGATCCTGCGAGAGCGACTCGAGCGTGCCGAAGTCGCAAGCCGGCACGAGCGCCAGCGCGAAGCACACAAGAATGGAACGGAACAAAGGGCGCATCGAGCCCGCGGACGGTAGCAGCGGCGCGCATCGGCGCAACGGCTAAATTCGGCTGCAAACGAGCGCAGGACTGGGCTATAGCTCGCCGCCTCGATGGGGAAGGTGAAAGCAGCGCGGAGAGCGGGGCTGGTCGCGCTGTTCGCGCTGGCAGTGCCGCTACTGGCGATCGGGCGTGCGAAGGCGCAAGAGCCAACGGAGACGACACCGACGACGACGACACCGACGACGACACCGACCTCGACCTCGACCTCGACCTCGACCTCGACCTCGACCCCGACCCCGACCTCGACCCCGACCTCGACCTCGACCTCGACCCCGACCTCGACCCCGACCTCGACCTCGACCCCGACCCCTGACCCTTCCCCTTCCGACCCTCCCCCCATCCGCTTCGGCGGCACTCTCGGTATCGTCAGCCTTCCTCGCGTTCTCTCCCTCGAAGGCCTCGTCCGCT
>JANXLV010000072.1 GCA_025355005.1 Myxococcales bacterium | reverse complement strand
CCGCCGACCGACGACAGAGTCGGATCCGGAGCGCCGACGCGCATCCGCGTTACCGACGCGCGGCTGACTCGCTCCCCTCGCTTCTGCCATTCCCAGCCCTCGGCCCTCTTGATTCCCAGCCCGTCTCGGCGCACCTTGGAGTCTTCATCAACCACTTCGACGTGTACGCCGAGCGCTAAATTCAAGCCATCTCGCGATCGTCAACATCGTGCATCATGCACGCGACGACACGGATGGAGAAGGACGGCACCACCGTGGAGGGAGCGAAATCGAGGTTGAATACTACGCGGGCCTTCGGACTCTGCACTGCGCTGAGTGCCTTTGTGGGCTGTGCCGATCCAAACCTACTGTCCACGCCGCGGACGGTGCCGATCGGCGATCTGGCGTTCACCGTAGGCAGCAACGTCGAAGCTTTCAGCGCTTCGCCAGTGAGGGCGCCTCCGGAATTGGGGCCTCCCGCCTTTGGATGGAACCCCGTTGCCATTGGAATCAGGACCGGTCTTGCTTCGAACGTGGATGTCGGCGGGCGCCTCGGAGTCGGTTCGCTCGGGATCGATGGAAAGTACAACCTTCTTCGCACGGACTCCTTCGACATGGCGCTGGGACTCGGCGCACAGGGCTATGTCACCCCTCGGCTCGGCGGCGCCGCGTCCTATGAGCCGAACGCACCACGCTGGCAGTGGGGGCGATTGATGATTTCCCTGCCCGCAGTCTTTGGGATCAACCTTGGGGACCACGTCACCGTCGTCCCCATCGTTGGCCCGGCGGGACTCGCGGCATTCGGCGGCGAAGGCGCGTGGATCACCTATGCTCGTGGAGGGCTCGGAATTCAGTTGCGGCCGACGAAGCGCTTCGCGATCCATCCGGAGCTCAACGTGCTGCAGAGTCTCGGCGAGGCCCGGTCGCATGTGCTGGTCACGGGTGCGGTCGGGCTAAGTTTTGGAGCAGTCCATTGATCAAGGCGGGCGCAAGAAGGACGGGCGCGACAAGGGGTACGCGATCGATCGTGGCTAGCTCCGCTTCGAGCTTGGTTGCGCGTTCGTGGAAGGCTGCGAGCTCCTCCTGGGACATCCCGCGAGCATACCTCAATCGCCCCTGATGCTAGGCTCGTCGTCATGGCGCGTGCCCACATCCTCATCGTCGACGACGAACCTGGAATCCTCACCACGCTACAGAAGGCGCTCAGCCTGGAGGGCTACGGCGTGGAGGTCGCGGGTGGCGTGAAGATCGCCGAGGAGAAGCTGAAGAAGCGCTCCTTCGATCTCTGCCTCTTCGACGTGCAGCTGCCCGACGGCGACGGCATCCAGCTGCTCGCGAAGGTGCGCGAGGCGAAGCTCGACATGCCCGTCATCATGATGAGCGGCCACGCGACCATCGATACGGCGGTGCAGGCCACGCGCCTGGGCGCGCTGAACTTCATGGAGAAGCCGATCAACACGGACGCGCTCCTCATCACGGTGGAGACGGCGCTGCGCCTCTTGCGCGCAGAGTCCGAGGCACGCGATCTGCGGGCTGCGAGCGGCGCGGGCGCAGAGCTCGTGGGCCAGAGCCCCGCCATCAAGCACCTGCTCGAGCAGATCACGCGCGCAGCGAAGAGCAACGCGAGCGTGCTCATCACGGGCGAGCGCGGCACCGGCAAGGAGCTCGTGGCGCGAGCGATCCACACGCTATCGCCGCGGGCGAAGGGGCCGCTCGAGAAGCTGAACTGCGCGGCGCTGCCGAGCGAGCTGATCGAGAGCGAGCTGTTCGGTCACGAGGCCGGCGCGTTCACGGGCGCAACGAAGCAGCGACGCGGCAAGTTCGAGCGCGCGAGCGGCGGCACGCTGTTCCTGGACGAGGTGGGCGACATGCCGCTGGCGATGCAGGCGAAGCTCCTGCGCGTGCTGCAGGAGCGCGAGATCGAGCGCGTGGGCGGCAACGAGACCATCAAGGTGGACACGCGCGTGGTCGCCGCGACGAACCGCGATCTGGTCGCCGCCACCGAGAAGGACGCATTCCGCGCGGACCTCTACGATCGCCTGAACGTGGTGCCGCTCGCGATCCCGCCGCTGCGTGCGCGACGCGAAGACATTCGCGAGCTGGCGACACATTTCCTCTCCATCGCATCCAAGAACAACGACCGACCGCACATCAAGTTCGCGGAGCCGGCGCTGGCCATGCTGAGCCAGTACAGCTTCCCGGGCAACGTGCGCGAGCTGCGCAACCTGGTGGAGCGGCTGGTCATCCTCACGCCGGACGACGTGATCGACGAAGCAGACGTGTCGAGCGCGCTACCGGGCGGCGGCGCGCCCAAAGCAAATGGTCTGTATCGCCCAGGCTCCCCCTTCCGCGTGCTGGTGGAAGAAGCAGAGCGAGCCATCCTCCAGGAGGCACTGACGTTCCACGGAGGCCAGATGGCGAAGACCGCGCGAGCGCTCGATCTCGAACGGAGCCACCTCTACAAGAAGGCGCGAGCACTGGGCCTGCGAGGCAAGGGAGACGAAGCCGAGGGAGAAGACGAGTAACGACGCGATGCGCAGGCTTTTCACATCTCTACTGAGACCACGCGACATGCTCACCCTCCATGGTCTTCACGTCTCCCCTTACACGGAGCGTGCTCGCTGGGCGCTCGACCATCACGGCATCTCCTACCGCTACAAGGAGCACGTGCCGCTCATGGGCGAGCTCGCGCTGCGCCGAAGGGTGCGCGGCCTCGGTCGTGCGCGCGCGACCGTGCCGGTGCTCGACGACGAGAACGGCACGGTGATCCCCGACTCGATCGAGATCGCGCGATACGCCGACGACGTCGGCAAGGCTTCGCCTCTGTTTCCGCCCGCAAAGGACGCAGACGTTCGCGAGTGGTGCGAAGTCGCCAATCGGTTCATGGATGTGGGCCGCGCGTGGGTCCTCCACAACCTCGCGACGAGCCGCGACGCGCAAAGGGAGGCGCTTCCCCCTTTCGTCCCCGCCTTCGTGAAGCCGCTCCTCGCGCCGATGTCGCGCCGGGTAGCGCTCTTCCTGGCGCAGAAGCACGTATCGCCAAAAGACATCGAAGCGCGCGTGGACAGCGTGGCGCGCCCGCTGCTCGAGAAGGTGCGCGCGCAGCGGACCGACAAACCTTATCTGCTCGGCGAGTTCAGCTACGCAGACGTGGTGATCTGCGCGGCGCTCGCTGCAGTGCGCGCGCGCGAGTCCGCGAAGCTAGGTCCCGCCACGCGCAAGACCTGGACGCACGAAGCCCTCGCGCGCGACTTCCCGGATCTCCTCGACTGGCGTGACGCGGTCTACGCGAAGCATCGTCTGGAGCCGCAGCGGCAGTGACGCGACAACCTGGCTGGGTTTGCTAGACTCCGTGCGTGCGCTTTCCTGGACGCCGCAAGCACAAACACTACTTCCCCGTTCACGAGCGCGATCCGCTGCTCCACCGGGCTGGCGTCAGCGCACCGGAGACGAAGATCCACGTCGTCGGTATCGACCAGACGCTCGTCGACATCGACGCGCGCGTCCCCGAGGAGCTCCTCGCTCGCTACGAGCTCCCGAGAGGCGGCTCCACGATCATCGGGAGCGAGCGCGCCGCGCAGCTCTATGACGAGCTCTTCGAGAAGAAGCAGATCTCCTACGAGTTCGCCGGTGGGACCGTGGGGAATGCACTGCACAACTACTCGCTGCTCTCGGACGACGCGTCGATCCTGCTCGGCGTCATGAGCGACGTGATCCGCGTCGGCACCTCTGGCTATCGATACATCTCGAACACGTCGAGCCGCGTGAACCTCGATCACCTGCAGCCGGTCGACGGCCCCATCGGTCGTTGCTTCGCGCTCGTTACACCCGATGGCGAGCGCACGTTCGCGATAAGCTCCGGCAAGATGAACGACCTGCGTCCGGAGAGCATCCCGGCGAACGTCTTCGAGAACGCAGCGGCCCTGGTCATCTCGGCGTACCTGATGCGAGGCGGCCCCGGCGAGCCCATGCCGGAAGCGACGCTTCGCGCGGTGTCACTCGCGAAGGAGCGTGGCGTGCCCGTCGTGCTCACGCTCGGCACTCGCTTCATCATCGCCGATCGCCCCGAGTTCTGGCGCTCGTTCATCTCGGAGAACGTGGACGTCCTGGCCATGAACGAGGAGGAGGCGGAGGCGTTGACGGGCTTCGCCGACCCGCTGCTCGCGTGCGAACGCGCGCTCGACTGGGCCGACCTGGTGCTGTGTACGTCTGGCCCGACAGGGCTCTACCTGGCTGGCTACACCGAAGACTCCGTGAAGCGCGCCACGCGCTATCCGCTCTTGCCCGGCGCGATCCCGGAGTTCAACCGCTACGAGTTCAGCCGACCGATGCTCCAGAAGCGATGCGACAAGGCGGTCAAGGTGTTCGCGCACATCGCGCCTTATCACGGCGGCCCCGAGCGCATCACGAGCGCGAACGGCGCAGGTGACGCCGCGCTCGCGGCCCTGCTCCACGACATGTCCGCGAACCGCTACCACCGCGCGCGCGTCCCGACCTCCGCGAAGCATGTTCGTGAATTCCTCACCTACTCGTCGATGAGCCAGGTATGCCGCTACGCGAACCGCGTGAGCTATGAGGTGCTCATCCAGAGCTCACCACGGCTCACGCGCGGCCTGCCCGAGCGCGAAGAGGGCCTCAACGACGAAGCCTATTGGGCCATGTGAAGCGAATGAAGAACCCCGCGCTCCAGCACATCGCCGACGCCGCGTGGCAAGAGACCGCGCGCGGCATGCTCTCCGCGCTCTCACGCCGGCCTGGCGATCTGGGAGAAGCAGGGCGCACGCTCTTGCGCGTGCTCGACATGAGCGCTCTGCCGAAGGGCGTGCCCGCGCTCGCGCAGCACTTCGCGGAGCGTGTCCCGGAGGGGGTCCGCAAGGCGCTCCTCGAGGCGATCGACTGGGAGCTCCACACGTTTCGGGGCGGCCGACAGGTGGAGGTGTCCCACCGGCTCGAGCGCATCGAGCCACCCGCCCGAGACGCGGACGCTGGCGCCATCGCCGCGAAGGTCCAGGTGGGCTTCGACGAGCGCGTGCTGTCGATGGACCTCACCGCTCCGCATTCCATGGGTGACCTCACGCGCTACGCGACCGCGTACCTGGGCCACACGTTCGTGGACGACGCGATCGACGCTGATGGCAAGGGACGCGACGTGGAAGTGCACAACGGCAACGTGGCGGACGCCATCGCATCACTGGCCGCGCGCGGCGCCACCACGTATTTTCGCCTGTTCACGCCCAAGCTTCATTTTCAGATCATCCTGGGTGTCAGCGCCGACGAGGAGCTGCGGTATGCCATCGCCTGCGACGACGGCCTCGACATGTTCCAGCACCTCATGAAGGTGCTGCGCGCCGCGCGCTCCGCTGGAGGACGCCACATCGACTCCGCGCGCGTGAGCCGCATCGATCATCGCTCCGACGAGGCCACCTATCGGCCCGCGCGACTTCGGCGCTGCTTCGAGTCGAGCGGCGCGATCCCTCGCCAGGTCACCGTGGGATTCAAGAACGCGCTTCTAGGCGCGCTCCGCACGCGCGCGCAGCGGGCCGCGCAGGTACGTGCGCTGCAACGCGGCCCTTCCCTGCCTCGTGAGCTTGCTGCGCTGCACGATCTGGATCCGCGTGACCTCTACCGCTCGCGCGAACGGCGGACCTGGCTCGACGAGCTCCTCGCCAGCGCGAAGACGGCGGGGCTCGTCGACGCACTGCCAGCCCTACCCAGCGTGAAGCTCGCCGCTCATGATGGTCCCGACGATTTCCTCGATCACAGCAGGCTCGCGTACCTGGATGCGCGCGGCGAGCGACGCGAGGTGCTGCTCGTCCGCAATCCATACGGTGAAGCCGCTGTCGCCATGGGCGCGCTGTTCCGCGAGCAAGGCGTGACGGACGTGCTCGTCTACGGCACGGCGGCGTCACTCGACCGCGCTTCACAGGTGGGTGAGCTGCACATTGCATCCCAGGCAACGTCCGCGGACGGCACCGTGCATTCCTTCGACAACCACGCGCTCGATGCGCGGTTCGCGGCGCTGCACTCTCAGCCAGCCACGCGGTTGCGCAGCAAGGTCGTGAACGTGCGCTCGCCGCTGGACGAGTTCGATCGCGACATCGAGCGGCTGCGCGCGGACGGCCATCATCTGGTGGAGATGGAGCTCGCGGGCCTCCTACGCGGTCTTCACGGCGGAGCCGCGCGCATCGCCGCGCTCCATGTCGTCTCCGACGTACCGCAGAGCGCCGACACGCTCGAGGGCTTCTCGCCCGTGCGGGCCGAGCGCGCGCTGGACGTCGCGGTAGACGTCTGGGTGGAGACGTTCGGGATCGCCGATCTCGAGCTCACCTGACACACGGCTCTCACATGTCCAGCGTGATGACGCCGGCGGCGCACAGCTCGCACACGATCGTCAGCGCCTCGCCCGCGGGCATGTCCAGCATGTCCAGGATCGTTTCCAGGCTGGATTCGCCATCGATGGACGCGACCACGAAGGCCTCGCGGAGCGTGAGCCGCGACAAGAGCTGCTCGGGGCCATGGGCCACGCGCGGGACGTCGGTGGGCGAGATGGTGACGAGCAGCTCCGTCGTGCGCGCGCAGACCGCCTCGTCATCGCCGTCGAGCACCCATGCGGAGAACGTGGAGTCGTCGTTCGCCGCGGTCCAGCTGAGCGGCCCCGTCTCGGCCCGCGCGTACTCAGTCAGATCGAACGGGATCGTCGGCGCGCGATCGCGGACGGTGTGGCGCTTCACGACAGCGGAAGAGACCAGAGGGGCGTGGGCCGCAGCGTGTTGGACCATAGACCCACCGCTATACGGAGCCGACCTGAACGAACAACTTTGCGAGCACGATCGCTGGGTGGATGTAGGATGCACCCTTGGCTGGTCCTCAGCGAAACGGGAGACTCATGAAGAAGCTTGTTCTTGGCCTGATCGGCGTTCTCGTGTGCGGCGTCGGTTGCAGCAGCAGCAGCAGCACACCCACGTCGACCGACTCCGACGCGGGGCCCGGCGCGGACTCGGGCACCGTGCCGAGTGAGTGCCCTGCTCCCACCGCAGGGCCCACGAAGCACCAGGGCGATATCAAGACGGAGACGTGGACTGCGGACACGAGCCCGCACGTCCTTCCGTACGACGCGAACGTCGCTGGCGCGCTCACGATCGAACCTTGCGCCGAGGTGCTCCTCGCCGCTGGCACTACACTCACCGTGAAGGGATCGATCTCCGCCGTGGGCAGCGCATCGAAGCGCATTCATATCGGCGCGCAGGATCCGGCGAAGCCCTTCGTCATGATCCGCACCTCCAACGGCACGGTGCACCTCGCCTACGTGACAGTGGATGGCGGCGGCGATCCCAGCAACATCGTGCCTGACCTCACCGGCATGTTGAACTTCCAGGGCACGGACCAGACGAAGCCCTCGCAGCCAACGCTCTTCGTCGATCACGTCACGCTCTCCGGCTCGAAGAGCAACGGCGTGGTGCTGCGCGACGGCGCGGGCTTCGCGCCCGGCTCCACGGACCTCACGGTGACTGGCTCCGCGCTCTACCCCGTCAGCCTCTGGTCGCGCGCGTCCGGCGGACTACCCACCGGCACCTATACCGGCAACACCCATGACGAGATCTTGATCCCAGGCGGCGGCGGGAACGAAGGCTTCGCGGAGTCCACCACGATGCACGACCGCGGCGTGCCCTACCACGTTGGCACGTCCGGTACCGTCGGCAGTCTCGTCGTCGATCCGCTCCCGAACGGCGTGACCACCACGCTGACGATCGAGGCCGGCGTGACGGTGCGCTTCAAGAAGGGCGGCTACTTCACCGTGTCCGAGTTCCAGAGCGACAACGCCGCGAAGTCCGCGCTCATCGCCGTGGGCACCGCGCAGAAGCAGATCGTCTTCACGTCCGCGGAGGCCAACCCGGCGGCCGGCGACTGGCTCGGCATCAGCTTCGGCAATCAACCGCTCGCCACGAATCGGATGGACTTCACGCAGGTGAACTTCGCAGGCGGGCTGAGCAGCGGCGGCTCCAACTCTTGCCCGTACCCTGGAAAAACAAGGTCGGATGCAGCCATTCGCATCTACGGCGCGCCCGGCAGTCAGTTCATCACCAACACCACGGTGACGAGCAGCAAAAACTTCGGCATCGACCGCGGCTGGCGCAAGGACGACCTCACGGACTTCCTGCCCACGAACAGCTTCCCCGGCGTCACCGACTGCAAGGAGAGCTACCCGAAGGACAAGAACGGCGCATGCCCGATGTCCGTACCGTGTCCATAGTGTTGTAAGCTCCCGGCATGTCCGCAGTGCTCACAGTGAATGGAAGACATGTCACGGGCGAGGTCACGCTCGAGATCGGCCCCGCAACGCTGGCAACGGAGCGCGATCGCGCGCTGGACGCCGTGCTATCAGGCCCACTCAGCGATCTGGCGCAGGAGCACGACTCCGTCCTGGCAGCCGCCCCCCACCGCTTCGCCCGCGCCACCCCAGGCAAGGACGCAAACGGCCTCACCATCTTCAAGGTCCGAGCCCGCCTCGAAGGAGGCCGACTCATCCCCAACGTAAAAGGGCATTGACGGCGGTCGCGGAGAATTGACCGTGTAGGATCTGTGGCATGCGGCGGCGCATCATTATTTGCCTCGTCCTCCTCGCGCTCTCGTGCAGGAAAAAGGACGTTCACGAGGGCGATCCTGCCGACGACGTGGACAGGGATTCACTCCTGCTCGAACAGAAGCGCACCGCTAGCGGTGAGCACGTGGGCGAGATGCTGCGGACGCCGAAGATCAACGTCACGAAGACGGATATCCTCGTGAACGGCGTCCGCATCGGCGCGCGCAGCGACCTCTCGCCCACCGTGGATGCGGGAGGACTCTGGAACCACGGTGGCAAGGTGACCTCCGTGTACGACCGGCTGCGCGGCCTCCGCGAACACTGGAAGATGATCTACCCAGGCGCCCCGTACGCGTTCGACGCCGACGTGACGATAGAGGACGATCTCTCCATCGCCGAGGGCCGCAACCTCCTCACGACCGTCGCGTACTCCGGATACAAGGACATGACGATTCACGCGGACGGAGTCACCGCCGCGTTCACCCACTGGGTGCTCGGGCCGCCGCAACCAGACGACGCGCCGCCACCCTCGTCCGGTGTGGTGGTAGACGCGACGACCGGGATCGTCTTGCGCAGGTTGAACGTGCCTGCGCCATGGAACGATCCGGAGCGGCACCTCCTCATGGCGAGCGAGCCGCCGGGACCTCGCGCCGCACGCGGCCCCGAGGGCTTCTGGGAGCGGTGCGGTCCTGCGCGCGAATCAGACTTGCAGTCGCTCGTGCCGGATATCGCGGTCGTATGCGAACAGACGTGCTCGCGGCTCGACATCGTCATGCCGGAGAACGCGCGGTTTTCGGACGCGCTCCGGGTGCTTTCGCGCGCCGGGAACGTGTCGTCGCATCGGTTCGAGGCAGCGCGATTCGTGGCGACGAACCCATGCACGAGTCCCCCGCACGAGGAGGTACCGCCGCTGCCTCCGGACGCGAAGGACTGGGCGGTGACGGTGTCCACGCAGCAGATCTCCCTCAACCCTGTTGCTGACGAAGGGAGCGACGCGGGCACGACGGCCAGTAGAAAGGCGTTCGACGCGGCGCAGGCCGTGATCAAGACGGCTGTGCCAGGCGCGCTTGCTTGTTACGTGGAGGCAGCGACGTATCGCCTGCCGCCCGGACCGCCGAGCCTCGCCAGGATCGGCCCGCTCCACGGGCAGCTCGTGGTGAAGCTCGTACTCGATCGGAGCGGCGTGCCCGTGCAGGGGTCGAAGGTCAGCGCGACGATCTACGACGACCGAGCAATAGCGTGTATCATACACTCACTCCACGAGCTCAGGTTCGCGCGCGACAACGCCTTCGCGGCGTTCCAGATCACCTTCGACCTCGGGCCGAAGAACGCGCCTCCAGATCCCGGCTCGGGGAAGAAGTGAGGGTCGCGGTGTGCCACAGGAAGCGGCGCGAGCCATGGCCGAGGACCGGCGCGGCGCACGCGTAGAGCGCAGGCAGCCACATCGGAATGCCGAGAAAATCTGCCTGAAGATGCTCGAACGCGC
>JANXLV010000371.1 GCA_025355005.1 Myxococcales bacterium | reverse complement strand
CCCGACACGGAGCACTGCACGCACCGCTTCTGCCGCTACCACTCCGCGTGACGGTCAACGGACGGTCGCCAGCTCGTCAAACGCCCGAATAAACCGGCAAGCGTACGGGGGTCGCGCGCGTTCGCGGTTCTCCTCTCGTCGTGTCATGCCCGGTCGCATGCCCCGTCGCATGCACGGTCGCATCTGGTTCGCGCGCGAGCAGCTCTTCGCGGTAGCGCAGGTGGCGCCGTCGTGACACCTGGACCAGCGGTCGCCACATGGCGTGGACCGCGCGATTGCGGATCAGCGTGGGCCAGAACCGGTTCGCGCGCTTGTAGAGGTAGCTCATGGCCATGTACGGCGCGACCTCATGCAGCGACTCCGGACGGCGGCGAAAGATCGACGCGTGCGAGAAGAGGCGTTCGTAGATCCACGCATAGCCCTCCTCGAGCGCCTCCGGGGTCATGTGCTTCGGGCGGAAGACGGCATGCGCGGTGTCGTAGAGGTCCCAGTTCTTGTGGAGGATCCGGCCCTCGCTCTCCATCTGTCGATAGAGCGGCGTACCCGGATACGGAGTGAGCACGTGGAACGTCGCGCACTCGAGCCGATTCTCTTCGACCCAGTCCGCGGTGCGCGCGAACGTGTCGGGGCGATCGTGATCGAACCCGAGCACGAAGCTTCCGTTCACCTGGATGCCGTACTCATGAAGTATGCGCACGCGGCGCGCGTAGTCCTCGGGTCGCGGCGTCTTCTTCTTCGCCATGTCGAGGTTCTCGCCCGTGAGGGTCTCGAAGCCCACGAAGACGCCCGTGCATCCTGCGAGCGCCATCTCGCGCACGAGCGATCGATCGTCCGTGACGTCGATGGTGACGGCGGCGCTCCAGATCTTCTTCACCGGGCGGAGCGCGCGGCACAGCGCGCGAAGGTACTCGGGGCGCGAGCCCAGGTTGTTGTCGACGAAGACCGCGTAGGGCTCGTCGCTCTCTTCGAGCTGGCGCACGACGTGGTTCACGTCTGCCATCTGGTACGGCATCGAGAGCCCGTCGGTCGCGAGGTAGCAGAAGCCGCAGCGGTTGTGACAGCCGCGCGTCGCGATGATGCTGAGCGTGGTGAGGAACGACTCGCGGGGCAAGATGTCGCGCCGTGGCGCTGGCTCTTCACGGTACGGGCGCCGATAGCTGCCTTCATAGCGAGGCGCAAGCTTGCCCGTGGAGAAATCCTCGAGGATTTGCGGCCAGAGCTGTACGCCCTCACCCACGGCAAGCGCATCGGCATGCGGCGCGCATTCCTCGGGCGAAGACAGCACGTGCAGTCCGCCGAGCACCACCTTCGCGCCGCGCGCGCGGTAGTAGGCGGCGAGCTCGAAGGCACGGCGCGCGAACGTGAGGTGGACGGAGATGCCGACGATCTCGGGGAACGGATCGAGCGGTGGCGGCCCCTGCAGCACGTTCTCGTCCCAGTAGCGCACCGTCCACGACGGCGGCGTCGCCGCTGCGATGCTGGTGAGCGCGAGCGACGGCGTGAGCACGTGCTTGCCGAGGCTCGCGTGCTGGTCCTTCGCGTAGAACGGATTCAAGAGGAGAGCGAGGCGCGGTGTCGCGGTCGGCGCCACGGCATCAGTGAGGAGCTCCGGTGCCACGCGCATGTCGAGAGGGAGGTACATGGATGATTGGACGCGCCAGCCCGTCGCTTTCATCCTCCGCTCGACCGCGCCCTGCGACCGTTCGACCCCGACTCGGAGCCGCGCACCTTTCACAGACTAGCCATATCGACGGCGTCGGGCAGTCGAAGCTGGTTTGCCCCCGCAGCAGGTGTAACGGGTGGCGGCGCGCTCGGGCTGCGCTATGTTCCGGCCGGAGGGTGTCTCATGCGCTTTGCAACTATCTGCGCGGCCAGCTGTATTCTGGTTGTGTTCGGAGCCATCCAGTGCGGCTCGAATGACTCTGGTAGCGGGTTCACGTCGCCCGATCAGGGAGATGGTTCGGCCGACGAGGGTGGGAATCCGCTCGGGTTCGGCGCGAAGGATGGGGCATTCGATGGCCCGCCGCTCGTCGTCGACAAATGCCACGTCCCGCCCGACAACGGCAATGCGCCCACGTGCACCACGCCTGCTGCGCCACCGAACTCGTTCAGCCCCGTACTGAAATGGAAGTGGGCAGACCCCACGCCAGGCAGCATCGGCGTGTGGACCATCCCTCTCGTCGCCAACCTCACGGACGATGACGGCAATGGTGAGGTGAACCTCTGCGACATCCCCGACGTCGTCATCGAGTCCGCGGGCGGTGGCGAGTTCTCCCGCAGCGGGCGCCTCTACATGCTGCGCGGAAGTGACGGCATGGTCGAGTCCACCTTCTCTGACACGGTTGTCGACGGCGACTCCACGCCTGCGATCGCAGACCTCGACGGCGACAAGGTCCCGGAGGTCATCGCCATCGACAAGGCCGGTCACGTCCTCATTTTCGACAACAAGGGCGCGGTGAAGAACACCGGTGACGTCGCGCTCGCCGCGAGCGACATGTACAGCTCGTGCGGCGCGATCTCCGTCTACGATCTCGACGCCGACGGCAAGCCCGAGATCATTTACGGCTTCGAGGTCCTCTTCATCGCGCTCGCGACGTGCGGGGCGATCGCCTGCTTCTCCGACTTTGCGGCCGACGAGTACGGCGCCGTGGACGTGCTCGCCCCGCAGGATGGAGCGCCTACCTGCTTCCGCGCTGATCGGGCGCCGCGCGGAGCGGATGAGCTGTCGTAAGGTTCGGCGCGAATGATGAGGCGTCCTTAATTAAGCAACGTGTATCGCTTCGGATCAGGCACAGATTTTTCTCGATGAATTCGATGGGTCGCGGCCAATATCGTTACTTGGGGTTAATGTTCTTCTGCTTGCTGTAATCTGGCGTTAACTCCAACGCCGGATGATGTGCCGTCGCTTGCGCGCTCCTGCGTTGCTGCTTTTTCTGATCCTCCCTGCAGGCGTCGGCTGCTCGAAGCAGCCCACCGCGCGCGCCGACAGCAAGGGCGAGCCGCCGCAAGGGGAGGTCTGGCTCACCGACCAGCAGGTGGCTGAGGCGCAGCTCAAGGTCGAGGTGCTGGCGGAGCAGGATGTCGACGACGTGATCGCCACCAGCGGCAAGGTGACCTTCGACGACGCACGCGTCTCTCACATCTTCTCGCCGGTGTCGGGTCGCGTGTCGCGTATCAACGCGCAGGCTGGTCAGCGGGTGAAGAAGGGCGACGTGCTCGCCGTCATCGAGTCGCCGGAGATCGGCATGGCGTCCGCGGACGTGCACAAGGCGGAGGCGGATCGCATCGCGGCGCAGCACGATCTGGATCGCCAGAAGGAGCTCCTCGACGCGCACGCGACCTCCATGCACGACTACGAGCAGGCCCAGGACGCCGCGCGCAAGGCGAAGGCGGAGGTGGAGCGCGCAACGCAGAAGGCGACGCTGCTCCGCGCCGGCTCGGCCGACGTCGTGACCCAGACCTACTCTGTCCGCGCGACCATCGACGGACAGGTCACCGCGCGCAACATCTCGCCAGGAGTCGAGGTCGTGGGCCAGTACTCCGGCGGAGGCGCGGTGGAGCTGTTCACCGTCGGTGAGCTCGATCGCGTCTGGATCCTCGCTGACGTGTACGAGATGGACAGCGCGCGAGTCGTCGTTGGCTCCAAGGTCAACGCGCACCTCTTCGCGTTCCCGAATCGCACGTTCCCCACGACCATCGAATGGGTGTCAGGCACGCTCGACCCGTCCACGCGCACGGCGAAGGTGCGCTGCGTGATCGAGAACACGGACCGTGCGCTCAAGCCGGAGATGTACGCCACGCTGCGGATCTCGGTCGATCAGCGCAAGGCGCTGGCCATCCCACGCAGCGCGCTGCTGCGCCTGGGCGAGCAAACGACGGTGTTCGTCGAAAAGGGAAAGTCCGCCGACGGTCGACACATCTACGCGAAGGTCCCGGTGGTCGTGGACGAGGCAGAGGGCGCGCCGTTGCTCCCGCTGTCACAAGGGCCAGCCAAGGGTGAAAAGATCGTGACGGCGGGCGCCATTCTCCTCGCGGGCGGCCTCTCTGCTGCGCCTGCCGACAGCGCAAAATGATCGAACGCCTCGTCGCCTGGGCGCTCCGCGCGCCGATCCTCGTGTTCTTCCTCGCGGTCGGACTGATCGGCGCGGGCGCGTGGTCGTACAAGGAGCTCGACATCGAGGCTTACCCGAACCCGGTGCCGCCGCTCGTCGAGATCCTCGCACTGCCGGACGGCATGAGCTCGGAGGATGTCGAGCGCTACGTCACCGTTCCGCTCGAAATTGGCCTCTCCGGAATGCCGGGGCTCGATCACGTACGCAGCCAGTCGCTCTTCGGCCTGTCCGACGTGAAGTGCTACTTCAAGTGGGGAACCACCTACGAGCAAGCGCGTCAGGAGGTGTTGAACCGCCTCAACATCGTGAAGCTGCCCGAGGGAGTCGAGGCGGGCGTGAGCCCATGGAACGCGATCGGCGAGGTGTTCCGCTACGAGCTGAAGGGGCCTGGCTTCAGTCTGCGTGAGCTGAAGACCGCGCAGGACTGGACCCTCGAGCGGCAGTTCAAGCAGGTGCCGGGAGTCATCGACGTCGTGAGCTTCGGCGGGCAGACGAAGCAGTACCACATCAACGTCGACCCCTTCCGGCTGCGCGGCTACGGCGTCAACCTCGAGCAGCTGATGAACGCCGTGAGCGACGCCAACCAGAACGTCGGCGGCCAGAGGCTGACGCTGGGTGAGCAGGCGTACACGATCCGCGGCGTCGGGCTCGTGCGAAACGTGCACGACATCGAGGCCATCGTGATCGCCGCGCGCGCGGGCGTTCCCATTCGCGTTCGCGACGTCGCGCAGGTGGAGCTCGGCGGCGCCCCGCGGCTCGGGATCGTGGGCCACGACGCCAACGACGACATCGTCCAGGGCACCGTGCTCATGCGCTACGGCGGACAGACCGCCAAGACCCTGAAAGGGATCCACGAGCGCGTCGAGTTCATCAAGAAGAACCACCTGCTTCCGCCGGGAATGGAGATCGCGCCGTACTACGACCGCGGCAACCTGGTCGCGCTCACCACGCACACCGTGATCGAGAACGTCGTCGTCGGCATGGTGCTCGTGACCATCATCCTCGTGCTCTTCCTGGGGCATGCGCGCGCCGCGCTCATCACTGCGCTCAACATTCCGCTCGCGTTGCTCGTCGCCTTCGCGGGAATGGTCGCGACCGGCACGCCCGCGAACCTCATCTCCATCGGCGCCGTGGATTTCGGCATCGTGGTCGACTCCACCGTCATCATGATGGAGTCGATATTCCATTTCCTCGGACCACACGGCCGCGGGACGATGCAGGAGCGCATCCTCGCGGGCGCGCGGCAGGTCGCGCGGCCCATGGCTTTCGCGACGCTGATCATCGGCGTCGCCTTCCTGCCGCTGTTCACGATGACGGGCGTGTCCGGCGTCATCTTTTCGCCCATGGCGCACACCTATGCGTTCGCGATCGGCGGCGCGATCATCCTCGCGCTCACGCTGACGCCTGCGATCACGAGCAAGGCGCTCTCGATCGGAGCCGAGGAGCAGGACAGCTTCGCCACGCGTCAGGTCAAGAAGCTCTACACCCCCATCTTCAAGCTCGGCGTGAAGCGTCCGTGGATCGCGCTCGGCATCGGTCTCGTTCCCGTCATCGGCGGCCTCGGGCTCTTCACCGCGCTGGGCGGCGAGTTCATGCCCAAGCTCGAGGAGGGCAACCTCTGGATCCGCGCGACGATGGAGACCTCCGTCTCGCTCGAGCAGTCGGGGCGCTACGTCGGCCGGATGCGGGCCATCCTTCGTGGGTGTCCGCCCGCGCCCACCGAGTGCACCGATCAGAACCGCGACCATCCCGAGGTCGTCACCGTGATCTCGCAGCTCGGCAGACCCGACGACGGCACGGACGTGGCCGGGTTCCAGAACATCGAGCTGTTCGCGCCGCTCAAGCCAAACGATCAGTGGCGCAAGGGCATGACGAAGGAGCGCCTGACCGAGGAGCTGTCACACCAGCTGGTAGAGGCGTTTCCCGGCGTGGGCTTCAACTTCTCGCAGATGATCTCCGACAACGTCGAAGAGGCGATGAGCGGCGTGAAGGGCGAGAACTCAATCAAGATCTTCGGTCCCGAGGTGAAGGAGAACGAACGCCTCGCAGACAAGACCGTCGCGATCCTCGAGGGCATTCGCGGCGTCCGCGATCTGGGTCTCGTGCGGTCCAGCGGCCAGCCAAGCATCAAGATCGTCCCCGACCGCCAGGAGTGCTCTCGCTATGGCTTGAACACGGGAAACGTCGAGAGCGTCATCCAGGCCGCGATCGGCGGAAAGGGCATCACGCGCGTCTACGAAGGTGATCGCACCTTCGACCTGACGGTCCGCTGGCTCGTGCCCTATCGCGACTCGGTCGAGACCATCAAAGAGCTCATGATCTTCGCCCCTGACGGCACGCCCGTGCCCCTGGGCCAGATCGCGCAGGTGACGATCGAGGACAGTCCCTCCGTCATCTTCCGTGAGGACGGGACGCGCTACACGCCCATCAAGTTCAGCGTACGCGGCCGCGACCTAGAGGGCACCATCGCGGAGGCGCAGGCGAAGGTGACGGACAAGGTCAAGCACGACGACTCGGTCCACCTGGAGTGGGGCGGAGAGATCAACGAGCTCCGCGAGGCGCAGCACCGGCTGGCGTTCATCATCCCCGCGACGCTCGTCATCATCGCGCTGCTGGTCTACGGCTCCGTCCGCAGCTTCTGGAACACCGTGATCGTGCTCTTCAACATTCCCGTGGCGTGCGCGGGCGGAGTGCTCGCGCTCTTCGTCACGCACCTCAATTTCTCGGTGTCGGCGGCGATGGGATTCATCTCGATCTTCGGCATCGCCATCCAGGACGCCATCCTCGTCGTGTCGCATTTTCAGCGCGTCCGCGATCCCGAGAAGCAGGGCCTGTCGGTCGAGGAGCACGACGTCGCCGATCAGCTCGCTGCCGAGGCGCAAGCGGACCCGGAGCGCAAGAGAAGCCCGTACGATCCGCTCACCGTCGAAGAGGCCGCGCTCGATGCGAGCGTGAAGTGGCTGCGCCCCGTGCTCATGACCACGCTCGTCGCGCTCTTCGGGTTGCTGCCCGCGGCGCTGTCGACGGGCATCGGTTCGGAGACTCAGAAGCCGCTCGCCGTCGTCGTCATCGGTGGCGCGATCGTGCTCGCCGTCGTCGCGCGCCTCGTGCAGCCGCCGCTGCTCGTCCTCATCCACGGGTTCCGCGAGCGCCGGGGCCTCCACAGCGTGATCCCACCGCGACTGCGGTAGCACGGACGCTGCTCAGCCGTTCGTGACGAGGCACCGATTCCAGTTCGAGCGGTCCGTGCGCGCCGTCCATTCGCCGAGGTCCTTCGTGAGCTGCAGCGTGCGCGGCTGACCCCCGACGAGCGCATTCACGGTGATGGTCGCAACGATGCGGTTCTCCATCCCCGAGAAACCTTGCTTGGCCTGGATCTCGGCGTGTATCGACACGTTCACCAGCTGGAGCTCACGGTCGACGACGACCGTCTGCTGCGAGCCGAGCGCCGATTGTCCGTGATGCGTGAAGTGCACGCGCGAGAAATGGAACCTGCCTGCGATGTTGGTGTCGGTGGCGTTGTTGCACTCGAGGAAGTGGTTCGTGCTCGCATGGTCGAGCGTGCACGAGCGCGGATCGAGCTCGATGTGAAGCGCAGCGAGCGACACCTGTAGCTGCTGCTCGCCCGGCTCCTGGAACGCGCGCATCAGCCTGTCTCCCGCCTCCGCCAGGTCGACGCGCGTCGTCTGGACGTAGCGATCGTGCGGGTCCGTCAGGATCTGGAAGTGCTCCCCTTGTTCGAGCGCGTCGCAGGTGAGCGTGCTGTCAGCCTTCGCGGGCACACGGGCCTGCGCGCTGCTCGTGGCGCTCGCGGTGAGGGTGGCGGCGCAAGCCACGACAAGGGCAAGGGTGCGAATCTTCACGTATGTCTCCGTTCGGCTCTGGGTTCACAACTGGAACGCACGACCCGCACGACCGGCGCACAGAAAGTTTCGAATCGCGTTCTCGAACCCGAGTAAGGGTGTCGCGTGGCCCAAGAACCCCGTGACAGCGCGAAGCATCGCAAGGACGACCCTGCCAGCCGGGCGAAGGCGATCATCGCCTCGCTGCGCGAAGGCGCACCGACCTCGGGGGAGGTCTCCGAGGCGTTCTGGGAGCTCGATCGGCTTCCGCTCGACATCGTTCGCGATGCGCTCGCTGCGTGGCTCGGGCCGCTGCCGGATGCCGATCGCCTCGACAACGCCACGCGACTCCATCATGGGCTTCCTCTGCGTCCGCTGCGCCTCCGCACGCTCTCTCTCGAATGCGACGCGGATGTGCTCGACCTCGGACCGGTCGCGGAGGAGCAGCTCCGGATCGCCGGTGCCAGCTGGGATGGTGAGGATCGGGCCGCGGAGGACCGTCTCGACGGTGAGCTCGAGGGCTCGTTCGCAGGCACGCTCGAGCGACGCGTGCTCGCGGATGTGGAGGCGTACGGGGACACACCCCTGTTCGACGTGCTGCGTTTCGCTGGCGACTCGGGCGTCGTGTTCGCATCGGGCAGCACGCGCATCGTGGCGTGGATCGCGTACAACCGGGTCGAGATGCGCGACCGGCGTATCCGCATCGCCATCGAGGCAGCGCTCGTAGCTCCGGCCGAGCTCTCCGAGGCCGAGCCCGCGATCGAGGAGGCCGTCGCAAAGGAGCCCGTCGCAAAGAAGGTCGTCGCGAAGAAGGTCGTCGCAAAGAAGGTCGTCGCAAAGAAGGTCGTCGCGAAGAAGGTCGTCGCGAAGAAGGTCGTCGCGAAGAAGGTCGTCGCGAAGAAGGCCGTCGCGAAGAAGGCCGTCGCAAAGAAGGCCGTCGCGAAGAAGGCCGTCGCAAAGAAGGCTGCGAAGAAGCGGTAGCGCGCTACTGGTGCGTTCCGACCTTCGTGACCGTGCAGTCGAGGACCAGGTCTCCCGAGGTGTCCCTCGTCCACATGACCACGAAGTTGGCGGTGAAGCCGTTGCCGTCTGCGTTGACGACCTGCGTGCCCTTCGTCACGGCCGTGTATCCGTTGTTGTCCGTGTTGCAGTCGTAGGTCGTGGTGCACCCGTCCTGGCTCACGCTGACCGTGCAGCCCGTGGTGTCCAGGCCGCCGTCGTTCGGGTAGGTGTCTGTCGACGTGTTGTTGCCGCAGAGAAACTGGTAGGTGCCGCTGGCGTCCACGTCGCCTCCGCCGACACCGGTCTGGACGACCGTGTACGCGCCGTCGTTGATCTTCTTGCAGGTGCCCACGACGGTCCCCGCGTCCATCTTGGTCGCGCCTGCGTCCTTCGCGGTTCCGCCGCCCCCGTCGTCGCTTCCTCCGCCACCACCGCCGCTGCTGCCGTCCTTGGTTTGCTGTGATGACGCGCCCGTGTCGCTCGCGGTGGATGCGTCGGACGTGCTGGTGGACCCGCCGGTGCCCGCGTCGGAGCATGCGGCGGCCGCGGCGATGGTGAGGGCAGAGGAGGTGAGGATGATGGGGAGGCTGCGAAGCTTCATGTTCGAATGACGAAGGTGGTGCCCGGTCCATGCAGGACATCGGCGGACATTCGTCTGCACGAGAACATTGAGCCTGCTCTGGGCCTAAAAAGCGGATGAAGCGGTGTTTTTCGACCACGGGCGCGATCCGCCTCGGACCCTCGATCGTAGGACCGTGCGCGGTCTCCGTGCGTTCGGGTCACGGCGGCGGCGCGATGGGCTGCGCGCCCGGCAACGCGGCCTGACGGCGCGCGAAGAACCACAACCAGATGCCCAGCGCGAAGCATGCAATGCACACCCATTGCGCGGGCGTGAGCGAGAGGTAGCGCGCGTCGCCGCCGTCCGCATCCGCGACGCGAAGAAAATCCAGCGGGAAGCGCAGCACCGGGTAGATCAGGCAGGCGAGCACCGTGAAGGTGCCGGGCATGAATCGCTTCTTCCAGAGGAGGGCGAAGCCGATCGCCATGGGGATGCACAGGAGGAGCTCGAGCAACCCGAGATCGTAGCGGGGGATGACGCCGTGATGCAGGCCGATGAGCCCGTAGTCGTCCACGGGGCCTGGGCCCGTTGCCACGGCGAAGAGCGCGTCACGCGTGGTCACCTTTCCGGGATGGTCGTGCACGAGCGCGCACCCGAGCCGCCCGATGCACCACGCGACCGGCAACGCGGAGCACATGAGATCGCTCACCATGAGCCCCGGGCCTTCGGGTACTGCCTTCCAGCCGACCTTGTGGAGCGTGAGAGGGCCGAGCTTCTTCCACGGGACGAACTCGAACCATTTCCACCAGAAGCCTGCCGCGACGCCGCCGATGAAGCCGCCGTACGAGCTCATGTGCTCCCAGAAGAAGAGGAGCATCCATGGCTTCTCGACGACCTCGTGCGGGTAGTAGGTCACCTCGTCGAACACGTGGCCGAGGATGAAGCCCCAGCACACGATCCATCGTGCGAAGGACACGAGCTTCTTCTGCTCCCACCCGTAGAAGCGCGCGCGCCGCTTCGCGAGCTCCCACCCGACGTACACGGAGAGACCCACGCACGGTCCGAATGGATTGATCGGCACCGGCCCAACTCGCCACGTATAAAACTCGACGTACGGGATCATCGCGCCGGCTCTGTCCTAACACGGAGCTCACCTGCGGAGGTGGAAGCTAGCCTTCACCAAGGGGCTCGGCTCGAGCAGCTTGAGTCCCGCGCTCTTCGCCGCGCGCACCAGCGCGGAGTGCGCGCTCCACACCGCGTCGCGCATGTCGCCTGCGCTCTCCCACCGATCCTGCTTCCGGAACGCGAGCGCGCGATCGACCACGTCGGCCACGTAGCCCGGCAGCTCCGGCACCCTTGTCTGGATCTTCGGCGCGGGCTTCTTGCCGACGTTCGTCACGCGCTCGAGCATCGTCGTGCCCTCCACGAACGTCGCGCCCGTGAGCGTGTGGAACATGACTGCTCCCACCTCGAAGAGGTCGGTGCGCTCGTCCACGTCCGCCGGATTGCCTGACACCTGCTCCGGCGCCATGTACGCGATGGTACCGAGCACCATGCCGCGAGCCGTGGTGCGCCGCGAGCGAAGCTGCGCGAAACCGAAATCCAGGACCTTCACGATGCCAGGTGTGGTCACGAAGAGATTGGCAGGCTTGAGATCCCGATGGATGACGCCGCGTGCGTGGAACGCGTCCAGCACATCCAGCGTCTGGTGCGCGACCGCGAGGACGTCCACGCACGGCACGCGCTCGCCAGGCATGCGCGAGATCATCTTGTCGAGCGACTCGCCTTCCAGGAGTCTATGACCAGGAACACGTTGCCGTCGTCCGTCTCGCCATCGCCAGTGATGCGGACCGCGCCGCGGTGGTCCACCTGGTTCGCCGCGTAGCCCTCGCGAAGAAAGCGCGCGCGCACCTCCGGCTCCTTCGCGATGTGCGGATGGAGCAGCTTGATGGCCACGCGCCTGCCCTTCGCGTCCGTCGCCGCAAATACGGCCGCCGCGCCGCCCATGTCGAGCACCTCGTCGATGCGCCACTTTCCAGCGAGCGTCTGTCCGACGCGCTTCTTGGCTTCTTCAAGGGTGTTCGAAACACTCATGCCTGGGATTTCTACGAGCATAAGTGCAGGTTGCGCACCCGTCCACCTACGACGCGTCGGCGGTTGCGGGAGCGGCGGGCGGCGGTCGTTTCGTGTAGCCTCCGCGGGATGAGGATCGGGGCGCTTGTCGCGACGACACTTCTGTTCGTCTGCGTGCCGGCTGCCGCAACGGAGCCGCAGGCGATCCCGGGCGCCGCGCCTGTCCCGCCCGTGAAGGTCATCGCCGAGTCTCCGGGCGGCCCATACTACTACCGCGACGTGCGCCCCGTGTTCGGTGGCGGCGTTCGCCTGACCTCGGGTCTCGATGTGCGTCTCGGCATCGGCGACGAATCGACGAAGGTCGCATATGGGCTCGACGTGCTCGCAGTCGGGCGCCTTGGCTTCGGACGCGGCGCGAAGGTCCTCGCGGTGTGGCCAGAGGCCGGCTACTCGTTCGTCGGCTCCGACTGGCACCTCCTGGGCGCGGGTGTCGGCCCCGCGTTGCAGGCGCGCGAAGGGCTCTCGTTCGGGCTCGTGCCGCGCGTCCTCTACGGCGTTGCAGGCGGTCGCGAGGCGAAGGGACTCCGCACGTGCGCGATCATCGATTTCTCGTTCGGCCAAGGCGGCCTCGGCTTCGAGGTCGCGCACCAGTACGTCGCGTGGG
The DNA here is from genome assembly GCA_025355005.1 of Myxococcales bacterium. Lineage (GTDB taxonomy): Bacteria > Myxococcota_A > Polyangia > Polyangiales > Polyangiaceae > JANXLV01. The sequence continues at coordinate 29,440 of JANXLV010000371.1, read as the reverse complement.
GCGATCACCACATCCACGAAATCCGCTTCGCGCTCGAGTCCGCGGTGGTGTGGGGACAGGGAGAGAAGCCGTGAACCATCCCGCGCGCGTGCTGCCGGTGATCGGCGTCTTCTGCGTCGAGTTCCTGGGATGCGGGCCGTCGTCGCAGCAGCTCCTCGCGGGCAATCACTTCCGCGAGGCCGCGTGCTCGATCACCGAGGGAGAGGGCGACGCGCAAGAGATCTCGGTCGCCATAACGCGCGCGCTTGATCCGCAGCTGCATGTCGACGTCGTCGCGGACGACACGGTGATGGCCGCTGCGCCGCAGGCACCGCCTGAAGTGCGCGGGCGCGTGCTCTTCGTGCGTGTGCGCGTGGTCACCAACGAGATCCCGGTCGACCATCTGGGGCTCTCGCTCGACACCGCCGGCGACGTGCCAGCGCATCCGATGGAGCTCGATGCGCTCGCGAAGCTGACCGGTGAACAGGCGCCGCCCTCGCACACTTCGACCGAGACGCACTACATCCAGAACGCGGTCAGCGGCGCGATCAGCATTTTCACGCTGGGCCTCATCGACCCGGCCCAGCGCGGCCCCACGACCCATGTCGTTCCGCCGCTGCCACTCGAATGGAAGCTGACCGCGCCGAACGCCTACGGCCTGTACAGCGCGTTCTCCGGCTCGGGCTGCGAAGAGCATCGCGGCGGCCCCGAGGATGCGCCGCACGTGGGAATGAGCTGCGATGCGACCTTCATGGTGGAGCGCGTGGGTTCGGGCTCCCTCGCTCTGGACATGGGCGTCGAGTACCAGGCGCTCCGTTTGTCTCGCACGCAAGAGATGCGCAGCGTCGGGGATGACTCTTCGTGGACGTGTCGGTTGAAGACGCGCCTGCACGTCCCCCTCGGCCCCGTTGGGGACCTCTCGAAGGCGACCTCCGCGACGTTCGGGCCGCGCTTCCGCGCAGTGAGAGAGCTCGACGAAGCCGCGGGGCGCGAGGTCACACGATGACGCGCATCGCGGTGATCGGACACGTGGAGCACGTGACGCTCGGCACCGTCGACGACGTGCCGCGCCAGGGTGACGTGATCCATCTTCGTCATCCGCGCGTCCTTCCTGCAGGTGGTGGCGGCATCGCGTTTGCGCAGCTCTGTCGCAGCGACGCGGAGCTCCATTTCTTCACCGCCATCGGAGACGACGCGGCAGGTGACGTCGTCCGCGCGCGGCTCGCCACGGTGCGCGCCGGAGTGCATGTCCATGCGGCCGCACGCAGCGAGCCGCATCCCCGCGTCGTCGTGATGGTCGACGCGGAGGCCAAGCGCACCATCGTGGTGACAGGTGCGCCGCTTCAGGCCGCGGCGACCGACGCGTTGCCGTGGTCGTTGCTCAGCGACTGCGACGCCGCCTACTTCACGGGTGCCGATCCGCAGAGCCTCGTGCTCGCGCGCCGTGCGCGAGTGCTGATCGCGACAGCGCGTCGCGGACCGGTGTTGCGCGCCGCGGCGGTGGCTCCGGACGTGGTGGTGGGCAGTGTGTCCGACCCGCGTGAGAACGCGCCGTTCGCCGCGTACGATCCGGCGCCAAAAGCTCTGGTCCTCACCGACGGTCCGCGTGCGATCCGCATCGCGCGGGGCGCGGCGTCGACAGAGGTGATGCCCACGGCCGTGAGCCACGCCGTCGGCGACTATGGTGCGGGAGACAGCTTCGCGGGTGCGCTGACGTACTTCCTTGCGCGCGGCCTCACCGTGGAAGAGGCCTGCCGCCGTGCGGTGCCATTCGGGTCCGCTGTGCTTCGCGGCATCGACCCGCTCGAGGTGCAGGCGGAGCTACTCACAGACGTCTGACGTCGGCCGATCGGGTAACATCACCCGCGCCCATGCCCGAGACCGGCCCGCACATTCGAATCGTCTGCATCAACGACGTCTACTCTCTGGAGAACTTGCCCCGTATCGCCACGCTCGTCGCGCGGTGCAGGAACGAAGACGCCGCGGATCTCCTGCTCACGACGATGGCGGGCGACTTCGTGGCGCCAAGCCTGCTCTCCAGCCTGGACGGCGGCCGCGGCATGGTGGACTGCCTCAATGCGATCCCGATCACGCATGCGTCGCTGGGCAACCACGAGGACGACGTTCCGGTGGACAAGCTGCGCGAGCGCATCGCTCAGTTCCGCGGCGTGTGGCTGTCCACCAACGTGCTCGGGCTCGACGCTGCGCTACGGCTCTGTCACGTCATCGAGGTCTCGTCGCGGAGCGGCGAGAAGGTCCGCGTCGGCCTCATCGGCGTGGTGATGGACGAGCCGTCCGCGTACCACAGCGCTCCATTCGGCGGCGCCACGATGCTCCCGGCGAACGCCACCGCCGTATCCGCAGCAGAGCACCTTCTGTCCGAGGAGCACTGCGACGCGGTGATCCCGATGACCCATCAGTCGATCCAAGAGGACCGTGTACTCGCAACGATGAAGACGTCGCGCCCGTTCCCGGTGATCCTGGGCGGTCACGAGCACAAGCCTTTCCTGGAGACGGTGGGCGAGACGCAGATAGTGAAGGCGGGGCTCGACGCAGATCACGCAGTCGTGGTCGATCTGCGGTGGCCTGCAGCCGCGAACGACGGCGCCAGGCGGGCGGCACCGCGTGTGGAGGCCACGCTGGTTCCCGTGGCATCGCTCGAAGAGGACGCGGAGATGCGTGCACGAGTCGACACGCACATGCGCGCAGTGCACGCGCTGGAGTCCGCGACGCTCATCCACCTGGACGCCGAGCAGGCGCTTTCTTCCGAGGGAACGCGGCACTCGCAGACGTCGCTCGGCACCTTGCTGGCGACCGCGCTGCGAGGTGCGTTCCGCGCAGATGCAGCGCTCTTGAACGGTGGCGGCATCCGGGCGAACAAGATGTATCGAGGACATTTCACGTACGGCGACCTGAAGGCGGAGGTCCCGTTCGACAACGAGGCAGTCGTGGTGAACCTGCCCGGCGCCGTGCTCGCGGAGGCCGTGCTGTCATCGCGCGCCCGCGCGCCGGAAGAGTCGGGCGGGTTCCTGCAGGTCGATGACGGAATGAAGGTGGACGCGCAGAACCGGCTCCTGGAGATCGCGGGCGCACCGCTCGACGCCGCTCGCCTGTACCGCGTCGCGCTCGTTCGCAATCTACTCACCGGGATGGACCACGTGGAGCCGCTGGTTCGCCATGCGCACGAACATCCGGACGTGGTGCCGCCGGCCGACACGGGGCGTGAGGTGAAGGTGGTCCTGGTGGAGGCGCTCTCGCTGCGATTGTTCGCGGGCCTGGGCACGTTCGACGACGTGGACGAGAATCACGACGGCGTGATCGAGCCGAGCGAAATCGCGCACGCCGTGGCCCGCGCGACACGCGAGCCAGCCTCGGAGATCACCGTCGATCTTCTGCTCAAGGCGATCCCACATCACGGGCCCGCGATCGAGCGCGCCGAGGCCGAGGTCGCGCGGCTGATGGCTACTTCTTCAGCTCGTCGGTGACGAGCTGGATCTCCGCGGGCGAGAGCGCGCGGAACCTGGGCGGCGGCATCTTGCGGAACACGTCGTCAGGCAGCGTGAGGCGGTGGATCGCGAGGTCCTTCTCCTTGCGGTCCATGTTCGCGAGATCGTCCACGCGGAACTTCTCGCGCGACTCGGTCTGGTCGAGCGCCTTGTTGTGGCACTGCTGGCACTGTTGCACGAGGATCTGCGCGCCCGTGAGCGCAGCCGCAGGACGGAGCGACATGTCCTGCAGCGCCGCATCCAGGAACACGTCGCGGATGTCGGGCATCTGCGCGACCGGCATGGTGCCGGCGATCACGTTCTTGTACGCGGTCGTCATGCTCGTCAGCTTCGTGGGATCCGTCACCTTGATGTCGTGGTACGGCGGCGGGATGTCGAGGCCCATCATCGAGTTCGTGTAGAGCTTCATCCACGTGGCGCTCTTGCCCATGGGCACGTTCGACGCAGGCTGTTGCGCGTTGACCGCCTGGACCTCCTTGAGGATGGTGCCCGTGTTGTACTCGTTCGGCTGCGTCTGGAAGCCCTGGTTCTCGACGAGCCCCTCGAGCGCCGCCGGATCGGGACCGCCGCCCGTGGTGGTGTTGCCGTTGTTGTTGGTCTGGTTCGGATTGAAGATGACCGCGCCGGGGATGCCACCATACGCCTCGGTGGTGCCGTGCGCGGCCTGGTAGTCCGCCATCAGGACCTGACCGTTGTTGCGGTTGTTGCGGAAGAAGTGGCCCCACGGATTCTGCAGCTCTTGCATGCGCAAGATCTTGGTTCCCGTAGGCCCGCCGGTCTGGTGGCACTGCTGACAATCGAGGATCGTATTCTTGATGTCCTCCTCGTTGTAGAGCGAGTACACGCCGGTGAAGTTCGACTCCACAGCGGGCGTGAGGAGATCGCCGCTCGTGCAGCCGGTGGGTGTGGTGTCGCAGGCATGCTCGAACTTGAACAAGAAGAAGTTCAGCTTGTTGCCGTTGCTCGGATCATTGGAGATGAGCTCCACGAACGACTCGCCACGCACGAAGCCCATGGCGATGAAGCTGGCGAGCGGCTTCGGGTTGTTCACCCGGCCGCGCGAGCTCGGGTTCGTGAAGATGATGACGCGCGGGTTGATCGCGGACACGAACTTCGCCACGAGCGACGACGAGTGACCGGTCATCGCGAAGGCAGGATTGCCGCCCGTGCCGTTGCCGATGTTGCCCGCCTTGAAGTCCAGGCCAAGCAGCTTCTGGAGATCGACGAGGCTTGTAATCACGGGTGCCGTCGCCGGCGTGCAGAATGCCTTCGAGACCGCATCGCCGAGCTTCCGCGCGCACAGCGCCGTGAGCTGCGTCTGTCCCTGTGGCAGGAAGTAGAGCGGATCCTTCACGGTATCGATGTTGAGTCCACCATCGCCGCCGGCGTCGGTGCCGCCCCCACCTCCGCCTCCACCCCCCCCGCCGCCGCCTTGGTTACCACCGGATCCAGGGTCGGTGCCGGTGCCCCCATCGACGTCCGTTCCGCCCCCACCGGCCGCGAGGTCGCTGTTGTCACCGCCACTCGAGCAAGCAGCTACGGCAGCCAATCCAAGGACCGCCACCAAGCCCCACACCTTCGATGCACCCATGGTTGCGCCCTGCTGCAATAGGTTCGCCAGATCGCTCCCATGTTGAGTCAAAAGCGCACTTCGCTCGTGGCTGCAATTTTCCGCGGGTCAGGGCGCGCAAACGCAGTGGAACGCGCCGGTGCCCAGCGCTTGTTCCTCGGGGGTCTCGTTGCATCCGACGAAGCCGCCAGCGTCGATGTACGCCGGGTTCTGCTGAACGCAGAAATCGTTGCATGCTGCAGTGACCTGCTCGTTGTCGGTCGTGGAGTACGCGTCGAACGCGGGCGCTCCACATGCGGAAGGGACGTTCACGGTGGGGCTCTTCTTCGTCGGGATCGTCACGCACTCGACGATCGCGGCGTCGCACGAGGGCGGACCCGCATCCACTGTGCCCTGCGTCGCGCCGGATTCCTGGGCGGCGTCCGGGGTTCCGTTGGTGGCTGCGTCGCCCCCGTCACCCTTGGACGGGGTGTCGCCGTTGCTGCTGCTACTGCTGCACGCCCAGAGGACAAGCGCGGCGCCGAGCCCGGTGACCGAGAGCCATGCGGTGGCTCGAAGCTGGGAGTTGCGCATGGTGCTCATCCCTCGAGCGTACGGTTCCCGGCACCACTCGGCAATCAGCGTCGTATGATCGGCGCATGAACCGCGCCGCGTCGCTCGCCATCCTGCTCGTTCTCGTAGCGTGCGATGAAGCGCGCGGCGCGCCCACGCATGTGCCCGAAGGTCCCATGGCGAAGCCCGCGGTGAGCCTGCAGTCGATGACCGGCTGCGAGCAGCTGGGCAAGGTGACCGCGAAGGACGGACCCAACGCAGACTTCGAGATGCGCCAGAAGGCATTGAAGGAAGGCGCCACGCACGTCTATCGCATGCCCGTCAGCGATCAGACGGGCTTCGGCGGAGCACTCGAATCGCGTGAGCGCGTCTACGGGCAGATGTTCAAGTGCGGCGCAGGAGATGCGGGCGCCGACGCCGCGCCGTGAACACTCGAATCGATCGCCCGCTCGTCGAGCCCTACTTCTTCGCCTTCGGCGCGACCTTGGCCGGTGCGGAAGCCGCGCCCTTCGGTGCGTCGGTCCACTTGCCGGACATGACGCCCTCGCAGAGGCTCTTCATCGAATCGCCGGTGACCCCCGCCTGCTTGTAGAAGTAGTCGACGTCGTTCAGACCGCTGCCAGTGTCGGCGCGCGCGCACGAACCAAGCATGTTGTCGTGCGAGCACGGTGTCGCGCCCTTCTTGTAGACGCCGCCGAGGCGCTTGCAGCTGTCCTCCGCGCCCAGGCCCTCCGCGCCGAGCGACTCGGTGCACTTACCATCCGTCGCGTTGTTGCAGCTGGCGCCGATACCGCCGGGATTCGCCGCGACGGGCGCGGCCGCTGCGTTGACCGTGGGTGCCGCCGACGGTCCAGCCATGGCGGATGCGAGGGCCGCGGCGAGCGCGTCCTCCTGCTTCTTCTGCTCCTCGGGGCTTGGCTTGGAGCAGCCGGTGGAGAGCGTGATGAGTGCGAGCGGAAGAGCGATTGCAAGTGCGAGCTTCATGAGAGTTCCTTGTCGTTGGTGAGGTGAAAGAGTGGATGCGGGCGTCTCGTGCTCAGGCACGGGGCGACGGGAGCGCGTTCATGTGAGGAGCCGCCGGAAGCGCACCGGCGCTGGCTTTCCAGGTCTGCACGACGCCCTCGGCAGCGGGGAAATTTCCCTTCATCCAGAAGCGCCCGAACACGACGGTCTTCGTGAAGTTCTTCGCCTGCGAGCGCACGGTGAGGTTCTTGTTGAAGATCCCCCAGCCGAGCTGCGTGCGATCGATCTCCTGCCAGCGGAGCGCGTCCACCTTCTTCGTCTTGAACCCGCTGAGCAGTCCGCCGTGTTGCACGAAGAGCAGCCGCTGATCCGTCGCGGCGACCAGGTAGCTGCGCCAGAACATGCTGCCGAACCGAGAGAACACGCGCGAGTACCAGGGCTTCTCCACGCCGCGGGCGCGGAACAGGACTCGCTCGTTCGGCGCGAGCTGCGGGGTGAGGAGGGACGTCGCGTGGTTCTCGTTGAAGCTGAATGCCATGTTGCTTTCTCCGGTTCTTGCGGCGGGGAAGTCCGTCGCGGTTGCGGAGAATGAGACGTTGAACGTCGCGTCAATCTTGCATCAACGGGCCATCAAATCATCGACGGCCGCATCAATCGGCGCAGCCCTACGCGCGAACAACGGTGATTTTCGGGTCGAGCGCCCAGCCGTCGTCGCACGTGACGATCGGCAGACCAAGCTTGCGGAGCGTGGAGATCGCCACCCGGACGCGATGTGCGCCCGCGGCGGCCTGGAGCTTCTCGCCTGCCCACGCGGCGTCCATCAGCGCGCGCGATCCGAGCGTCGTCTCGGGCCGCTCGAATCGCTCCTTCGTGAGGCGCTCCGCGATTCGAGAGAGCGGGCGACGCCGTTCGAGCCCCACACGCGCGCCGCGCGGCGCACGAAACCATGCGCCGTCGGTCGCGACCAGCAGCACGTCGTCCGGCGGTGGCTTCGGACCGCCATCCGCGCTGTCGAGCGCGCGCAGCTGCTCGGTGAACAGCGTAGCGGCGGCACCACGCGAGAGCTCGGTGAGCGCGTCGCGCGCAGATGTCAGCCGCGCCTTCGCCTCGGAGACCTTGCCCTCCTCCAGCGCCACGATACCGAGCTGCCCTTCTGCCTCTGCTGCCAGCGCCTCGAATCCAAGCTGCGCAAACGTATCTGCCGCTCGCCCCAGTGCCTCGCGCGCCAGTGGTCGGTCGCCAGAGCGGCGTGCGACGAGGCCAAGTTGCATTCGTGCACACCCCGCGCCGCGAGAGACCTCCGGCGACAGCGCGAGGCTCTCCTCCGTGGCCGTTCGCGCAGCAGCCAGGCGGCCCTCCGCGAGCTCGAGCGCGCCCAGCGAGAGCAGATCCTCCATGCGCGCCTCGGGGTCGCTCTCGTGCGCCTCTCTCGCGCGCAAGAGCATGGCTCGGGCCTCCTCCACGCGTCCAGTCCGCGCCAGCAGCACCGCGAGGCTTCGTTGCGCGCGTCCTTCTTCGTGACGCTCGTTCGTCGTCGCGAAGAGCGCGGCGGCGCGACGGAAGTGATCCTCCGCAGCGGGCAGGTCGCCAGCGTCCGCCAGCGCGTGACCGAGCTCGAGGAGCGCGCGCGCCTCCAAGGACGCGTTCTTGATGGTTCGCGCGAGGCCCAGCGCGCTCACGAGATCACGCGCGCCCTTGGCAGCAGCTCCGCGGTGATGATGCAGCGTGCCCCTGACGAGGAGCACCTCGCAGCAGAGGCTCGGGTCAGCTCCCGACCCGCGCGTGCTCGCGATCGCAGGGTCCACGATCACCTCGTACGCGCGCAGCGGGCCGTGGCGAAAGAGCAAGGGAGCGAGGGCCAATAACGCACGAAGCGCGGGCTCGGCCACGCGCGCCGTCACGGAGCCCGACCGCGCAACGCGCTCGATCACGGCAAGCAGATTGTCCTTCTCCGCGAAGAGCCGGCGCATCTTGATTTCACGGGACGAAGGCTTCGCCGCGAACGTCGCGAAGTACGCGGCGTGCTTCGACTCGGCGGTCGCGCGCGCGGCCTCCGTGTCATCCAGGCGCGCCGATGCGTATGCGTGGACGCCGCGGTACATGTCCAGCCGAAGATCGCCGTCTGCACTCTCGCGCGCGAGGAGCAATGATTTGTCGCGTAGCTGTGCCAGCACGTCGATCGCGGCCCCCTTGACGTCGACGATCGCCTCGGCTGCCTCCAGCGTGAAGCCACCGCGGAACACCGTCACCGCGGCGAGCGCCGCCTTCTCGTCCTCCGTGAGCGAGTTCCATGCCCCCGACAGCGCGCGCGTGAGTGCGTCGCCCACGCCACCTGCGCCAGTGCGAATGCGATGCAGGAGCGCGCGTGGTGCCATGACGGACAGGCGCGTGGCCCAGAGCTCGATCGCGAGCGGCACACCTTCGAGCTCCCGCGCGATCTCCTTCACGATCGCGAGCTCCTCCACCGTGGGCGTGAAGCCCGCGCGTATTCGCTGCGCGCAAGCGACGAACAGCTCCTCTGCCTCTGGCAGTGGGCCGAGCTCGTGGACGACCTCTCCCGGCAATCGCGTGCGCTCGCGCGAAGCCACCAGCAAGAGCAGCTCCGGCGCCATGCGCAGCCATGTCCCGACGGTCTCTTCTGCGCGCGCGGACAGCGACTCGAAGGCGTCCAGGCACAGCAACAGATCGCCTCGCGTTGCCAGTGCGCGTCCGATCCGGAGGAGCGGCTCCTGCGCGCCTTCTTCTTCTGCCAGGCCCATCGCGGAAGCAACGGCGTCGCACAGCGCGGGGACATCCGTGACCGCGCAAAGCTCCACCCACGCGACGTGAGTCGTCACGTCCGCGGTGCGCGCCACCTCCAGCGCAACGCGCGTCTTCCCGATGCCGCTCGGCCCCGCGATGGTGACCAGGCGCTCCCCCACGTCGAGCCATCGCGTGATCTCCGCGACATCCGCGGCCCGGCCGACGAGCTGCGCCCGAGGCGCGAGCAGCGCTGCCGAAAGAGAGCCCTTGTCCACGAGGCGAGCGTAGCGCGACCTCGCCACACGGCCTACGATGCAAAGCGCTGCATGCGCCTGCGCTTCGACCAGTACAAGGAGCTCTCCGGTCGACTCCAGTGGAGGTCGATAGTCTGGCTCGTGACAGGCGGCCTTTGCCTGGCCGGCGGGAGCCTCTCCGGGTGGCTCGGCCTGCTCATGATCTTCATGACGGATGGTGGAGTCTGGGAGCGGCGCTCGGGCATGTTCCTCGCGGTCTTCACGGGGTTCTTTCCGTTCGCGCTCGGCGCGCTGATGGTCGCCCGCGGGCTCTCCCAGAGACGCGACCTTCGCGTGCTTCGCGATCTCGGCGCGCTCGCGCGACAGCTGCCCGCGTTCTCGGTGGACGATGTCGCGCGCGTCCTGGACGTGGGGCCCGCGCGCGCGCATCGCATCGTGCTCGACACGATCACGAAGGGTATCCTCGAGGAGACACAAGGCATCGCACCAGGTCCTTCCGCAGGTGCGGACCCCGCCGCAGGCGACGTGATCTCGGGCGATGCGAAGACGGTGGCGGATCCTCTCGCACGACCGGTCTCCCCCGTCGTGGATCACGAGGCGCGTCCCGTCAGCGCACCCGTGGATAGCTGGATGGGTGTCGTGCTCCACGGCACGTACCGGATCGAGGGACACGTCGGTGCAGGCGGGATGGGTATGGTCTTTCGCGCGCGCCACCTCCGCACTGGCCGCGCCTACGCCGTGAAGACGCTGCTGCCGGACGCGCGGCTCTTGCCGGACGCTCTGCGCCGCTTCGAGCGAGAGGCCACGGCAGCCAGTGCGCTCGGGCATCCAAACATCATCTCCGTCCACGACTTCAACGTCACGCCGGAAGGGATCCACTACCTCGTCATGGACCTGCTCGAAGGAGAGACCCTCGAGCAGCGGCTCGGGCGCGTCGGGAGTCTGCCGTGGCAAGATGCGCAGCGGCTCATCCTCGAGGTCGGCGCGGGCCTCGCTGCTGCGCACGAGCACGGGCTGCTTCATCGCGACGTGAAGCCAGGCAACATCTTCCTTGCGCGCGCAGGCACCAGCGAGCGCGCGGTCCTGCTGGATTTCGGCCTCGTGAAGCCCTCCGACGAGACGGCGGTCTCGCGCATCACCGCGTCCGGTGCGGCCATCGGCACGCCGCTCTACATGTCACCCGAGCAAGCGCGCGGCGAGGCCGTGGACGAGCGAAGCGATCAATATGCCCTCGCAGCCGTGCTCTTCGAGATGGTCACTGGTGCGCCACCGTTCCTCGATCGCACCCTCGCCAGCGTCTATGCACAGCTGCTCACGATGGAGGCGCCCAGCGCGAGCGCAGTCTCCGACCGTCCCGTTCCAGCCGAGGTGGACGCCGTCCTCGCGCGCGCTCTCTCAAAAGCCAAAGAGGCGCGATATCCGGCCGTTCGGGCGCTCCTCGCCGCAGTCGCAGCCGTCAGGATCGTCACGGCTGCCGCGGCTGCTACGGCTGCCACGCCCGTCGCGACTGCCACCTCGACCAGCGGCATCCGAAAGCCGGCCCAGCCATGTCCGCGGTGGCTTGTGACCGGGCCAGGACCGTTGGTATGTTGGGCGGTCATGGAAGTCGACGAGCGCCACAAGATTTGTCAGCTGATCGAGTCGATGCTTGCCGCGGATGGGACGATCTCTCCGATCGAGCGTGATTTCCTTCGTCGCGTGGTGGAGCGATTCGGTCTACCCGACCGCGAGGGCGTTCCCTTCTCCGACAGCGGCGAGAGTGACGTGGGCCGCTCGACCAACGCGCTGCGCTCACTCGCGCCCGACGTCCGCCTGCGCGTGATGGCGCTCCTCGTCGATGCGGCCGTCGTCGATGGTGTCGTCGCGCCTGAAGAACGCGCGCTCCTCATGGCGTCCGCGGCGACGCTCGGCGTCGAGGCGACCGCCCTCGAGGAACGCATCGCTGGACGTCTGCGCGGTGGCGTCAGCGTCAGCCCGCGACCGCCGCTCATCGGCGAGTGACGCGCGCTCTCAGAACGCGTGCTCTCAGAACGCGCCCTCAGAACGCGCCCTCAGAACGCGATCGATGAGCCCAGGTAAAACATGACCTCGTGAGCGACGACGTGCGAGGGCACGTTGCGCTCCGCTATCGACCCATCCGGCGTTACCGTGATCGACTCGTTCGCGAGGTGCCCCAGACCGACGGCGTACGAGACGGCGAGCGTCGTGGTCGCGATGGTGTGGCGCACGGGGGCCTTCGGATCGTCCTCATTTTCCTGCTTGAACGCGGTGCCGAACTCCGTGCCCACCGAGACGCTGTAGTAGTCGATGACGGTCGGAGCGTTCGGCTCTGCCTGGCTGAAGTCGGTGTGGAACCCGCCGCCGATGGCCATGGCCTGGTTGATACGAAAGCGCGCTCCGGCGCCTGCGTTCACGACCGCGCGCGACTTCGTGCCGGTGGTCTGATCGTAGAACGGTGCGATGGCGCTCGTCTCCAGCGAGTACTTCGCGTGCTCCTCGATGCGAGCCAGTCCCAGGTGCATGCGCATCGGACGGAGGACCCCGGACGTGAAGCCCGACTGCCCATCGAAGACGATGGTGCGGGTGGGTGGGTGCGCCGCGTCGCCGGAGTCCACCGACATCACCACGTGATCGGGCACGTGATAGACGGACACGACGGGGCTCCGCATGGTGAGGCCCGCGCTCCACTTCTTGGTGGGAGTCCACTTGAGGCCCCACACGAGCTGCATGCCGAACTGGATCTGATCGATGGTCTCGTGGGTGACCTGCGTCCGCCCCGTCACCGTGCGCTCGTCGGCGAGCACCGTGCCGGTCGACTGATCCAGCGTGCTGTACAGCGCGAAGAGTGACACGCCGAGGCGCAGCGTTGGCGTGAGGGTGAAGCCCGCGCCCAGCCCCGCGTACGTGTCGGAGTACCGCATGTAGCCATCCACTGCGGCGAGGCCCAGGGGATTTCCCGCCGCGTCGAACAAGCGGACCGACGCACGTGGAAGGAGCGAGCGCTGGCTCGGGACGAAGAGGCCGAAGCCCAGGTTGATCTCACCGACGCGCCTCGTGAACGCGAGCGAGGTCGGCACCGTGTTGAAGTCGAACGTGCTGAGCTTCTTCTGGTCAGAGCGGCTCCCGTCCGCCACGAGATCCGGGTTGCCACCGAACCTCACGACGTAGGCGTTTGCCGATACGTCGACGCTGCTGCGCGTATCTGCTGCGAGGCCGGCGGGGTTGTACCAGACTGCGCCGCCGCCCTTCACCGTGGCGGTGACCGCGCCGCCGACGACCGCAGCGTCGTTGCTCAGGTGGTAGGTGTCCGCATTGCCGGCATCCGCCGTTGCGGACCACGCGACGAGCACCACGGTGAGCGCGAAGGACGGTCGTGTCCTCATCGACGCGAACCATAGGTCGACAACGCAGGGCCGCACCAGGGTGAAACGTCGCGCGGCGAGCGTGCCGGGTCACGGATTGTGCGCGCGCAGGAAGCGGCCTACCTCCGGATCGACCGTCGCTGCATCCAGCATCATCGCGAAGTGCCCCGAGGGCAGATCCACGAAGCGAGACGTCGTCCGGCGGGCGTAGATTCGCGAGCTCTCTTGCGAGACCATCGCGTCGCGCCGACCGTGCAGCAGCAGCGTGGGGATCCCTGCCGCGCCCGCGTTCGGGTCCGCGCCGGAGAACAGAACGAGCCCCACGAAGGTTCCCTTCATGCGCGCCGCCAGACGCGTCGCACCGATACCGCCGTTCGAGAGCCCCATCAATACGATGCGCTTCGAGCCCGCAGCCTTCAGCGCAGCCACGGTCACACGCACGATGCGTTCACCCTCTGGCGACCACCACGCGCCCTCCGTTCCCACGTCCGGACATGCGGTCATCGCGGCGCTCTGCGCGGCGACGCGCGCGACCTGCCAGCAGGGAAGCGCAAAGCGTCCTCCGTAGCCATGCAGAAAGATGACTGCGAGCTCGCCGGGCGCGCCGTGGAGTGCTCGCGGTGCGTAGGTGAGCAGCTCCGGCGTGTCGGGCGAGAACGGTGCGGGCCCGAGGACGAGCGGCGAGCTCGGATCTTCTTCGTCGGCACGCATGCGATCGTAAGCGCTTCGCATCGCCGCCTCCACGCGTGGCGCGTCCGGGTCGCGGAGCATTCCGTTCGATACCAGCACGCGCGTCCCGAACAACGCAACGTTGGCCTCGTTCGACGGATGGCGATCCGACGCGAACGCGCACGTCGAGAACCAGAACAAGACGAGGAGGAGCGAGACCGCGACCGGCGCACGTGTGAGCTTCACGCAAAGTAAGCTCCCACGCGCAGGCCGGGCCTGTCCGTCGTTCCGGGGCGAGCGGTCGCGAATCAACGCCGAGCGGTCGTCGGCACGGAAGGCTCAGTGCTCGAAGTATTTCTTCCAGACAGCATTTGCCCAGGTTCCGCCGCCGCGGAGCGTTGGATGAACTCCATCCTGCTGGTGCTCGAACGTGAGCTTGCTCGAATCGAAATAGCGACAGGGCGCGGAGCTGCGCTTCAGCACCCCGAGCATGCCCTTCTCGATCGCCCACGGATTGGGGCCGATCCACACGCACGGGCGCTCGCCGATGATCGAGACGATGCCCTTGATGTCGCCCTCGCGCATCTCGGGGCTCGGCAGGAAGAGCTCATTGGAGCCGAGCGCGATGATCACGACGTCGGGATCCACGCTCTCGAGCAGCTCCCCCAGCTGAGGCTCGTGGTTGTACATGACAGTGGTCGCGTTGCGTTGCGTGGTCAGCGTCATCGTCGCGCCGCGGTGCTCCACGAGGCGCTTGAGTGAGAAGCCGAGCCCCGAGAAGACCATCGAGTCTCCGACCATGAGGACACGCGTGCCCTTCGCGATCGTCAGCGACCGCGGTCGCGGCGGAGGAGCGGGCGGCGGAGGAGCGTCGGGCGGCGCGTCGGGCGGCGGAGGCGAGGCCTGTGGTGGAGGTGTCGTCTCGACTTCGGGACGCGGGAGTGCACGCACGGCCTGCGCGCGCGCCCCCGCGGGCTCAGCGCTGGTCGGGAAAGCGGGGGTTGCCTGCGATGGCGTGCTCGGCGGGTGGCTCGACATCGGCCGCGGTTGTTCACCGCAGCCAAGCGCCAGCGCGCCGCACCCGATCCACCAGCCGAGCCTCGAGAGCATCCCCACCTACCGAATCGTAGCGGGAGCTCTCACGAAGGGAAAAGAAGCCTGCGCGTCAGTGGCCAGCGTCGTCAGATTTTCTTGCCGCCGGAGCCGCGGACCTTGGTGCTGTTCGCGCGTGACTTTCGTGCCCGCGCATCCGGTGAGGTTTTTCGGGCCTCCTCGCGACGAGTCAGCGCGGAGTCCGGCTTCGAGCGGTTCGCGCTCTTGCGCGTCGACTTGCGCGACGGCTTCGCTCCCTCGGCGCGCTTCGGCTCCTGCGCGTACGTGGCCTTCTCCCCAATACGTCCGTCGGCCGCGCGGATGGGCTCTCCCTTCTTGTGGGTCTTCGCCTTCGCCTTCTTCTTCGGCTTGCGCGCGGCGCGTTGCTCTTCTGCGCGAAATTCTTGTCCCTTGGTCGCCATGAACGATCTCCTTGGTGGTCGACAACGAGCATACCGGGACGCATGCGCCTGCGGGGCGCGAATGCCACGCTCATCGATCCAGACCCTGTCCGTTGCCGTGAAGGCCGCTACGGCGCCGTCGGCGAAGCACAAGTAGCGTAGAAGCGCGCGAGCGCCGCGCTTGCGTCCAGGTCGTTCGGGTGGAAGCTGGGCCTCATGTAGTGGAGGTATGGAATGGCGAGCCGCCGCAGTGGGCCTGGCGACACGAAGAGAAAGCTCGCCAGGTCCGCCCACTCTCGCGGGTCGAGCAAGGTGTCGTCGGCGCTCATGAGTCGCACCTGGTGCTCGGCGACCTTGAGCCAGAAGATGACCGTCGCCCCGAGCATCACGAGGACGCGCTCGCGGTAGCGCCCGCCCACCGCGCGGTAGAGATCGAACGCGACCGCCTTGTGCTCGTTCTCTTCCGCGGCATGCCACTGCCACAGCGCCGCCATCTCTGGTGCTGCGTCCGCCATGTCGTCGTCTTCGAGGAGGACGTGTCCGAGGAGCGCCGTGAAGTGCTCCAGCGCGCACGTGACGGCCAGCTGTCGCCGACGTGGGGTCCACTTCGTGACGCGCGAGAGGAGGCGACGAACGCGCTCCTCCATCTCGGAGATGGGTAGACCCTGGGCGCGCAGCATCTCGTTGTACCGGAGGTGCTCACGCGTGTGGATACCCTCCTGCCCGACGAACGCGCGCACCGCCGCGAGGAGCTCCGGATCCTCTACCTTCTTCTCGTGTGCGCGCACGGAGGCAACGAAGAAGCGCTCACCAGCAGGAAAGAAGATGGACAGGTTGTCCATGAAGCGCGTGACCGCCTTGCGACCACCGAGCCAGTGGCGGGGCACGCGCGCCGCCGACGTATCGAACCGACGGTCACGGACCTGGATCTTGGGGGCGCCCTTCGGGCTCGACTGCATGTTCATCGCTGAGTGTAATCGTTACATCGGTTGATGGTATCGTCAAGCGCGCGCCTGTTTGCGGCGTTTTTCACCCTTTCGTTCGGGCCGTCGGTGCGGCGCAGCTGCCTTCTTTCGCCCGCCGGCCAGCCGGTCCGCGAGCTCGCGCTGCACGAGCCGGTCGAGTGCCTGCGCGAGCATGGTGTCCACCGCGAGCTCCGCCATGGGCCGGACGCGCTCCACGAACTTCTGCAGCCGGCGCGCGTCCTCACCTTGGAGATCGCCGAAGTCCACCTGGGCGAGCACGTGCGAGGACACGAGCGCCACGAACCCTTCCGCGATCTGATTCACGCCTGCGCGCAGCTTGGATAGCTCGGCGAGCAGCGCATGCAGAGGGATGCCGGCGCGATGCAGCTCGGCGCCCACGCGCACCAGGCGCATGCTCGGTGCGACAAGGGTTGCGCCCGACAGCTCGAACAGCCCGAGTTCGATCGCCGCTGCGAGCGCCGTGGGGTCCGCCGTGCCGAACAGCTCAGCGACCTCTGCGAGCGTGAGTGTCTCCGCCGTCTCCTTCGCGAACGGGCTGGTGATGGCTGCCGTCAGGCCGAGCACGTCGCGCAGATCGCTGCCGCTCTCCCACGAAGCGAGGAGGTCGTGGATGCTCCCGAGCGAGTAGCCGCGCGAGAGCAGCGCGCCGATGAGCCGAAGCCGGGCCAGATGCGCATCGTCGTAGTACGCGAGCCGACCCTGGCGCCGCGGCGTCGCCAGGAGTCCCCGCTCCTGGTACGCGCGGATGTTGCGAACTGTCGTCCGCGCCTTCCGCGCAAGCTCCTCCACTCGATACTCCACGCTCGTCCCATACTATGACCACCGGCGGCCTCCCGGAGAGAACCGAGCCGGTTTCTTCGGCAGACCAGCACGTTCGTGTATTCTGCATGCGCATCCCTGAGTTCACGGGAATTGGGCAGATATTCCGTGACTTTGCGACGTCAACGAAAAACGCGGCGAAGCACCTTGCGCGAACGCGGAAATCCCCTAGAACTACCGCTCCCGACGCCCAAAGGAGTACCCCCGCGTTTGAGTGATGGCAGCCTGACCATGACCGATTCGACCGAGCGCAAACATCCAAAGTCCGGGATCTTCGAGTGCGGAGAGGGCAACTCTCCCATCCCGAACGAGTGCGAGCGCACCAGGTTGATCGGCGAGATTTCCAAGCTCCTGCGCGAGCCCCTCATGCCGGAGAGCACGCGTACGGCGGGCCTCACGCTGATCGGATGGCTGGCGCGCCGCATGCCCGGCGAGATCGCGCATGCGCTCGGCGTAGCCGAAGCGCGCGCGCATCATGATACGCGCGCAGCAAGAGCGCAGCATGCGCACGCTGGCGCAAATCAGAAGACTGACCTCGATGGCCGAAAGGCCGGCCGTAAAGCGCGCTGAGCGTTCGTGGCCGGACAAGTGAAGCGGCGCGTCTGGTCCGGCGTGCCGCTCGCCGCGCTCGTCGTGGCCACTGCAGCGCTCGTGGCGCGCAAGGTCGTGATGGAGCGGTCGCGTCCCGCATCGCCGTCGGGTGCGATCACCACGACGACCGCTGGGCCGCTCGCCTCCGTTTCGGCGCGATGGGCGCAGACACCGTTCGCGGCCGATGCGTCGGTTCCGGGAGGTCCGGCCACGACCTTCCACGGTGACCCGCAGCGACGGCACCGCGCGAAGGGCATCGGGCCTGCTCGCGTGTCCGTCGGCTTCCAGACGAAGGTCGGTGGTCCGGTCGCCGCACAAGTCGTCGCGTCGCCGGATGGTCAGACGCTGTACGCCGTCACGCTGGAGGGGCTGCTTGTCGCGCTCACGCTGAGCGGAGAAAAGAAGTGGTCCTTCGCGCTCGGGGATCGTGCCTATGGCGCGCCGGCGATCGCAGATGACGGCACCATCTATGTCGGGAGCGACAAGAAGAGCTTCTTCGCGATCTCTCCCGCGGGGCAGATGCTCTACAAGCTCGATGTCGAAGGTGAGGCCGACGTGGCGCCGCTCGTGCTGCCGCCGGGCCAGGATGCGCTGGTGATCTTCGCCGCTGGAGACACCGTCTATGCGCTCCGCAAGGGCGGGGACGTCGCCGCGCGATTCCGTGCGCGGAAGAAGGTGTATTCTGCACCCACCTGGCTCCCTGACGGACGCATCGCGTTCGGCGCGCAGGACGACAAGCTCTACATCCTGGGCAAGGGGCTCACGCCTTTCGCTGTGATCGACCTCGGCGCGGACGTGGACTGCGCTCCCGCAGTGATGGACGACGGGTCGCTCGTCGTGGGTACGGATGGCGGTGAGGTCGTCCGCGTGGGACGCGGCGGGGAGATCGTGTGGCGCACGAAGGTGTCAGGCTACGTCCGCGGCGGCGTAACCGTGACACGGAGCGGTGACGTCGTGGTGGGGACGTTTGGTCCGGTCCCGCGTGTGGTGCGCATCTCCGAGAAGGGCACGCTGCTGGGCGCGTTCGAGATCCAGGGCACCGGCGCGAAGGACTTCGGCATCTGGGGCTCGCCTCTCGAGGATGATGCGGGCTCGCTCTATTTCGGCACGCAGGATGATCGGGTGCTGGGCCTGTCCGCTAGCGGCGCGCCGATCTTCTCGTATTCGACGCAGGGTGACGTGGATGCTCCCGTGACGATGCTCGGGGATGGCAGCCTGATCGTCGGCAGCGAGGACGGCACCGTCACCAGACTACTTCCATAAGCTTTCTGGAATTGCGGAGATTTGGGCGATGCTCCCCTGCTTCGTGGTACACCTCGTACGACGAATGGCCGCCATTCCGCAGGTCCTGCCTAGCGATCCGGAAGACGTCGTTTGGGCGCTCCAAACCGCAGAGACGCTCTGGAAGCGCGATGAGCGCTCCGATGCGATCGTGTGGCTTCGACGCGCCGCGACCGCAGCGGGAGAAGCCGAGCTCGACGAGCGTGCCCTCGAGCTCTCCAAGATCGCCGCCGACCTCTCCGATCAGCTGAAGAGCCCGGACAGATCGATCGAGATCGACGTCGTGACCGACGAGCCCTCCGCGCCCGCGTTTGCTCCAGGGCCCCCCCCGCCTGTCGTGATGCAAGTCGCAGCGCCGGCTCCGCTGCCGGTGCAGCTGGCTCCGTCGTTTCCGAAGCCAGTAGCGAAGGCGGGCGCGAGTCGAGACGCCGCTCCCAACAAGCCGCCGCCGCTCCCGCCGCGCAAGCCCGCTCCGCCGAAGGTCGCGCCGCCATCGATCCCGCTCGATGAGCCGCCCCCGCCATCGGGGATGCCCGGAGTCACCCCTGCGCCACCGATGGCGCTCCCAACCGCGACAGCACCCGACGAGCCGCCCGGGCGCCGCACCGACAGCGGTCGCTTCGCCGTGCGCGCGAACACGAACGCACGCTCCGAAGTCGTGCAGATGGGGGACGAGGCGCCCGCGGTGGCATCGGTCGAGTCACTGCCACCGATGTCCGTCGGTGACGGCGAGATCGTCACGGTGCCGCCCGGCAGCTTGGGCACGGAGGTTCGCACGGCCAGCGCGAACATCTCCATCCGTCGCAACCCCAGCATGACGGACATCGACGCGATGGCCGGGTTACCACCTTCCCGCGAGGCGGCGAGCACACCTATCCCCGACGGCACTCCCACCGGTGAGCTGCCAGTGGACGAGCCGTCGGAGCCAGGCGATGAGCCGCCGCGCGCGCCCGCGCCATCGGAGCCCGGTGAGCCCAGCGCCGAAGACGCCTCCCTCACCACCGCTGATGATCCGGGTCGCGAGAGCTTGACCCCGCGTGCGGAGCTTTCAATCGAGGCGTTCGAGGCCTTCGCGGATCTCCCCGACGACCTGCGCGAGACGCTGCAGAAGTCCGCGTTCGTGATGTCGCTGAAGGAGGGCGCGGAGATCCCGAGCTTCGCCCTCGCGATCGTGCTCGGTGGCGACGTCGACGTCGCTGCGCACGGAGTGGATGCGCCCGCCGTTCGCTTGCCGACGGGCCACGTGCTCTACGGTCGCGGCTCCATCGAGTCCGACGTACCCATGCGTCTCCTCGGCACTGGCACCGGTAGCGGGACGGAGGTCGCGGTGTGGTCGCGGGACGACATCGGTCCGATCATGAAGGGCTGTCCCTGGGTCGAGGACGATCTGCGCGCATCCGCGGATCCCGTGCTCGCCGCCGTCGGTGTCACCATCGGAACGTTCGGAGCGCGTCTTGATCCGACGCTGCGTGGCATCGTGACGGCGCGCCTCGCCGTACACAGCCTTGGCGCTGGCGACGTGCTGTTTCCGGCGGGCAAGATCGTGCCCGGACTCTTCGTCGTAGGCGCCGGGACGATCGAGCTCGTGAAGGACGGCGCGGTGATGGGCACGCTCGGCCCTGGCGATTTCATCTTCCCGGGCGCAGTGGTCGGAGGCACCCCGAAGGCGCAGGCGGAAGCGCGCGCCGCGGAGTCTGGCGCGCTCGTGCTCTCGTGCGACCGCAAGGCCGCGCAGGAGCTGCTGATGACCTGCCCGCCGCTGCTCGAGATCCTCGCGAGCCTCTGAGCCCCTGAGCCCCCCTCGCGTCAGCGAACAGCGGACTCGGTGTAGCCGAACGCTGCGCGCTTCTCGGTCTGCGTGCCGAGCTCCCAGTGAAGCTCCTCGTAGCCTTCGGCGCCTGCCAGGCGAAGTCCGAACCACTTTGCGCGCGGTGAGATCGTCGGTCGCCCGTCTCCGTTCGTGAGCGGGAACTTCACGCGCAGCACAGTGCGGAACGGCGTCGTGTAAGGGAAGTACGTCCGCTCGATCGCGCCGGGCTTCGCGATGGCCTCGATCGAGGTGGGCGCGGTCTCGTTTCCATCATCGTCGATGAGGCGCACGATCCACCCGCTGGTGGGACGCGACAGATCTACACCGCGACGCGTGGTGCCGTAGAGAGCGAGATAGAAGCGGTGACCGTCCTGCGTCTCCGTCAGCGTGCGGTTCAGCAGGCTGCGGCGCTGATCGACCGTGAGGCGATAGTCCTCCGCGTAGCGGACGACGTACGCCCACCTGAAGTCCCACGACTCGTACGTGGCAGTGACCGTGAGCAAGTCGTCGAGCTCTGCGATAGAGATGAGGCTCTCCGAGCGCGTCCACCGCTTGAGGACCTGAGGGTAGTCGGCCGGCGTGTACTCGCGCGTGCCCTCGCTCATCGAGACGCTCGGATCCTTGCATCCGAGAAGCGTGAGCGCGGCAACAAGCGCGCCTCCCAGGATTGACATGGACGTTGTTCGCATCGCTGCCCCGACCATCGCGCATCGGTTTTCATTCAGCAAGCGCGGAGTGTGCGCAGCAGTGCGAAGACTCGGAGGCATGGCAGCGCCGTCCATGCCGGGAAAAACTTGCGGCATGAATCGGCATGGTTGGTCCCTGGTTCCCGCCATGTAGGAATCGTCCGCCGTCGTGGGACGCGGACGTACGCAAAAGCTTGATTGGGTGGAGAAAAATCGGAAACCTTTCGCCTGTACCGGACGTCGAAATGGCAGACACACGCGGGATGGCATATCGGCTGCACCTCGTGAGTTCTATCCAAGGAGCCCGGACTGCGGGCCCTACCGAAAAGGTGCCCCGTGCTCGACAAGTTGGAATTGCTCATGCGCTTCTGGGAGCTTCGCGCGCGTCACGCGTTCGCCGGAGAGCCTCTGACGTCCGCAGAGCAGGTCGAGCTCCTGTCGTTGATGCAGCTGATGACCGGTGACGTGGACCTTCCGCGACCTGGCAATCTCTCTCCGTCCTCCAGCGCGCTCAAGGCGCAGCTCATCGGCGATGGTGTGATCGCGGCGGCGGAGATCCGGAACGTGAGCGCTGCAGGTCTGCTCGTGTCCACGCACACGCCTGCTGTCCCGTTGACGCGCTTCATCGTGAAGACGACGGATGCGATCGGCGGCGTGGAGTACACGTTGCCCTGCAAGGTGATCTGGTCGCACGGTTCGAACCCGACGTCGCTCGCGCTGTCCGTCGATGGTGTGCCTTCGTGCATGTCGTTCGCCACGATGCCCGACGTCGCGAGGACCGCGTCGAATGCGCCCCCCGCAGCCGCGCCCTCGTTCCAGCCGTCGTTCCAGATGGGTCGGCACGTGAGGCTAGTGGGTTGAGGGCTGGGGGCTGGGTTAGGTCTCATTCAGTAAAGAAATACTTGTAGTCACGGCGACCGGGCGTTTCGTATAAGTGATGCCCCAACATGCCCGTCAAATTCACCGTTCGTAAGGTCCTCCCCGTCAAAGAAACCGGAGATGTCATCGCCGTTGGCGTCTGGCTCTCGGGTTCCAGCTCGAAGGGTGGGCGTGGAAAGAAGCCCGAGCAGACCCCGCTCGACGGCTTCGATCGCGCGATGAACGGCGCGCTCCTCAAGGCGCAGAAGAAGGACGAGTTCAAGGGCAAGAAGGACTCCACTCTCTCCCTTCCCATCCAGACTGCGCGCGTGAAGGCGAACAAGCTCATCGCGTTCGGCCTCGGCGAGCACCGCTCCATCACGGAGGCGGACATCCGCACGTTCGCAGCGAAGGCAGCGCGTGCGGCGAACGGAGAGCGCGCGAAGAAGCTCGTGCTCGGTCTGCCGGCGGGCGCGGAGCAGTTCCTGCGCGCGGCGGTCGAAGGCGTGGAGCTCGGGGCGTATCGCTTCACCAAGTACCTCACCGGCGATCGCAAGCCGAAGGCGGAGCTCACGCAGGTCACGATCACCACGATCAACGAGCCGCCCGCGAACGCGAAGGACCTCGTCGCTCAGGGACAGCACGTCGGCCACGGCGTGAACCTCGCGCGCGACCTCTCCAACGAGCCGCCGAACGAGCTCTTCCCCGACACGCTCGTCCTCGCCGCGAAGGCGATGGCCAAGGAGCACGGCCTCAAGATCCAGGCGTTCGACTTCGCCGAGATCAAGAAGCGCGGCATGAAGCTCCTCCAGGCCGTGGGTCAGGGCTCGGAGCGCAAGCCAACGTTCGCGCATATCTCGTATGTGCCGGCGAAGCCGAAGAAGCGGATCATCGTCGTCGGCAAGGGCATCACGTTCGACAGCGGCGGCATCAGCATCAAGCCGGCGGCCGGCATGGGCGACATGCGCCACGACATGTCTGGCGCTGCGAACGTGGTCGGCCTCATGGCGATCATCGGCGCGCTCAAGCCCAACGTCGAGGTGCACGGCATCTTCGCCGCAGCCGAGAACATGCCCGACGGCGCCGCGTACCGCCCGGGCGACATCTGGGGCTCGCTGGATGGCAAGAGCGTCGAGATCGTCAACACGGACGCGGAAGGCCGGCTCATCCTCGCGGACGCGCTCGCCTACGCGCGTGAGCTCAAGCCGGACCTCCTGATCGACAACGCGACGCTCACCGGCGCGTGCGTGGTCGCGCTGGGCAGCACGTGCTCGGGCTACTACACGAGCAACGAGGACACCGCGAAGGAGTGGTCCGCCGCGGTCGCCGGCTCCGGCGAGCAGATGTGGCGCCTCCCGCTCATCGAGGAGCTGAAGGATCAGCTGAAGAGCGACGTCGCGGATCTCAAGCACACCGGCGATCGCTGGGGTGGCTCGATCAGCGCCGCGCTGTTCCTGCGCGAGTTCATCGGCACCACGAAGAACTGGGTCCACTGCGACATCGCGGGTCCGGCCATCGGCGATCGCATCCGCGGCTGGGACCCCAAGGGCGGCACTGGCCACGGCGTGCTCACCTTCCTCAAGGTGATCGAGCACGCAGCGGCTGCAGCCCCCGCGACGGTCTGACCGTCGGACCTCCCCCCCCAGCGTCCCTCCTCAGCGCTGAGTGGGTGACGCGACTGAAGCGACTGACGCAACCGAGACGTCAGCGACGTACGTGGGCACCTCGGACCAGCGGCCAAGCTGCTCCGAGGTGATGTACTTGCGACGCATGGCCTTGCTCGCGCTCTGCGGTTCGTCACGTTCTGCAACGCGGACCGCTATTGCGTCGCTTTCGTCGTCGCCATGGGTGGCGGCGAGCGCGGCAGAGCCCACGACCAAGGCAGCGACTGCGGCTCCGATGCTCGCCCAGATCGGCGCGGGCAGCTGACTGCCGAAGCGGGGGCGCGGCGCGGACGTCTTGCGGGTTGTCTCTCGAGCGAGGGCGCTCATGGCCTGCGCGAGCGTGAGCGATGGGACGCGGAGGGTGGCCATCACGGCGGTCGTCGGGCTCGCGCTTGTCACGCGCGAGATCTGGATGCGGGTGGCCGCGAGATCTTCCGCCGGCTCCTCCTCGAGGATGTCATCGTCGTCGAGCTCGACGGAGCTGACGCGCGCTGCCTCTCGCATCTCCACGATGTCCTCGAGATGAATCTCTTGGGTAGCTTCGACGGATTGGGCGGTCGCGGACATTGGCTGCCGCGGAGCTTTGTCCGTCATCAGCCCCTGTGCAAGCGGGGCCATTCACATAGGTGCGCAAAGGTGGGTGATCCATGCTTTGACAGCAGAAAACAAGGCCTGGGGGCGGAAAGTCCAGTCCCGCCCGGGGACGCTCGGGGCTGGCGGAGCTCCTGGGGGCGCGTGTGCTATGCACCGAAGCGATGTCCTCAGCCGTCCGCCTCCGTCGCGCCTTCGCGCAGGCAATCACCGACTTCTCGATGCTCGCCGATGGCGATCGCGTCATGGTCTGCGTGAGCGGCGGCAAGGACAGCTACACGATGCTCCACCTCTTCCGCGAGCTCTCGCGGCGCGCGCCGATCTCGTTCGAGCTCAAGGTCGTGAACCTCGATCAGGGGCATCCCGGTTATCCCGGCCACGTGCTCACCGACTGGATGGCGAACGAGGGCTACGACTTCTCCATGATCGAGGAGAACACGTACGCGATCGTCAAGGAGAAGATCCCCGAGGGCAAGACGTTCTGCTCGCTCTGCTCCCGTCTGCGTCGCGGCATCCTCTATCGCGTCGCCAAGGATCTCGGCTGCACGAAGATCGCGCTCGGCCATCACCGCGACGACGTGCTCGAGACGCTGCTGTTGAACATGTTCTTCTCCGGTCGGCTCGCGGCGATGCCGCCACTGCTCGTGTCCGAAGAAGGACATCGGGTCATCCGTCCGCTCGCGTACGCCGCCGAGGAGGACATCGCCGTCTTTGCAGAGGAGATGCGCTTCCCGATCCTCCCGTGTGATCTGTGCGGCTCGCAGGACAACCTGCAGCGCAAGGTCGTGAAGCGAATGCTCACGGAGCTCGAAGCCAAACACCCCGGCACCAAGACCTCCATGCTCGCAGCGGTGCGCAACGTCCGCCCGAGCCAGCTCCTCGACAAGGGGCTCTGGGCCACCCTCGGCCTGCGCGCCGCCGACGAGCTCGAGGACGTGTCGGCGGGGCAGTTCACCGATGGCTCGTCCGGGAACGGCGCGGCCCTGGTTGCACCGGAACAGCTTCTTTCCAAGGCGTTTGGGCGCTCCCCCGACGAACGCGACGCGTGAGTCAGCCGGCAGAGCAGGGACCCGCCGTGGATGAGGCGCTCGCTTCGCCACCGAGCAAGCTGCGGAAGCCGCTCGCGCTGATCTCTTCGCTCGGCGCGGTGGCGCAGTCGGTCATACCGGCGCTCTACGCGTGGGGCGTGACCGTGGCTCCCGTTGCGTGGGCGCGTGGCGCTGGCGTCGCTCCGCGGCTCGCCTCTGTGGCGGCGCTCGCCGTGATGGGCGCCGCGCTCCTCGTGGAACCGAAGCGTCCCAGGCTGTCCCGTCCGCTGCTCGTGTGGGGATTCACGGCGTGCAGCCTGCTCACGTGGGTGCTCGCGCCGACCGGACTTTCGGTCGCAAAGCTCGACGCGACGCGCGGCTTCCTCGGCGCTGCGGGGTGGCTCATGTTTGCGTTCTCTGCGGCGGCGCCGCCGATCCGTCGCGCGAGCGGCCCTGGCGAAAACGGCCGGATCGTCCCCGGGCCGAAGCTCGTTCCACGCAGCCGTGTGGCCCGCGGCGACGGCATCATCCTGGCCGGCGCGTTCGTGTGCGCGCTCGGACTGCAGGCGATCGGCTGGGGGGTGGCTGTTCCGGAGCGCGCGCTGCTCCTGCGCGCAACCACGCTCGTCGCAGGAATCGCCATCCTCGGCGCCGCCACCGACATCGCCACGCTGCGGCACCAGGTCCGCAAGCCCGCCCGCCCGGCCGTGCGGATGGCCCGCGTCTGGCCGAGCGGCGCCCTGCTCATTCTGCTGGCGCTCGCGGCCCTCGCCTACGCACTCCTGCGAAGCACTTGAACGCGGTATGCTGGCCTCGCGACCATGTTCGATGCTCTTGCCGCTCTTTTTCTGATCGTGGGTGTCGCCGGCTTCGGGCTCGGCGCGCACGCGCTGGGACGCGCGAGCGACGTCGAGGCGATCTACTGGCTCGTCGTCGGGATCGTCGGTGTTCGCGCCGCCGTTGCCGTTGCGCGACCTGCAGGCGGGACCTGAGATGCATCGCAAGTGCGTCGCGCTCGCGCTCGTCGTCCTCGTCTTCGGATGCAGCGACTCGCAGGCGCCGCAGACGTTCGCCACTGGCGCGCTCAGAGAAGGTTCGGTCGCACGCGTGGGGAACGTCGAGCTCCCGGCAAAGCTGGTCAGCGACGTGGCGCGGTCGCGCAAGGTCTCGCCCCGCGACGCGACGACGCTGTTGGTGGACGACGCGCTGCTCGCCGAGGCCGCACGCCAGAAGAAGCTCGACACCGACCCTCACATCATCGCGAAGGTCCGCGCCGTGCAGGCCCGCATGATGGTGAACCAGCTGCTGAACGAGCAGCCCGTGAAGGATGCGACCGACCAAGAGGTCGCGGAGATGACAAAGGACCTCTGGCCTCAGGTCGACCGCGGCGAGGGGCGCCGCATGACCCACGCGGTCGTGCTCGCCGCGCAATTCAGCAAGAATCCGCAGGTACCGGATACACCCGAAGGAAACGCGCGTCGCATCGCGCTGGCCGAGAAGATCCACGACGCTGTCGCGCAGGCGAGCACGCCCGCGGAGTTCACGAGCCTCGCGCAGGCAGTCGCCACGGAGGGCCTGCAGGTGACGGTGGAGGCGCTTCCGCCTGTCGTTGCCGACGGTCGTGGGTTCGACGGCAACACCTTCGATGCGGCGTTCGCAGCTGGCGCGTTCGCAGTGCCGGACGACCAGCATCTGAGCGGCGTCGTGAAGTCCGACTTCGGATGGCACATCATCTACATCATGGAGCGGTTACCGCCGGTCCATCTCTCACTCCCGGAGCGACGGACGCTCGCCACGCGTCTTCTCGCGGAGCGAAGCATGAAGTCCTCGTACGAAGCCCACATCGCGGCGCTGCGGAAGGACCATCACGTCGAGCTCTCCACCGCCGCCGACAGCGTCCTCAACGAGGCGTTGTCTCCTCCTCCACCGTGACGAGGTAGCGCGTGCTGCGAAGACACCACCCTTCGCGGGCCCCGCATGCGCGGGACATGGACGAGAGCCCGTTCGCGCGGATCCTCGCGAGCCTCGTCACGCGCGTCCCCGGCGCGTACGCAGCGGCACTCGTCGATCGTGGCGGTGAGACCGTGGACTATGCGGGCCACGTCGATCCGTTCGACGTACGCGTGGCGGCCGCGCACCTTCGCATTCTCCTCGTGCACTGCGAGGAGCTCACGTTCTGGGGCACGCCGACCATGCTCACGGTGAAGGGCACCAAGAAGACCACCGTGATGCGCGCGTTGCCCGAGGGCTATGCGCTCGTGGTGATGATGCGCAAGCGAGCTGGCTTCGCGCGCAGCGAGCGAGCCTTCTCGGTATGCGAGCGCGCCCTCGCGCGAGAAGCGAACTGGCCGATCTCGGAGGTCGCACGCGCGTGGGTGGCCACCGAGGTGACGTGCGATGATCGCGGACGCCCCGTCAGCGTGATCGACGACAACAGGGCGCATCCCGTCGTCGTGCTCGGAACGATCGCAGCGGCGTCACGCGAGCGCGGCTTCCGGGTGCGCACCGAGGACGGCAACGAGATCACGCTGGTCCGCGAGCCAGGCTGGTTCTGGTACGCCGACGAGCCCCCCTCCGGCGCCAAGAGCCAGCGAAAGTAGCGAAAGTAGCGAGTCGGCGCGTTTTCTCGCCGAGCGCTCGGCGATGACGCGCCGCATCCATCCGCGCATGGTTGTAGTCTGCAGCTGCTGTAGTCTGCACCCAAATCGGGCACCGCAAAGCGCAGTGATTCCAAGCCATTGAGCGCGCTAAAATTAATGTGCGCGAGCGCGTCATTTTCCCCTTTGACGAACCGGAGACCGCGGGTAAGTACCGCGTCCCCCGAGCAGCAAAGCGACAACGCCAAGCGACTCGGGCCTGGGGGGGATCTGTGGAGAAAGGCTTCTCCCGGAGGGGCAGCGAAAAACGAAGCACTCGTGATCACTGCACTTTCGGGGAAGGCCGCCAGACGGCACCCGGTGTGAACAACATCCGCAGCGCGCGATGGCGCGATGCGCGATGCACAATGACCGGGGCGGCTGGAGCCGAGCCAGGCCAGCTAACGCAGCTGGAACCAGCTGGATGCTTCTCCCCAGAAAAAACGACCGTAACGTCACAAAGTGATTGACCGGTCGGCCTGCGGAAGATATCTTCCGCGACCCTGACTGACATCAGCGCCAAAACGGCAATGTTTTCACGCAGGTAGCTCCGACTTCTGATGTTCAGTATCTAACTGAACAGCTGAAGAAAACGACGATCACCTCTGAAAATGAGTTGATCGCCCGAAGCGGAGCGGATAGGTAACGCGCCCCCGGACGAAACCCGCAAGGGAATCGAGCGGTGGAGCGGTGGAGCAGCCTACCCAAGGCCCTCGAAGAATCGACAGAGCAGCTCAAAAAAGAGTTGACCTGCCCTTCCCAGAGACCTAAGGTTCGCGACCCCAAAGCAGACACGGCCCAGTCGGAAGACGAAGCCAACAGACGCTGCCTCGGTCCTTGAAAACTGAATCGTACGCTCACTTGATAACAACAAGTGGGCTCCCGAGAAGCACGAGCTCCGATCAGGCCATTTCGGCCTGTCGCCCAGCGAAGTGACTTCTCAAAATTCCTCGACTTCCACAGTCGAGGGTTTCAATTTAGAGCCGGAACCTCTTTGAGGGGTTCCAGTCAGCTCACCAGATATAAACTGGAGAGTTTGATCCTGGCTCAGAACGAACGTTAGCGGCGCGCCTAACACATGCAAGTCGTACGAGAAAGGGCTTCGGCCCCGGTAAAGTGGCGCACGGGTGAGTAACACGTGGGTAATCTTCCCTTGAGCGGTGGATAACATTCCGAAAGGAGTGCTAATACAGCATAAGACCACGATCTCGAAAGGGATTGAGGTAAAAGACGGCCTCTATATATAAGCTGTCACTTGGGGATGAGCCCGCGGCCCATCAGCTAGTTGGTAGGGTAATGGCCTACCAAGGCTAAGACGGGTAGCTGGTCTGAGAGGATGATCAGCCACACTGGAACTGAGACACGGTCCAGACTCCTACGGGAGGCAGCAGTGGGGAATC
>JANXLV010000353.1 GCA_025355005.1 Myxococcales bacterium | reverse complement strand
GATCGCCCGGTTCCAGCGCGAGCTGGGCGCGATGGGCTACAAGTTCCAGTTCGTCACGCTCGCCGGCTTCCACGCGCTCAACTTCGGGATGTACGAGCTCGCGCGGAAGTACAAGGACCGCGGCATGGCGGCGTACTCGGAGCTCCAGCAGGCGGAGTTCGCCGCGGAGAAGGATGGCTACACGGCGACGCGCCATCAGCGCGAGGTCGGCACCGGCTACTTCGACCAGGTCGCGGAGGTCATCTCGGGCGGCAAAGCGTCGACCCTGGCCCTCGAGGACTCGACGGAAGCGCACCAGTTCTGACGATTCGATTTCAGAATCGCGGCGGCTGATTTAGGCTGTGGGATCGATGGCGGATCCGAAGCGTGGAAGCAAGACAATGCGGATGCCGTCGCGGCCCCCGGGTCCCGTCGACGACGACGCGGATCGCGCTCCGCCCACCGTGCGCGAGCTGCCGCCAGAGCTCTCGCCTTCGCTCATGGATCCGCCGCCGCGTTCGCGCGCGCAGACCGCTGGCGTGGAGATCCACATCGTTCGCGAAGGACAGGGCACCGCGCGCACCAAGAAGCCGTGGCGCGCCGCCGAGGTCTGGACGAAGAACCGCGTCTACGGCCTGGACTCCACCATGAAGTGCATCGAGATCATCCATCGCGAGAGCGGCAAGCCAGAGGCCTCGCACTCGATGCTGGGCACGCGGCTCGGCGGTGGGCGCCTTCGCGAAGGCGGAATGGTCCGGTTCTCGTATCCGTTCCCGCTCCCAGGAATGGAAGCGATGTTCACGGAGGGGAAGAAATGCGGCTACACCTCCGTGGTGGAGCGGTTCATCCTGCGGGTGCGTGTACTCTACACGCGTGAGGACGAGGCCCAACCCAGCTGGGAAGACGTCGCGGCGCGCTGGCCCGAGTCCCGGAAATTGAAATGAGCCGCAGCCTGGTCTGGCTCTTCGCGGTCGCGGCGCTTGCTCCAGCGCTTGCCGCTGGCTGCAGCAAGTCGCCCAGCGAAGTGGTCCCCGACCATGCCGGCACCACCGCGGCCGCCGACAGCAAGGGAGCCGGTCCGGTGGGGCCCATGCTCGCGGACGATCAGCTGCGACTTCTCACGGCTCCCGCGGGAGACGATGTCGCCGAGATCATCAAGGCAGAGCGCGCCCGCCAGGCCGCCCTGGGACGAAGCCTGCTCGTCTATGCGGGGGCGAAGTGGTGTGAGCCGTGCCAGCACTTCCACAAGGCGGCCGCGGCGGGAAAGCTGGATCAGGCGTTCCCGAAGCTGACCATCGTGGAGTTCGACGTGGATGTGGACGGCGACCGGCTGCGGCGAGCCGGGTATCGGTCGCAGTTCATCCCGCTCTTCGTCGTGCCGGATGAGAACGGGCGCGCCACGGACCGACGCGTCGAGGGCTCGGTCAAAGGTGACGGCGCTGTCGACGAGATCGTCCCGCGCCTGAAGCGCATCTTGAGCAGCTCGTAGGCGCGACGTCCCGCGATAAAGCTAGGCGGCGCGGAGCGCGAGCCCGAAGGCAGCGACGCCGTGATCGCGTAGATGACGCTTCAAGATCGCTGCGCGCGATGCGGACCCGAGGATCCGAGCGATCGCGTCCGCCGCCCATTCGTCGAGCGAGAGCGCGCCGCACGGACCGAAGTCCTCGCTCTCGTTCCGGAGGATCGCACGCCATGCGCGACGTGCCGCATCGAACCGCGTAGCGACGGTGCCATCCGCGAGAAGAATCCCGCCAGCGACCAGCGAGGTGACGCGATCAGTGGCGCCGTCGGGCGCGAGCCCATCACCGATGAGCGCGCGAACCCAGGAGCCTGCGCCCGCTTCCTCGCGCTCGGCGACCCCCGCCATGATCTCCACGAGCTCGCCGAACGCACAGGCCTCCTCGCATGCCTTCTCGCCAAAAATCTCCGCCTCCGCGAGCGGCTCGAGCGGCGTGATCACGATCTCGTCCTCGACAGCGGCGCCCGTGTCCCCAGACAGGTAGATGCCAGAAGGCCGCGAGAGGACCTCGGGCTCGCAAGAGACCGCGGAATCAACGTCAGTGCGATCGATCTCACCAGGGAATTCGCCCGCGACCTCGACAGCGCCTTCGACCTCGACCTCGACCTCGACCTCGACCTTCGCCTCGACCTCGACCTCGACCTTCGCCTCGACCTTCGCCTCGACCTCGACCTTCGCGATCTCCCTCGACAGCGCCGTCCATCCCGCCTCCATGTCGACGCCGATCATCCTCACCACGGGCGGTCCGCAGACCTCCTCGACGATGAAGATTGAACCGCTGTGCAGCGCGGGGTTGTCGTTCGGGAACTCGGAACAGGCGGCTACATACATCAACCCACACGCTAATGTTCGCCTCGCGCGGGGCCAACTTTGTGGCACGTCGCGGGTCGGCTGGGGTCGCGACCAACTCCGCAAGCGATAGTATTGACCACCGAGCACGCAACCTCACGCGCGGAAGACAGTGGTTCCAAGCCCTGACCGCGCACGCTACCGTGGGTGCCTGGAGGAGAGAGTGCCGAACGCCTTTATTTCCGGGACCGGGTACTACGTCCCACCGCGCGTCGTGACGAACGACGACCTTCGCACCCAGTACGGGATCGACACGACCAGCGAATGGATCGTCCAGCGCACCGGCATCGAGTCACGGCGGTATGCGGAAGAAGGCGTGGGCTCCGCGGATCTCGCGGTCCCGGCCGCGCAGATGGCGGTGAAGAACGCGGGCATAGCGCTCACGGACCTCGACATGATCGTGTTCGCGACCCTCTCGCCGGAGCACTGCTTCCCAGGCTCGGGCGTGTACCTCCAACAGAAGCTCGGCCTCTGCGATGGTCCCAACGCGAAGTTCGTCCCTGCCCTCGACGTGCGCAACCAGTGCAGCGGCTTCCTCTACGGGCTCGGGACCGCCACCTCCATGGTGAAGTCCGGCGCCGCAAAGCACGTGCTGGTCGTCGGCGCGGAGACCCACTCCGCCGCGCTCGATCTCTCCACGCGCGGCCGCGCGGTCTCGTCCCTCTTCGGTGATGGTGCAGGGGCTGTCGTCGTCAGCGCCACCGACGTTGACCGCGGCATTCGCTCCTGGAAGCTCGGGGCAGATGGACGCTTCGCGGACACGCTGTCACAGCGCATCTGGGACATCCGCAAGCGGCCCTTCATCCCGCAGAGCGCAGAGGGTGTCGGTCAGGTGCAGCCGGAGCTCATGTTCGCGCAGATGGACGGCAAGCTCGTCTTCAAGAACGCCGTCATGCGCATGATGGAAGTCCTGATGGAGGTCTGCGTCGCCGAAGGAATCAACGGCACCGACATCGACATGTTCTTCTTCCACCAGGCCAATCTGCGCATCAACCAGTACCTGCAGCAGCACCTGGGGATCCCGGACGAGAAGGTCGTCCACAACATCCAGCGCTACGGCAACACCACCGCCGCGACCATCCCGATCCTCATGGCCGAGGCCGTCGAGCAAGGCCGCCTGAAGCGCGGAATGAAGTGCGCTGCGATTGCCTTCGGCTCTGGATTCACATGGGGCGCCGCGATAATCGATTGGTGAACAAGATCGCCGACTACTTGCAGAAGAGCGGGGCGATCCTGAGGTAGAGCGTTTTCGTCGTCTCGCCTGAGGCTTCGAAGCATTTGGCGGTGGCGGCGTCTGGGGCTAGGAGGTCTCCGCAGGTGGTGCCTTCGGTGGCTCCTAGCATCTGGCACGCGCCGCTCTTTCCCGCGGCGGACTCGCAGGTGCTCAGACTTTTGAAGTCTAGCGAGCCGGTGGAGCCGCATGAGTCACATGCGGTGCGCTTGCAGTTCACGGCGGCGTCGAACGCTGCGGCGCACGAGTCGGGTGCCTTGTTGTTTTGCTCGATTGCGAGACAGCCCGCGACGTTCACGGTGAAGTAGAGATTGCCGCGTTGCCAGATGAGCGGGCCGTGCGTGCTGTCTCCCGCGTCCGACGAGACACATGAAGCGCAGGTCGCGTGGCCGCTCTTGAACGTCGCGCACTTCGCCATGTCCACCGGGGGCGCGAAGCACGCGTCGTAGGCATCCGCGATCTCCTGATCCGTGCACGCGCCCATGGCGACCTTGGGCGGCGCCCAGACTGCAGCGAACGTGGCGAGCGGGGCTGGAGCGCACGAGCCGTCCGCTCCATCCGAGCCTCCGTCCGTGGACCCGAGCGAGCCGGGCGGGATCGTGTTGTCCTGACCCGAGTCGGGGGTCTGGTCGTGGAAGGTGCTGGCGTCTCCAGAGGGCGCGCACGCGGCGGCGCTGGCCACCACCACCGAAACGAGGGCACACGATGCAAGCAAGGTCGACAAACGCATCTTGGAATGCACTGCAATTGGAGCGCCATGAGGCGGAGCAGGTGTTGCGCGTCCAGAGGGGTGTACAAGTTCACGATCGGCGGATTTTTCCATGGGATCCGTGGGTCTGCTGAGGACAACTACACTCATTCCGGTACGGACTTGATCCATCTATCGGGGAAAGCCCCCACCCGAAGGATCGTCCACAGTGCGAGCATACGCACACTTCGGGGGTGCGACCACGATGGACCCATCGTTGCAGAGTACATGCTCGTCGCAGCGAGCGACTCTCCCTCGGAGGATTCACGATATGAAGAAGGTACTCGGCGCGATGGTGGTGGCTGCGGTTCTGATCGAAGGCCTCGTGGCGTGCGGAAGCGACGCCTCCGAGTCGCAAGTGGTCACGCCGACCGAGACGCCCGCGACGCTGAAGAATGCGAACGTCCAGATCGGGCTGCTCGACAGCTCCGGGATGCGTCGCGGAAACTGCTCGGGGGTCCTCATCGGACCGCGCATGGTCCTCACCGCCGGCCACTGCGCCGCGGGCAAAGCCTCCTGGTCAATCCTTTCGGCGCAGGGCGACCGCGCCAAGGGCGTCCGCGCCTTCACCGCCGACTGGCTCGACTTCAAGAGCACGGACGCGCGGCCGGCCCGCCACGACATCGCCGTGATCATGCTCGACCGCGACATCACGCTTCCGGTCTACCCGAAGCTCGCGAACAGCGAAGCGCAGAGCGGCGCGACCCTCGTCCGCATGAG
The DNA here is from genome assembly GCA_025355005.1 of Myxococcales bacterium. GTDB lineage: Bacteria > Myxococcota_A > Polyangia > Polyangiales > Polyangiaceae > JANXLV01. Next base: position 4,376 of record JANXLV010000353.1, on the reverse strand, counting down.
CAACGTGAACGGCTCCAAGTTCGAGGCCCGCACGGCGAACGCGAATCACATCGACGCGATGCCCCACACCTACTCCACGCCGATGTCGGCGGACGAGACGCTGGACACCGGCGGCGCGGTCGTCAACGAGAAGGGCGCCATCGTCGGCGTCGTCTCCGGTCGCGGCACCAGCACCGGAAACCTGTATATTGCACGCGTCGACGCGCACTTCCTCTGGCTCGGTCAGAAGAACTCCTGCTCGGCCGCCCTCTCGAGCGATCCCAATGCGGTCGGCGGCGTGACCGTCGCGTGTCACCCGACCGGTGACGGCGGCAACACGAACGGCGACTCCGGCATCACCAAGGACGCAGGCAGCGGCGGCGGCGGCGGTAGCGGAAGTGGCGGCGGTGGCTCGGGTGGCGGAAGCGGCGGCGGCTCTGGCGGCGGCTCCGGCGGCGGCTCTGGCGGCGGAAGCGGCGGCGGCTCGGGCTCTGGCGGCGGCAGCTCCGGCGGCGGCACCTGCGAAGGCAGCGGCGGCGGCGGCAACTGCGCAGGCGATTGCCCCAGCGGCAGCGGCGGCTCGGTCGGCGGTTCCGATGACGGCAGCGGCGGCGACGGCAGCGGTTCGGGCAGCGGCTCCGGCGGCTCCGGCGGTTCGGCAGGCTCTGGCGGTAGCGGCGGAAGCGGCTCTGGCAGCGGCAGCGGCGGCGGCTCCGGTGGCTCTGGCGGCTCGGCCGGCAGCGGCGGCTCCGGTGGCAGCAGCGGCTCAGGCTCTGGCGGCGTCGGCGGTTCGGCGAGCGGCAGCAGCGGCGGCTCTTCCGGCAGCGCGACGGGCTCCGGCAGCGGCAGCAGCTCCGGCAGCAGCGGCTCGAGCTCGGGCTCGAACGGCAGCAGCTCCGGCTCGAGCGGCAGCGGCTCGGCCAGCACTGGCTCGAGCAACGGCAACAGCATCTACGGACGCATCCCCGAGATCTGCGCGGCCGAGTGCCCGGACCAGACGATCGACTACGGTGACTGCGGCTGCTCGAACCCGAACCAGGGCGCGAACGTCATCAAGTGACTCAGCCGGTCTGAAGCAGCGTGCCGACGGTCGCAGCGTAATCGATACGCGGCGACCGCGCGGGAATGGGCGGCCGGGCACGACGAAGGTGCCCCTTCAGGATGTGGCGCTTCACGTTGTCGAGGGTCTCGAAACGAACACCGACGGCCTTGTGCTTGTCGGTGTTTCGCTTTCCGCAGACGACGCGCGCGGCGACGGCCTCCGTGTCGAACCAGATCCCGAAGTCGGTGGTCTGGAACGACACGATGAGCGCGTCACCAGGCTTCACGTCGAGCTCCGTGGGCACGAGCATCCCATCGGGCGAGAGGTCCATCGTGGTCTCGCCCACGAGCCGGAAGTCCTCCTCGCGGACGACCTGACAGCGGATGGAGACAACCTTCCTCACGCTCTTGCGCTCGTTCTTGCGGTGGAAACGTACGGCCATGGACGTAGGCTATACCTACATCCACACACACGGCAAAAAATTGGTCTACCGGCGAAGAATGTCGCAGGGTGAGGCCCATGAATATGTCGGCTTTGCAGGCGAAGCTCGCTTCATCGGTGTCACTCGGTTTCTGCGCGGCCCTCTTGTTCTCGGGCGCCTGCAGCAGCAGCACCACTCACCCGCCCACCGCGACGGGTGGCAGCGGCGGCGGCAGCGGCGGCGGCGGCGGCGGCGAGGGCGGGTCCGCGACCGATGGCAGCGCGACCTCCGACCTCGACAGCGGTCACTGCCTGAGCGGCACCTTCCAGGTGGATACGGATACAGGCCTTGGCGGCACAAACGAGATCGCCGGCACCGTGCAGTTCGCTCAGATGGTCAACGCCGGCCACACGATCGTGCTCACCATCACGAACACCATGAACGCGACCATCACGTACGCCGACACGTTCAGCTTCATGACGGTGAAGAACGACTTCACATTCAGGCTGCGAAGCCTGCCGGACGGCACGTACGTCATCCAGGCGCAGGCTGACATCGCGAGCACGGCGAGCGCCATCGATCCTGGCGATCTCGACGGCTACTACGGAGGCACGGTGGTCACACCCGTCCATACGCGCGCCGACAGCACGCCGATCACCGTCCCTGCCTGTCGTGGAGCGACCGAGTTCGGAATCGGTCCGAAGTAGTAACGGGCGCGCGAGAAATCGCCTACGCTACGGGTGGACGTTTCTTTCGTTCCCCTTTCTCTGGAGGCCTCGATGTCATCGCGCGCAGCCCTTTGGTCCGCATTGATCCCCGGAACCTTGGCGGTGGCGTTTGCTGGATGGCTGATCGCGTGCGGCAGCGACTCCAAGGCGCACCCCGGCGACGCGGGGACGAACCAGGAAGGCGGCGCGACCGACGGCGGGCCCGAGCCGACACCCGAGCAGCAGTTCCGCGCGCTGGAGCCGGAGCTCACCGCGAAGTGCGGCGGCACGAACGGCGTCTGTCACGTGATCGGCTCGTTCAGTCACGCGCCCACGTGGCTCGCCAAGCCAGACGCGTATGTCTCGGCGAAGGCGTACAAAGGCATCATCCCGGTCTCCGGCGACACCAGCGACAGCATCCTCCTCACCCAGGCCGAGCACGAGGGCCCGTCGCTGCAGACGTCCCCCGATCTCTTCGGCAAGGTGCGCGCATGGATCGAGGCGGAGGTTGGCGCGAAGAAGCTGCCCGAGACCGACCCGATGTCCATCATCGACGGTGAGAACACGATCGATCTGACGAAGCTCGCGCCCACGCTCCCAGGCGCCAAGCTCACGTTCCTGGCTCAGACCAACAACGACATCCTCACGCTCACGTCGATCAAGATCTACTCGTCGCCGATGGGTGGCTTGCACATCGACTCGCCCTTTTTCGTCATCGTGCCGAAGAGCGGCCCCGTCATCGCGGACCCCGTCACGAACGGCTTCACTGGCCCGCTCGACCTCCAGAAGAACACGTCGCAGGACTTCTACTCCGGCAACATCATCCTCCTGAAGTGGGCATCCACGAGCCAGCTGCGCGTCGCATTCAAGGCCTATGGTCCACTCGCCAGCAGCGTGGACGCGGGTCCGTCCGGCGCGTGCACCAACCTCACCTCCTTCATGACGAACGCGAAGCCCGCCTTCTTCAGCAACACGCTCACCATCCCGCCCGACGCGGGCGTCGCACCAGGCCCGGGCTCCTGCACCAGCTGCCACAACGGCGGCGACGAGGTCGCGCGCAACGCCATGGACCTCACGACCCTCGGCACGGACGACACCAACGCGTGCGCCCAGGCCCGCAACTTCATCAACTTCAGCGACAAGACGAAGAGCACGCTCGTGCTCAACCCGCAGGGCCTCTCGAACCCCGGTCACCCCATCACCACCCTGATGGCAAACGATCCGATCGTGGTGGGCCTCAAGCAGTGGGTCACCGACGAGAATCCCTGAGTCGCGGCGTACCTGAGGCATCCAGGCGTCGCCGTGGATCGCGATGGATCCGCTGACGGCTGTCTCCCCCGCTGTTTTCCCGGGGATTCGTTTGAGACAGGGTCGGCCCACCGCTTGCAGCTACCGGGGTCGTGAGCAACGACACGATCCCCGACGCAGCCGAAGCAGCCAAGGTGCCCAGCATCTCGATCATGGCTGCGGGCGTGGTGCTCGCCGCCACCGACGCGGTGCCGATCGCCAGCGCGGATGCTGATCCCGCTCGCGCGAGCCTCCACACCATCCCGGACGACGATGCGCCCTGCATCTCCGTGTCCGCGATCGAGGTGTCCCCAATCGAGGCAGGCATCGAGGCAGGCCCCGTGGTTGCGCCGCCGTTGCCTCCCGCAGCGTCGAAGGTGGCCGCGCCGCCCCGTCCAACCGTCTCCAAGCTCGTCTCCAAGGCCGTCTCCCAGGCCGCCTCCCAGGCCAGCCAGATCGCCAAGCCGGCTCCCGCCGCCCCCGTCCTCACCCTGGCCGACAGGAACTTCGTGCCGCCGCCGCCGGCCTTCGTGACCGACGCTGTGACCGAGGCCTCTGTCCAGGCCGTCGCTGCCGTGCTGCCCGCGTTCAGCGCGGCACCCGCGTTCATCGCGCCGCCCACGTTCGCCGCGGCACCTGCGTTCACTGTGCCGCCTGCACCCCCCGCGTTCACTGCGGCACCCGCGTTCACTGCGGCTCCCACTGCAGCTCGCCCCTTCGATCCGTCGATCTCCGACGAGGGCTCGTTGCCTCCGCTGACGCTGAGCCCCGACATCCCCGACATCGACTGCACGGACGATCTCGATTTTCCCACGCCCCCGCGGTCCATGATCGACAGCATCTGGATGCCCGAGGACCCCGTCCTGACGCAGAAGATGGAGCCCGAGGTCGCTGCCCGCCGCGCTCGCTTCCAGCGCTTCGTGAAGGGCACCGTCGGCGG
>JANXLV010000336.1 GCA_025355005.1 Myxococcales bacterium | reverse complement strand
GCACGATCTCATCAAGGAGAACAACCCCCCGGCGCAGCGCTGGAACTACGAGGCGGACTTTCATGGCGAAGGCCCCGGCGTGATGCACATCACCTTCAACACGCCGCTCGGCGTCGCGGACGACAAGGTGTGCGGTCGCGTTGTCTTCAGCGACTTCCACGTGTCAGCCGCCGCGCTGAGTGGGCAGCCCACGTTCCCGGACTCGTGCATCCTGGGTGATCTGACGCCGCAGGAGAAGGCGCTCGAATTCATGTTCTTCGACCTCTCCAGCTGCATCCAGTCAGACAAGACCGCACCGACCCCACCGGGCATCCACTAAGAGGCCTCGCCTGGCGCGGTTTGCCGGTATGCGGGAGACACGCTTTTTTGCCGGTATTCTCGCTCGCGTCACACTCTTGGGCGCTGCGACGATGTCTTGGGTATGAAGCCCTTCGGTCCTGCCGTCCTCGTCTTGGCGATGATTTCCGCGTGTGCACCGGCATCGCGAGCGACTTCGACTTCGGCTTCGACTTCGACTTCGACCTCGACCTCGACCTCGACCTCGACTTCGACCTCGACCTCGACCTCGACCTCGACCTCTCCGTCCTCCGTTGGTGAGCGGGACGGGCTCAGCGCTTTTCTTGCTCCTCGGGTCACTGGGCCTTTCGAGCTTCCCTTTGCTCCGAAGCGGAACGTGTATTTCACCGTTCCTGCTGGCGGGAAGAAGCGGCTCATCGCGAACCTTCACGGCATGTGCAATCCGCCGGGGTATGCGTGTGGGTACTGGACCTCTGCAGCGAAGTCGGAGGGGTTCCTTGTCTGCCCGAGTGGCAACGGCAGCTGCGGTGGCGCGTACAATCCGCCGACGTGGACGGAGGATGAAGCCTCGGTCGATCGCGATCTGGAGGCGTCCATTGCTGCCGTCGATGCGGCGTACCCGAACGAGATGGACCGCGGGGGGGCGATCCTCACGGGCTTCTCACGTGGCGCGTACATCGCGCCGACGATCGCGGCGATGCATCCTGGACGATGGTCGTACCTGATCCTGACGGAGGCGAACGTCTCGCTGGATGTGCAGCGGCTCCGTGCTGCGAAGGTGCGCGCGGTCGCGCTCATCGCGGGCGAGTTTGGCGGCGAGCTGTCGGGGGAGCGCGCCACAGTCAAGCGCCTGCACGATGCCGGCTTCCCCGCGAAGCTCTTCGTGATGCCCAAGGCGGGGCACTACTACTCCGCGAACATCGACGAGATCATGGGTGAGGCGATCAGCTTCGTGACGGACGTGGCTCACGCGGGGTGAGGACGCCCTCGCGCCGCAGCATCGAAACCACCGCGCGCAGGCCGTCCTTGCGATCCAGCTGCAGCAGGTGCCCGCCCGAGAGCAGATGCATGTCCGCGCCGAAGTGTGCTGCGATGCCGCGCGCGTGCGCGATGGGCGTCACGCGATCACCCTCCGCCGCGAGCACCAGCACACGCGACGCAGGAATCAGGAGCGGGCGCGCGAGCGGGCTCACCACGCGCGTCGCGTGCTCCAGCGCAGTGTGCTCGATCCTCGCCTCCTCCGCGCTCTCACCAAGCCTGCCGCGTGCGTGCGCAAAGTCTGCCAGCGAGGCGAGCGGGATCACGGGCGCCGCGAACGCAAGCCGTGGCTCCACGGTCGCCAGCAACGAAGTGAGGAAGCCGCCAAGGCTCACGCCCATCACACCGACCGCGGGCGCTCCCGCCTCGTAGAGGTGCGCGCAGAGTGCGCGCGCGTCGAACACGGCCTGCCCGAACGCCTCGTTGTTGAAGCGAGGATCGCCGCCGGGAAAGATCGGCACACGACCGACGCGATCGCTCCGCTTCGCGTGGAACGGGAGCACGAAGAGCGCGATGTCGAGCCCAGCGCGAAGGAGCGCTCCGATCTGCCACTGCCGCTCCTCGAATGCCCACTGCCCGCCCATGTAGCCGTGGACGAGCACGATCGAGGGCCGTCCTTCACCTCCCGAGATGAGGCGCGCGTGGGCGGTGCGATTCGGGATGCGCGATTCGAACTTTGCGCGCACGCCCTCGTGGCGCGGAATGTAGCCGCTCTCCCACGACAGATCGGTCGTGCGTGTTTTCTGCGCGCGACCGAAGCCGCCAACGACCTCGGAGACGACTGTTCGTCGCGGCACCTTTGCCGGCGGCGCCTCGAAGAAAGTTCCAGGCGTGGTGAAGTACTCCGGCATGTCGTAGGCACGCGCAATATCGGTGAGGATCTTCACGCGCTCCTCGTGCGTGAACTTCGCGATCGTTCGCTTCGCGCTGCGGCTCCCCTCGACGTCGATCACCGTGAGAAACGCCTCGTCCAGGACGGACGCCGCCCTGGCCGCCACCCGCGCCGCGAGCGACTTTGTCCCGCCTGGAAAGCGGAGCTTCATGCCGCGTTCGGTCCGCTATCCGAAGTGTTTGGAGTGACGCTGGATTGCGGAATCACGGTAGTTTACGATGGTAGCACGATGGCGATCTCCGAAAGCTCGTCCGCCCCCAGACGCCGGCTCCTGCTGGTCGAAGACGACGGGATGCTCGAACGCGACATGCGTCGCATCCTCGTCGGCGCGGGGTTCGAGCTCCTGCCCAGCGTGCGCGACGAGGATGGGCTCTTTCGCACGCTGCGCCAGGAGCACGCGGACCTCTGCCTGCTCGACATCGAGCTCGGCGGTGAACGCGACGGTGTCGAGCTCGCGAAGGACATCTACGATGAGTTCGAGGTGCCCGCTGTCTTCGTGTCCGCCCACAGCGACGCATCGACCGTTGCCCGCGCCGTGCTGGTGTCGCCACACGCGTTCGTGGTGAAGCCATTCTCGGAGCGTCAGCTCCTCGCGTCGGTGGAGCTCGCCTTCTCGCGCCTCGACGAGGCGAACAAGCGCAGGAACATGGAGGACGCTATCGCGAAGATCGCGGGCACGCTGGCGGACGGTGGCCTCTTACCGCTGGTCAAGCCCCTGCACATCAACGTCGACGGGCGCCCCGAGATCGCCACGCTGTCATCTCGCGAGCGAGAGGTCCTCAACGGACTCCTCGCAAATCGCCGCGTCCCCACGATCGCAAGGACGCTGGGCATCTCGCCGAGCACGGTCCGCAATCACCTGAAGTCGATCTTCTCGAAGGTGGGCGTGCACTCGCAGGCGCAGCTCATCGACCTGTTTCTCCCTCCGGACGAGGTCGCCGAGGAGGGCTGACGCCGCCAGGCGGACCTATGTCGACGCGAGGTGTTTCTTCGCAGTCGCAAGGAAGCGGACCCGCGCAGCCGCGTGCTCCACGATCGGACGGGGGTAAGTCTTCCCGAGCGTCACGCCCGCGCGCGCGAGGTCCTCAGGTGGCGCGTCCCACGGGGAATGAATGTATTTTGCACGCATCATGGCGAGCTCCGGCACCCATCGACGCACGTATGCGCCATCCGGATCGAACCTCTCGCCCTGCGTCACCGGATTGAAGACGCGGAAGTATGGCTGCGCGTCGCAGCCACAACCCGCGGACCATTGCCAGCCGGCGTTGTTCTGCGCCCAGTCGCCGTCGGTGAGGTAGCGCAGGTAGTGCACCTCGCCGAGCTTGTAGTCAATCAGCAGGTGCTTCGTGAGGAAGCTCGCCGCGATCATGCGCGCGCGATTGTGGACGAAGCCCTCGTGCAGCAGCTGCCGCGCGGCTGCGTCGACGACCGGATACCCCGTCTTGCCCTCCTTCCACCACGCGAGGTCGCGCTCGGCACTTTTGCCGTCACGGCGCCACGGGAAGTCCTTGAAGTCAGCGCGGAACGGCTCATGGAGAAGGTGCGGCCTGTCCCATAGTGAGTGGTGCGAGAACTCGCGCCAGATCAGCTCGTTCTCGAACTTCTCGCGCGGCACGCTGCCAGGGGTGAGCGACATGCCCGCGGCCGTCCACACCTCGCGCACCGAGACCAGCCCGAACTTCAGATCCTGCGACAGCCGGCTGCCTCCGGCGAGATCCATACGGTCGCGCGTCTCCACGTAGCTCTTCACGGGCGCATTGAAGAACGCCTTCATTCGCTCACGCGCCGCGCGCTCGCCGCCGCGGAGTAGCTCCGGGTTGTGCGTGAGGCCCAGCGAGGCCAGCGTGGGCAGCGCAGACTCGTCTGCTTCTACATCCTCCGGAAGCGCCGGCAGCCGCGCGGGCGCACGAAGCGGCTTTCGCCCTGGCGATTCGACGTACGCCTTCCGGTGCGCGCGCATGAACGGCGTGTAGACGGAGAAGACGCCGCCCTGCCCCGTGCGCAGCGCGCCCGGCCGCAACAGCGTCTCCCCCTCCGAAAGCACCAGCTTGATCGACCCGAGCGCGGCCTGCACCTTCTCGTCGCGCGCGCGGCCGAAGGGCTCCGTCCAGCGGTGCGCGAGCACGCGCTCGACCCGGAAGCGGCGCGCGAGCTCCGGAACGACCTCGTGGCTCTTCCCGGAGACCAGCAAGAGGCGCGAGCCAAGCGCGGCGATGTTCTCGCGGAGGCTCTCGATGGACTCGAGCAGGAACTGCATGCGATGCGGGAGCTGCCGCGCGCGCTCGGGCGAGAAGAAATACGGATCGAGCACGAAGAGCGGGATGACGTCGCCATCCGCGATGGCGCGCGTGAGCGGCTCGTGATCGGTGATGCGGAGATCCTTGCCGCGAAACCAGACGAGCGAACGCATGACTTTTGGATGCTCCGCGTGTCCGCGGCGTTGTGGCGCCGCAGCTCTTAGTTCGAGCAGATCCCGCAGGGCTCGACGGCCGCGCCCTGGTCGATCCACAGACGCACGCGCTCGCGCTCCTCGAAGTCGAGCGCATTGGTGGCGTAGGTCGGCTTCGGCCCGTAGCTCGGGTACGGCATGGGGCGCCCGAGGATGGCGTCGGACAGCACGGCCTGCTCGTCGGCGCTTGGCGGGTACGCAGAGGTCTTGATGCCGACCGATTGCGGCGGTGCGCTCTTGCCAGCGGCATCCGGACACTTCAAGGGCGCGTCCGTCACCAGGCTGTTGTCGGGCGCCGGCGCCATCGCGATCTTGTACATGAGCCAGCTGGTGGCGGCGTGGCCGGGGTCGATGATGGGGAAATTCAGCCCGAAGACGCGGTTTGGCGGCACGGCCTGCCCGGCGATGCCCGACGTGTTCGACGCCTGCGAGATGCGGCCGATCGCGGTCGCCGCGACTCCCTCTGCCGACGTGAGGTACATGCCCGCTGCCGGGTCTGCGTTGTCGTCAGGCCCGTGGCAGCCCAGCTGCCCGGAGCACTTGTTGGCGAAGATGGGGAGGATGTCGCCGCAGAAGCGCATCGTCTTCGTGGAGGAGGGCGCGCCCTTGGCGACCACGTTGAAGGCGAGCTCGATCGGGCCGGTCGCGGGATCGAGCGGCGCGTTGTCGATCGCGCGCAGGCCGCTGAGATCCGTGGAGCTGCCCGACACCGGCACGAAGAGCTTGTAGCTCTGACCTTGCGTGAGCCATGGCGTGGCGGCCGACGTTCCCGAGCCAGGCGTGTTGGGGTTCGCGAGCGACACCGTGAGCGCGATGGGATCGTAGGTGACGAGCGCGCCTTGCAGCGGCTGACCCGATGCGTCGGTCACGATGAACGACTGCCGCGTGATGGTCGCGGGGTTCAGGTATCGATCGAACTGCAGCACGATGGTGCCGTCGACGGGCAGCGGATGCGTCGCGTCCACGTTCGAGGAAACCAGCGACACAAACCGCGTGAACGTGGGCTGCTGGTGCTGTGTGCCCTGATCACAGGCGAGCGCGGCAAGGCTGAGCCCGGCGAACAGGACCGCAGCGCGCGTCGGTGTGGAGACGACGCGAGGCGCGCTCAGGAATCCGAGTAGGTGCCGAGCTGATCGCGAACGACCTGTTCGCTCACGCCCGTGCGGATGTGATCCTTCAAACAATCGGCCAGGGTGATCAGAAGATCGTCCACGCCCTTGTCCTCGATCAGCTTGGCGAGCAGGGCTTTCGCCTCCCGGCTCTCGTCCCCCCGAAGCATCTGTCGAACCTGATCCAGGGAGATTTCCCCCTGGAAGTCCAAGTACATGTTCTCGATCAAATACCGGACGAGTGAATTCAAGTGCGACCTCCGTGTTCGGGGACCGCTCCATATACCCGCCCGTAGCTCGCGTATGCAAGCGGAACTTCAAACCTTCCCACAACCGTTGGAGGCTCAGCGGCATTGGGCTAGCACCGTGGCGCCGGGTTCATGGCAGACGAAGCAGGGACGCGGGTTCCTGCGGAATTGCGTGGCACAACCGCCCTTGAAGCCGGCGTTGTGCGGGTTGAAGCCGCCGCCGACGCCTTGTCCGCCGTGGCACACGACACAGTCGCGCTCGACGTGGCACGAGACGCAGGCGTTGATGTTTCGCATCGCCTCCTGCGCGTGATGGCCCGGCTTGCGCGGCGCGTCGCTCCAGATGTTCTTCGGCGGGTGGAAGCGTCCGGAGTCGCGCGCCTCCGACGGGCCGGTCATGGTGACGCCGACGCGCTGGTGGCAGCCGATGCAGAAGGACTGCTCGCGGTGGCAGCTCGTACACTTGAGCGTGGCCTGGCGGGCCTCGATCGGGTGCATCGAGATGTAGTCGTTCGGGTGGATGTTGCGCGGGCGCACGCGGCCGTCGTGGCAACCGACGCAGAAGTCTTCCTTGTGGCAGTTGGCACAGAACTCGGAGTCGTTCGCGGCCACCATCTTGTGGCGCTCCATGAAGTCGGGGGAGTGCGCGGCGTTGTGCATCCACCGCGGCGGCTTCAACGTGCCGGACGCGAACATCATCTTGATCTTGCCGCCGCCGCTGTTGCCGATGTGCTCCGGCAACGCCTGCGTGGTGGCCGAGGCCATCTCCTTCACGTGGCAGGTCGTGCAGTCGCTCTTGGCGAGGCCACGTGACGCGTCGTCCATCTGGTGGCAACCGAAGCAGCCGCGCATGCGCGGGAGCTGATCGCGCGTGGCAAGCTCCAGCTCCTGGACCTCACCGTGGCACTGCTGGCAGTTGATGTTCCGCACGGCGTGCTTCTTGTGCGAAAAGACCATGTTCGGCCGGGGGATCACGTTGCGGGCGACGAGGTTGCCGTCCGACTCCTTGTAGCCGTTGTGACAGAACGCGCAGCTACCGGTGCCGGTGGGCGCGCCGCTGGGCTTCACGTTGAGCAGGTCGGAGTGATCCGACTGGTGGCACTGGTCGCACTTCGTGCCCTTGGGAGTGAGTGTATCCTGCACGGATTCGCTGGATGTCGCGCCCAGGTGGCAAGACACGCACTTCTGACCGAGCGCCACGTGGAGCTTGTGGTTGAACCGAATCGTGAGCTTCTGCGGCGGAAACACGACGTCGCTTGGCCCCTTGTCGGGATCGAACGCGCCAGGCGGCAGATACTTGAGCGGAACGCGATCGTCGTTGGGCATGGCAGAAAGCCCATGCGACGCGGCTGCCCCGGTCGAGCCCGAGCCCGAGCCCGCGGTCGAGGTCGGGGTCGAGGTCGAAGTCGAAGTCGAAGTCGAAGTCGAAGTCGAAGTCGAGACCGCCGTCTGTGCGAAGGCGATCGAGATCGCCGTGAGCATCGCCACGATCAGGAGCCAGAACGACAGGCGCTTCACTTGGTCACCGCCACTGTGAGCCACGCCATCACGCGGAAGCGCTGACCTACGAGCCTGTTCATGTTGTGATCGAACTCGACCAGCACCTTGGACCGCTCCGCGAGCCGATAGCCCGCGCCGGCGGTGTACCCGAAGCTCGTCGCATCGCGATCGGGGCGGAGCTTGTCGTTCCACTGCCAGACGCCCGCGCGTCCTTCGAGGATGTAGCGCGTGGCGAAGACGCGCTCGCCGTAGGCGTCACCGCCGACGCTGTCTCCGTCGCTGCCGAAGTTGCCGCGGCCGCGCAGGCCCAGGTGGCCCCAGCCCCACTTGTACTTCGCCGCCAGGTTGCCGCCGCCGTCGAAGGTCGAGGCCGCCGTGGGGAAGTAGTTCGGCACCGGGTCGACCTTCACGCCCGTCGGCGAGGGAGAACTGTTCGGCGCGTCGTTGCTCGTCTGCTGGTGGAACACGCGTACGTGACCACCGGCCGCGACGCTGAGCTTCTTCGTGGCGTCGAGCGACCCGCGAAGGCCGACGTCGTTCATGGGCGCGGCCTGGAAGAAGTTCCAGATGGAGTCCGCGTCGAACGTCGGTTGGTAATAGTCGTAGTCCACACTGAGCGTGAGCTTCTGCCCGACAAACGCGTCGACGGAGGCATATGCGTTGGAGAGGCGCGCGTTGTAGAGATCGTACGCAACGCCGGACTTGGCGCCGCCGATCTGCGGCACGGTGCCGTCCACGGACATGCCCAGGCGCTCGGACGAGATGCGCCCGCCGTTGTACTGCGAGTTCGTGTAGATGCCGTTCACGAACTCGCTGGTGTTCGACACGCCAGTGTTCTCGACGCGGCGGTACGTGAGGCGCGAGTGCACGTACGTGAGGCCCGTGGTCTCGACCGCGGCCCCGAGCGCGGGCGCGATGCCCTGCGGCTGAAGGCTGGGATAGAGCGAAGGATCGTAGCCGCCGCGATCTCCGCGCGCGATGCCGTCCTGCTCGAAGCGCGATGTGCTCATGAAGAAGCCGCCGCGCTGCTCCAGGCCGCCGTACAGCTCCATCGCGAAGAACGCAGGCGTGGTCACGCGCACCTGGCCGCCGTCGAAGGACCACCAGCCGAGCACGTCCGTCACGTACTGCCGACCGACCTTGAAGCCGAGCCACCCCTTCAAGAACTTCCGCCCCTCGACGTAGCCGTACATGAGGTCGAGCGCGTTGCGGTTGAACGTCGGGACCAGCCGCCCGTAGTTGGAGACCGTGGTCTCCTGCGGGCTCGCGCCGTAGTCGGCGTCGTAACGCACGCGCGTGCGGAACGTGAGGGACGCCGCGTTGGGGTCCGTGCTCGTGTTCATCAGATCGTAGACGGACGCCCCGAGCGTGGTCGTGAGCCTGCGCCGTGCGAGGACCGTCTCGCCGGTGGGGCTGCGCACGTCGTAGAACTGCGCGGTCGTGTCGCTCGTCACCTCGGGGTCGAGGGCGTGCGCTTCTGTTGTCACGGCCATGAGCAGCAGAGAGCTGCACACCGTGAGCGGCATCCCGCGCCGAAGCGCCTTCCTCATGTGTGCGAGCTCATGTGTCTGAGGCCCGCTTTCCGCCGAATTCGGCCACGAGCTTGTCGTCGTACGTATCCGAGACGCCAGCCACGAGACGGATGGCATGCGCCACCTCTGTCTCGGAGAGATCGACGATCGGGCGCTCCGTCACCACGACCACCTTGTCGCCGACGAGCGCGAACGCGCAGCCCATCATGCCTTCCGCGTTGAGCTTGAGGAGGCGCGGGAAGAGGACGTCCTTCTTCGCAGGGTCGAACACGATGGTGGGCGACACCACGCGCAGCGACGCAACGTCTCCGCGGCGAAGCAGCATCACAAGCACGGCAGCGCTGCCGCGCTTCAGCGTCCAGGCGACCTGTTGGGTCTCTCCTGGAGCGCCGTCTTTCGTGCTCTCTTTCATCACGAGAGCCGCGGGGTCGAGGCCGATAGTGCGGATCGCGGCCTCCACCATGCCACGCGCTTCGTTCATGCCATCTGACAAGCCGCCACCCTCCTTTTGTCCCTACCTACGCGGAGCATCCTACTTTCGGTTGACCCCCAACGTCCATAGGTGGCACCCTGTCCTGGTCGAAAGATCGTGCGGCCCCGTCCATGACAGAGCAACAGCAGCGATACCGCGTCATCGAAAAGCTCGAATCGGGCGGCATGGCGGAGGTTTTTCGCGCCGAGAGTGAGGGCCTTCAGGGCTTCAAGAAGCAGGTCGCGATCAAGCGCGTCCTCCCCCACCTCAGCGAGAAGAAGAAGTTCATTTCCATGTTCCTGGACGAGGCACGCCTATCGGCGTCGCTCTCGCACTCGAACTGCGTTCAGGTCTTCGACATCGGCGTCGGCGATAGCGCCTACTTCATCGTCATGGAGTTCGTCGACGGGGCGAACCTCAAGTCCATCGCGGAGTCCATCCGCAAACAAGGCCGCGAATTCCCGGTCCCTGCCGCCGTCTTCATCTGCGCGGAGATCTGCAAGGGCCTCTCTTACGCGCACGAGATGAAGGACGCCAACGGCGTCCCGCAGCACATCGTCCACCGCGACATGTCCCCGCCGAACGTGCTCGTCACGAAGTATGGCGAGGTGAAGATCGTGGACTTCGGCCTCGCCAAGGCCAGCACACAGCTCGAAAAATCCGAGCCTGGCATCATCAAAGGCAAGTTCTCCTACCTGTCTCCGGAGGCGGCGACCGGCCAGGAGGTCGACGCACGGACCGACATCTTCGCCGTGGGCATCATGCTCTGGGAGATGCTGTCCGGACAGCGCTTGTTCCTGGGTGAGACGGACTATCAGACCGTCCGTAAGGTCCAGCAGGCCGTGGTCCCGTCGATCGCGCAGATCAATCCGCGCGTGCCGCCGGAGCTCGAGCGAATCGTCGCGAAGTCGCTCGCGCGCGAGCAGGGCGCCCGCTACCAGACCGCGCGTGAGCTCGGGCAGGATCTCAATCGCTTCCTCTTCAAGAATGGAGAGGCGATCGGCACGTTCGACATCGCCGCGCTCGTGCAGGGCGCCATGCGCGAGCGCCAGAAGGTCCGCCCGCCGCAGGGCTCCATCATCGACAAGCTGATCGAGGAGGCGCTCCTCGAGTTCACGTCGCTCAAGGAAGACGGCACCGCCTCGGATGCGGACGTCACGGGCGCGAACAAGCACTCCTCGCCCCTCAATCCGGATCAGTTCGTGGACCCCACGAACTGGGCGAACGAGATCGGCATCGGCGAACGCAAGGGCTCCTCCGTGGATTCGCTCACTGGCTCACTCTCGGGCGCGCTCCAAGAGGGCAACCTCTCCGCGCTCGAGGACGTGCCGTCGGTGCCGCCGCCGCACAGCTCGAACCGGAACTCGCCTTCCATTCCAGCCCCGCACTCGGTACCGCCGCCGCACTCCAGTCACTCGAGCCCCCCGCTCGCGCCAGTGAGGCACGAGATCATGGCGGCGCAGTTGAAGGAGCCGAAGCGCGGCAACGGCCTCCTGTTCTTCTTCCTGTTCCTGCTCGCGGCTGCAGGCGCAGGCGGCGCCTACTTCTACAAATTCCGCCTGAAATAGGGGGCCGGGTATCGCTGACGCGTCCCGAGAGTCTGCGTTCGGCGTGGGTGGCGCTGCTGGCGTCTACGCAGTATCGAGCGGTGGCGGCGGCGACGCCGGGCTGGTGATTATCAAGTACACCGCGCCTGTGGGAAAACCCTGCTCGCTATGAGGTGAGCTGGTCGGCCGTCAGAGCTGCTTCAGCTTTGTGAGGATGACGCTCTGGTATTGCGGCACGCTGGCGTCGTCCGGTCCTCGAAAGTGGGCTGGCGAATAACCACCCGTTGGTGACGCCCACCCGCAAGAGCCCAGCCATTCCTGCACGTCGAGCGTGGTCCGGTCGGCGTTGAAGGTGGCGTTGGAGTGCACGTTGGGACCGTCGACCTGGGGCGGTACCGTGACGGACACGGACGGATCGAATGCAAAGCCGGTGTCGCGCAGGTCCATGTTCGCGGTGGCCTTGGTGGCAGAACCGCATCCCGCTGCCCGTCCCCAGTACATGTATTGCGAGAGGTCATAACAAGCGCCACCCGTGCTCGCCCAGCACCCCGCCACGACCTTGTCGTCGTAACGGCCAAACTGCAGGTCCGTGGAGTCCAGCGAGAGGGAGGCAAGATCGATCCGGACCTTGGTGTGGTAGCGCTGAAGGTCGTGGCCCGGCAGCGCGCACGTACCATAGCCGCAGCTGTTGATGTCAAACGGCATGAACGAGACGTTGCTCGTGGGCTCGCCGGTGTCCACGCTGTGTTTCAGCGACAGGTATGCCTGCGGCGAAGAGCCCTGCATGCCAAAGCAGTAGACGGTGAACGGCTTCAGCGGGCCGGCGCCGTCGGCATCGATCAGCACCTCGCGATCCTTGGTCACGCCATGCGACTGCGCCTCCAGGCACGTCGCGCCGCGCGGAGCGGTATCGATGTCGTCGGCTGCGTCGGCATCGGCGCCGCCGTCAAACGATGCGTCGAGCGAAACGCGTGCATCCTGCACGTTTCCGTCGGCAGAGTTTTTTGCGCCATCCCCCACGGCGGAGGCGTCAGAAGAGCCGCCCCCGTCATCCTGGTCTGCAGTCTCCAGCGAGCTGAGGCCAGACACAGCCTGACACGCAGCGGCAAAGCCGATGGAGCCGATGAGCGCGAGCCGCATAGCGCGAGAGCCTGTTCTCTGCATGGGAGAGGTTCGTCCTTTCATGGGGTCCATCCTCAGAAGTTTCCGCGGAGGCCGAGTGAACCGGCTCCATTTCCAAGCGACACGGTGGGCGTCACGCGCCCCGTCGTGGGGGCCGCCGGGCTGTGCGACAGATCGCTGAAAAGAAAGTACGTCCCCACCGCAGCAGCGACGACACCAACGCCAAGACCGATATCGGAGACCCAGGCCAGCGTGTTTGCCGAACCGATGTCACCGGAGGCGCTCGTCGGACAGACGTTGCCGGTGCATCCTCCCTTGATGTCGGAGGTCTTGGACAGCGACGTCAGCCCAAAGATCGTTCCCACGACGAGCCCCGTTCCTGCGACGCCGTAGGTCACGTATGTGCGTGTACCAACGCGCCCCTTCGCGTCCGCGGGCGGCAGGTCGGCCACGACCTTCGGCGGCTCCTTGGACACCTCGGGTGGCGTCTCGGGCGGCGGCGTGGCTTCCACCTTCTCCAGGCTGGGTATGTCGGCAGACTTTCGTTCGCCGTTTGCAACGGTGACGCTGACCGTTGCGTCGCGATAGCCGGGAGCGCGCGCGACGATGGTGTGCGGCCCGGGGTCGACCGGGAGCGGAGCGCCCCACGTGGCCTTCGCAAGCACATTGGTGCCGTCGGTCACCGTGAGCCCCGGAAGATCCGGTACGTTCACGACCAGCCTGGGCACCTGCCCCTCCAGGCGCGCAGCTCGATCCCTGGCGAGCAGCTCGCGCCTTGCGTCTCCCCCTACCCGCGCCAGCGCGTTCGCTTCCCGGAACGTGGCCCACGCGCTTGCGGTCTTGCCCGTGCGCTCGAAGCAGTCTGCCAGGTTCAGCAGCGTTCCAACGCCGGGGTCAAGCCGCTGACTCTCGGCCAGCTTGGGGCAAGCATCTGCCTCATGTCCGGTCTTCATCAGCTCCTTGGCCTGATCGAAGAGCGCTTCGGCGGTGGCCTTCTCTGTGGCAGAGGGTTCCGCCGACGCACGGTCGACGACGAGCGCTGCGGCCACGAGGATGAGCGCCGTCGCAGTCCTCTTGCGGAACGAACGGAGCACGCGTGAATGGAGGGTCATGCGAGGTTTGGTCCTTTGGTCACTTCCGGGGGCCGTACATGTCGTCGCCGGGCGGCGACGCGCTGGGAGCAAGAGAGATGGGTTTTGGTGCAGCGGTCACCTGACGCGGCCGCTCCTTCGCAACGACATGCGCCGACGCTAGCGACGCACCGGCCGAGGAACCAGCGGTGTCGATGACCTGGCTGGTCTGGGTGGGGGCTACCAACAACGCTTGCTTTGGCATCGTTCCTTCGGCATTCCCTGGCGGCGTGACAGCGGCAACCTGTGATGAAGCGGACGCTCTTGCCGGCTCCTCACGCCTACTAGAGCGCATCGCCACTACGAAGACCACAAGGCACACGAGCACGACGCCCCCCACCGCCGCGAGCTTGCCCCACGGACGGCTGACAGGCATGTACGAAGGCGTCGGCTCTTCGGACGTTGCGGCCAGGTGCTCCATGACGGGAGCCGACGGAGCCGACGGACCGACTGGAGATGACGGAGCGGACGGACCGAACGGAGATGATGAACCGAACGGCTTCGGACTGGTGGCCGCAAGTGACGGCCTCTCGACCGCGACGTCGCGGTCGATCATGGGTGAAGAATGGACCCGCGTGCGCGCCTCGTGGGCGGCCGCGGCAAGACCCAGCACCCGGCTCACGCGCTCCGCCAGCATCACACCCGTGGACAGGAATGGCGCAAGGGCGTCGGCGAACTCGCCCAGCGTTTGATAGCGATCGCCCGGAAGCTTCTCCAGCGCCTTGAAAAGCACAGCCTCCACCCCTTCCGGGATGGCCGGCACACGCTCGCGCGCCGACGGAACGGGCTCGAACAGGATAGCGGAGCAAAGGCCCGGCAAGGTGTCGCGCTGGAACGCAACCACGCCGGTCAGAAGCTCGTAGAGAATCATCCCAAGCGACCAGACATCCGAACGAAGGTCCACGTTCTTGGACGATTGAAGCTGCTCCGGCGCCATGTAGAACGGCGTGCCCATCACCGTGTTCGTCTTCGTGAGGTTCATGTCACCCACGCCCGTCAGCTTGGAGATGCCAAAGTCCAGGACCTTGACGCACGGCGTCCCGTCAGCGCGCTTGGTGAGAAACAGGTTCGCAGGCTTCAGATCACGATGAACAATGCCCAGTGCGTGAGCCTCCGCCACGGCCTCCGCGGCCTGAAGCACGTACGTGATCGCAAGGTCCATGGGCAGCGCGCCCTGCTCGCTGATGACGCCCGAAAGGTCCAGGCCCTCCAGGTACTCCATCACAATGTACGGCGAACCGGTTTCGGCCGTGCCCACGTCCAGCACGCGGGCCACGTGCTCGCTGCGGAGGCGCACGGCGGCCTTTGCCTCTCGCAGGAAGCGGCTCAGCGCCCCCTCGTTCTCCATGCCCTCCGGCAGCATGAACTTCAGCGCAACACGCTGCTCCAGCTGCTGGTGAATGGCCGCGACCACGATCCCCATTCCGCCTTGAGCAAGGACGCGCTCCACCTTGTACTTCCCTGCGAGGATGTCACCTTCGCGGATGGGGCTCGTCATGCGGGCTCATACCGCAAGCACCGTGCCCTCACAAAAGCAGCACATTCTGTGGCGATTTCCCCTTCGGCAGGAGCTGACCATTGCGCGCGCACAGTCTTGCACTGTGCGGCGCGCAAGCTTCGCTATGCTGCCTCTTGGTGTCGGACGAGACGAAGACCCGGCCGTCGGGGTGGTTGCCGCCCAAGGGCGCCACGAGCGAGAGGCCAAGCGAGCTCTCGCTGGTCATTGCGTGGTCGCACACCGAGCCCGCGCGTGTGGGGGAGTCGGCGGTTGTCCCTCGAGGCACGTGGCTCCTTGGGCGTGGTGCGGCCCGTCCGGACGACGACGCCAAGCGCCTGCTCTTCGGCCCGCTGCGCGAAGGAGCTAGCGCTCGCCAGCCACTTCTGAGCGGAGGCCTTTCCCGTCACCAGCTGCGCATCCGCGCTCACGGCGAAACACTCACCGTGGAGCGCGTGGGAAAAGTGGAGATGCGTGTGGGTGGGGTCACGGTCGATCGCGCGGAGCTTGCGCCAGGATCCGCGCTGGAGCTTGCGCGCGAGATGGTGCTTCTGTGCGTGGCGCACGAGCCGTTCATGGCTGGCGGCGCAAAGCCCGGCTTTGCATTCGGCGCGCAGGACGCGCACGGGATCGTGGGAGAAGGGGCACGCGCGTGGGCGCTTCGCGACGAGCTGCGCATGCTTGCGCGAAGGCCAGGACACGTTCTGGTGCTTGGCCCTAGCGGCGCTGGAAAGGAGCTCTGCGCTAGAGCGCTGCACACGCTCTCCGCGCGTGAAAAAGGGCCGTTTGTCGCGCGCAACGCAGCCACCCTTCCGCACGGCATCATCGACGCGGAGCTCTTTGGCAACGCACGCAACTATCCCAACGCCGGCATGCGCGAGCGCGCAGGGCTGCTTGGTGAAGCCGACGGAGGCACTCTCTTCCTGGACGAGATCGGCGAGCTACCGGAGGCGCTGCAGGCGCACCTTCTTCGCGTGCTGGATGACGGTGAGTACCACCGGCTAGGTGACGATCACGCGCGGCGCGCAGATGTGAGGTTCATCGGTGCAACGAACCGGGAGCTTGGGTCGCTGAAGCACGATTTTGCGGCGCGCCTGAAGCTGTCGCTCTCCGTGCCTGGTCTTGCGGAACGCACGGACGACGTGCCCCTCCTGGCCAACGCCATCCTTGGACGCGTGGCAGCTGCGGACCCAAGCGTTGGAGCACGCTTCTTTGACGACACGGGAAGACCGCGCATTGCGCCGGAGCTCATGATGGGCCTGCTCACGCACACGTGGACGGGACACGTGCGCGAGCTGGAGACCATTCTGTTGGCAGCACTGGGGGAGAGCCGTGACCACTTCATCGCGCTCACCGATGGTGTTCGCGCAAAGCTCCGACCCCCGCGTGATGCACGCGCGCCGGAGCTCTCGCGTGAGGACATCGAGCGCGCCCTTGCACGCCACGCCGGCAACATCTCGCGCGCCTGGACGGAGCTTGGCCTGTCCAGTCGTGACGCGCTCAACCGGCTGATGAAGAAGCACGACATCTCGCCGAAGCGCTGAGATCGCGAGACGCCCTATTTTCGAGGGCCGAAGTCGTCCTCGGCGGGAGCTGCACTCGCCGTGCTTCGTGGCGTGGGCACCGGGAGCGGTCGCACAGGCGCGCCGCTTGTGGCAGCCCTCGCAACCACGACAGGAGCACCACTCGTCGCGGGCGGGCTCGTGATCTGTGCAACGTCCGTCATCGGCCCAGCACCTTGGGGGCCGAACGGGGATGGAGACGGAGATGCAGGGCCTTCGCGCAGCGCCTGGCTATTTGGTTCGCGCGCGACCTCACGAATCGAACCGCTCGACGGCGCGCCGGTCCCAGGTGCGGCGCTTGGGGACGTGGTGTCGCGAGGACCCGTCGCGTCGCCTCCGCGCGCCCGCAGCGCGAATGCTGTCAGCGAGATAACGGCCGCGCCAATCGCTGCTGGCAGAAGCCACCCTCGCCATCGCGGAGTGGGCGCCTTTGCCGTGGACCTTGCGGCGTCGTGCGGTTCTGCGTGTGTCACGCTGGTCGCGGCCTCGGTGGGCTCGTCCCGGGCAACGGCAACGCCCGTCGATTCCGGCGCGATGGGCTCGCGCGGCGCTTCTCGAATGCGCTTCACACGAAGCGCCAGAGCGGCGGCGCCATCTCCACCAAAGGGCGCAAGCGCGCCGGCCACGTCCACCACAGTCGCGAAGCGAGCGTCTCTGTCGCGCGCCAGCATGCGCACGACAACAGCCTCCAGCCCTTCCGCGAGCACCACTCCATGCTCGGCGACGGGCGTGGGTGGCTCCGTCATGATGCGCGAGATCACGCCCGCGGCGGTGAACGCCTCGAACGGTACGTGCGCGGTCAGCAGCTCATACAGCACCACGCCTAGCGACCAGAGGTCCGTGCGCCCGTCGACGTCCTTTGCCTCACGCGCCTGCTCGGGTGACATGTAGCGCGGCGATCCGAGCAAGCTTCCGGTCTCCGTCAACGAGTGTCCCGAAAGGCCCTCCGTCTTGGCAACGCCAAAGTCCACGACCTTCACCAGCGCGCCGCCGTCGGCCGCACGCGTGAGCAAGATATTGGAGGGCTTCAGATCGCGATGCACAATGCCCAGCGCATGCGCCTCCGCCAGCGCCGCGCACGCCTGCAGCATGTAGTCGATGGCAATAGCGGGCTCCAGCTTGCCTCCCTCCGCGAGCACGGCGGCAAGGCTCTTGCCATGCACCAGCTCCATGACGAAGTACGGCCCAATGCCTGCGGCAACGCCGGCATCAAGCACGCGAGCCACGTTCTCGCCGCGGATGCGCGCAGCCGCACGCGACTCTCGTCGAAGACGCTCGGCCGCGGCGCTCGACACGTCCGCATCTGCGCGAAGGATCTTGATGGCAACGCGCTCACCCAGCTCCAGATGCTCCGCCACGAGCACCACGCCCATCCCGCCCTCACCCAGAAGGCGCTCGACGCGATAGCGCCCTGAAATGAGCGTCCCGGGCGCCACGGCTGCCATTTGAACAACACTAGATGAACTCAGCCACACACGCCATCCACTCGTGTGCGACCGAGCCGTCCGAAACGCTCCGCATCGAACGCGAGCGGCGCCTGCAGGTGGCCCAAGGAGGTGGTCTCAGCGCAGGTGGAAACCGCGTCGAGCTTGGTGGATCCCCTATTGCATTTCGTGGTCGCAGAGAGGATCTGGCAGATGCCCAGCCCGGCTCTCGGCTCTGCGACCGCTTCTCAAAACTGAGACAAACTGCCCATAAAATAGCCTGATCGAGACGCGCGCTGGACGGGCAAACCAGCGCGTCGTGCACAGGGTTAACGGTAGACAGCCTCGCGTCGGGGCCCAAACAAGGGGACTGAGCCATGCATCTCCGATCTGTCACGACGTTCCTGGTTTCGCTGTTCCTCGGTGCGCCAACGACCTCCGGCCCCGCCCAGCGACCCGCCACTCACTACAGTGGCGTGGAGTGGGTGCTGGATGCAGAAGGCCACCTCCTCGGGTCGACCGCGCTGGTGCTGGAGCACGGGCTCGACATCGGGCATCGCGGGCTTCAGCTCCATGTGGTGCGCGAGTCGCCAGACGCGCGGGGCCTCTTCCCAAGGGAGTCCGTGGACAACCTCAGCATGCTCTCGACGAGGATGGCTCCGTCCTACATGGCCGAGGCAAGGCTCCGAAGGGACGACGGGCCCGACATGGAGATCACCGAGGAGCTCAAGGGCGACGTCCTGATCGCGCGCAAGACGATCCGGGACGCGAGCGGTCGGATCGCGTTCATTCACATCATCAATGCGACGCCTCTCACGCCGTGCGAGCACGCGGCACGCGTGGAGGCACTTCGTTCTTCTCCGTGACGGCAGCTCACGAGGCGTGCAAGCTCACGCTGTGCTCTTCCCATCGACGTGCGGTGAGGGCGACTCCGCCGCCGGTGCTGCGGCCCTGAGTCCGACCCTCGTGAGGTAGCGATAGAAGGTCGCAGGCGACAGACCAAGGCGACGCGCGGCCTCGTCCCGCCCGCTCGAGACCTGAACGACCCGCTCGATGTGTCCGCGCTGGAACGCCAGCGTCGCCCGCTCCAGGTTTGCCGCTTCGTCGTCGAGCGGCGGCGCCCCGTCGTGGCTCGCGCCCGAGCTCGACGGGCGAATCCCCAGCTCCACCGGCAGATCTGCCGGCGTGATGTGGCCGTCCATGCTCAAGATCACCGCTCGCTCGATCACGTTGGAGAGCTCGCGCACGTTGCCGGGCCAAGCATAGGAGGAGAGCAGCACCATCGCGTCGGGGGCGATCCCGTGCACCGCGCGGCCCTGCGCTCGCGCGTGGTGCTCGAGGAGATCCGCCGCCAGCTGTGGGATGTCGCCGAGTCGCTCCCGTACTGGCGGTACGCGCAGCTGAATGACCTGCAGGCGGTAGAGGAGATCCTGCCTGAAGGTACCGTCGTGGACCATCGCGGCCAGGTCTCGATGCGTCGCCGCCACGATGCGAGTGTCAACCTTGACCCCGCGCTCGGCCCCGACGGGCAATACCTCCTTGCCGTCGACTGCGTGGAGGAGCTTCATCTGGATGTGGAGCGGGACATCTCCTATCTCGTCCAGAAAGAGCGTCCCCCCGGAGGCGGCGCGAAAGAGGCCCTCGCGATCGCCCTCCTTTGACATCGTCCCGAAGAGGTGACTCTCGACCAGCGCGTCCGAGACGGCGGAGACGTTGAACGTCAGGAATGGGCCGCTCGCTCGGTCGGACGTCTCGTGCAGAGCGCGCGCGACGAGCTCCTTGCCCGTCCCACTCTCGCCAAGGACCAGCACGTTGGAGTCGGACGTCGCCATGCGCTCCAGCACGTCGCAGAGCTCCTGGAGCTCGCGGCCGCCTCGCCTGAGCTTCTCCAGGGCGTTGCGCTCACCTCGTAGCTGCGTGCGCAGGCGCGCGTTCTCCCGCCCGAGCCGCTTGTATTCGGCGATGTTGTGGACCTTCCGCTCCAGGTCGGCCAGGGACAGCGGCTTCAGCATGTAGTCGTGCGCGCCCCGACGCAGCGCCTCCACGGCCGAATCGACGGATGCAAACGCCGTCATGATCAGCGTCACGGTCTCCGGCGAGCCCTCGCGCACGCGGTCCAGAACGGCCAGTCCGTCGATATCGGGCAAGCGGAGGTCCGTGATGACCAGATCGAACGCGCGGATGTCCAGCTCCAGGAGGGCCGCGCGGCCGGTCTCGACGGCGCGCACGGTGTGCCCAGCGCGCGTGAGGAAACGAGCGACGTTCGCGCAGAGCGTCTTCTCGTCCTCCACGACCAGGATCTGCTCACCCATGATCAGCGTCCGTGGAGTGAAGAGTGATCCGTACGGTCGTCCCCTGCCCTGGCTCGCTCTCGATACGCAGCGTTCCGCCGACAGCCTCGATGACCTCCTTGGACACGGCGAGGCCGAGGCCCGTCCCAAGGGCCGCCTTCGTGGTGAAGAGCGGCGTCGTTGCCGCCTCCAGCACCTCCGGCGTCATTCCCGTTCCGGTGTCCTGGACGGCGATCTCCACGTCGCCTGGAAGGCTCCGGGCGGCGATGGTGAGCGCGCCCCCGTCCGGCATCGAATCCACGGCGTTCAGGATCAGGTTCACCAGCACCAGCACGAGATGGTCCTCCATCATGCGCACGCTTGGCACGCTGCTGGGCACATCGACGGTGAGCTGCACGGCTCGCCAGCGCGGATCGTGCCTGACGAGCCGCACGGAGTCGGCGACGACGGCGCCCACGGAGACCTCCGTCACCTCGTCGCGTCGCCGTCGTGCAAAGCTCACCATCTCCCGCAGCGTGTCGCTCATTCGCGTCACGTGCCGGCGTAGTACGCCAAGGGACTCCTGGTACGCGGCGACGTCGCTCTCGCCTTCGAGGAGCTCCAGCTCCGTGCTGATGGACGCGAGCGGGTTCCCGATGTCGTGCGCAAAGCCGGCCGCCATCACGCCCAGGCTCGCCATCTTCTCCTGATGGCGCACCTGCGCCTCCAGGCTCCGCTGCATGGTCACGTCGCGGCCGACGGCGATCACACATGGCGCTGCTGCAGCGGAGCGCGGGACCTGGATGTTCTCCTGCTCCCAGACACGACGCTCCCCATCGTTGCGCTCGTTCGACGTGCCGAAGACCTCCGCATAGGGACGACCAACGAGCTCCGAGCCCGCGACGTCCGCCGCGACCCTGTTCGCCTTGATGATGGTTCCCTCCGCGTCAATGACGACGATGCGCTCGCGCAGCGAATTGAACAGCAGCTCCGTGAAGCTGCGAGCGGCCTCGAGCTCCCTCGTGCGCTCGCGGACACGCTCGTCGAGCGTGCTCAGGTGATCGTGCATCGCCCGTTCGCTCTCCAGGCGCGACTCACGGACCTGCAGAAAGGACCACGTCGCAAGAAACAGCGCCGCGCCCGTCCCGCGAACCAGATGAAGCGCATGCAGGTCCAGGAGCGCGGGGGTCAACACACCGGTCTCGAGGATCTCCCAGAGCGCGAAGTAGCCCAGGAGCAGCAACGCGCCGCGCACGGCGGTCCGCAGCCACAAGCGGCGCCACGGCTCGATCGGAGACGCCCGCCCCACTCGCACTCCGATGGTGGTCGCTCCGCCCATGTCGCCTCAGCTCGCAGGGAACATGCCGTTCCAACGCGCCGTCGTTTCTTCGCTATTTTCTGGCCTAGCGGGGGGCTGACGCAGAAAGGGCGGCGCCCAGCGCAAGGCCTGCGTGCCGGGCACTCTCAGAAATGACAGCGAGCACCTCGGTGGTGAGAGTGCGGTTGCGTCATCGGGCAGCCCGCTGATCGGTCGGGAACGACGTCTCAGTTATGAGAGCCGCACGCGCGGGCGGTGTGGTTCGACTGTTGCACGAGCGCTCGCGAACCATGGCGGATCGCCAGGAAGGATGTTCGTGATGCGCGCTTACCCACTCGTCGTCACTTCGCTCGTTGCGACGGGAATCGTCGCCGTCGTGGCGGTCGGCTGTCAGAATCAGCACGAGGCCAACCAGGAGGCCGCTCAGAAGACATCGCTCGGCGCGTCGTCATCGGTCCAGGATCTGATGAAGGCACGCAACCTCTCCGAAGCGGACGTGGAGGCAGCGCTCAAGACGTACGTACCGACAGGCAAGATGGATGAATATTACATCTTCGCGTCGGGGGGTCAGTCGGGCAACGTGGACGTCATCGGCGTGCCGTCGATGCGCCTGCTCAAGGTGATCGGCGTGTTCACTCCGGAGTCGTGGCAAGGCTGGGGCTTCGGCGGTGAGAGCGACAAGATCCTGGAGGGCGGCAACCAGGGCATCCACAAGATCCGATGGGCGGACATGCACCACCCGAACCTGTCGGAGACGAAGGGCGACTACGACGGTCAGTACCTCTTCGTGAACGACAAGGCGAACGCGCGCGTCGCGGTGGTGGATCTCAAGGACTTCGCCACGAAGCAAATCGTGCCGAACCCGCTCGCTGCCAGCGACCACGGTGGCGCGTTCGTGACACCCGACACCGACTACGTGATCGAGACCAGCCAGTACCCCGCGCCGCTCGGCCGCGAGTACGCACCCATCACGGACTACAAGGCCAAGTACCGCGGCGTCGCCATCTTCTGGAAGTTCGACCGGGCGAAGGGCCGCATCGATCCGAGCAAGAGCTGGGCTCTGGAGCTGCCGCCCTACACGCAAGACCTCGCCGACGCCGGCAAGCTCGGCTCCGACGGCTGGGCGTACATCAACTCGTTCAACACGGAGATGGCCGTTGGCGGAACGATGGAAGGCAAACCGCCGATCGAGTCCGGCGCGTCGCAGAACGACATGGACTACCTCCACGTCATCAACTGGAAGAAGGCCGAGGAGCTGGTCAACGCGGGCAAGACGAAGACGATCGCCGGCATGCGGGTCCTCACGATGGACGTGAGCGGACCGGAGGGCGTGCTCACCCTCGTCGGTGAGCCAAAGAGCCCCCACGGCTGCGACGTGACGCCAGACGGCAAGATGGTCATTGTCGGCGGCAAGCTCGACACGCACACCACGCTCTACGACACCGCGAAGATGAAGGACCTCATCGCGCAGAAGAAGTTCGAGGGCAAGGATGACTACGGAATCCCCATCATGGCCTTCAAGGACGCCATCGACGGACAGGTCGAGATCGGCCTTGGACCGCTGCACACGGTGTTCGACGACAAGGGCGGCGCGTACACCTCGGTCTTCATCGAGAGCGTCGTGGCGAAGTGGTCCTACACGGACCTCAAGAAGCCGGTGGAGAAGCTGAAGGTTCACTACAACATCGGCCACATCCTCGCGGCCGAGGGAGACACCGTCAGTCCGGACGGGAAGTACGTCGTCGCCATGAACAAGATGTCGATGGACCGCTTCCTCCCCGTCGGGCCGCTCTACCCGCAGAACTTCCAGCTCGTGGACATCGCCGGCGAGAAGATGCGACTGCTCGCGGACATGCCGATCGCCAACGCGGAGCCGCACTACTCCCAGATGATCAAGGCAGACAAGATCAAGGCGGAGAAGGTCTACAAGTCGGGCACGAACGCCACGGGCGAGATCGATCCCAACCGCGTCGAGGGTGGCAAGGAGCGCGTGGTCCGCAATGGCAACAAGGTGGAGGTCTTCATGACCGCCATTCGCAGCCACTTCACGCCTGACCGTATCGAGGTCGACGAGGGCGACGACGTGACCATCCACGTGACCAGCCTGGAGGCCGCGGAGGACCAGACCCACGGTTTCACGATCGACATGTACAACGTGAACGTCAGCCTGGAACCCGGCAAGCACGAGAACCTCTCCTTCAAGGCCGACATGCCGGGCACCTACCCGATGTACTGCACCGAGTTCTGCTCGGCGCTGCACCTCGAGATGACTGGCTACTTCCTCGTGAAGCCGAAGAAGCGCTGATCGACCGACGCGTATCAAGGGGCGGAGGAAGACGGTTCGCGATGGCCTCGAAGAAGCATCATGTACACCTGCAGATCGCGCCGCCGGAGACACCCGCGCGCCCGGCCTGGGACAATCGCCGATGGCTGGTCCTTGCGCTGGCCGTTGCGGCGGCCGGTCTATTCGCTGCCTCCTTCTTCTTGCCGTGGTGGCAGTTCGTCCTTTATGCGCCGCAGTACCCGAACGGGCTCACGCTCGTGATCTCCCTCACGGGCATGGGCGGCGACGTTCACGAGATCGATCTCCTGAACCACTACATCGGCATGAAGCACCTGGCCGACGCGGCACCGGTCGAACGCCACCTGGCCGGATACGGTGTCGCCGCTATCGCCGTGACGGTGCTCGCGGCGTTCACCGTCGCCGGGAAGAAGCTCAACAAGCTGGTCTACGTTCCGGCGGTCGCGTTTCCGGTCGTGTTCCTCGCGGACAGCCTCTACTGGCTCGTCACCTTCGGACACGACCTCGACCCCAAGGCACCGCTCCACATCAAGGCGTTCACGCCGCAGCTGTTCGGCAACGGCCAGATCGGGCAGTTCGAGACATTCGCGCATCCCGCGGCCGGGTTCTGGCTGGCCGTCGCCGGCGTCGTCCTCGCCCTCGCGGCGACGCTGGTCCGCACTAAGGTATGTGCACACTGCAAGCATGCCGGCACGTGCTCCACGATCTGCCCGCTGCTGATGGTGTTGCCCGAAAAGAAGGGGCCGGAGGCATCGTGAGGCTCGCAGAGCGAACCATCGCGCGGCTCGCGCTCATCACGTTCGGCCTGCTAGGTCTTGGCACGCTGGCGCGTGGCGCGGAGGCACCAGCCGCGCCGTCCCCGAGCAGCGCGCGGGTCTTCGGACCGCGGGCCACGACAGCGCGACCGGACGCCGCGGTGCTCGCGACCTCGTTCGAGCACCTGCGTGGGCTCGTCGCAGATCCAGCTGGGCCGCACGAGATCGAGCTCGTCGCGGGAGTCCACCACGGTGATCTCACGGTGAAACGCCCGCTTGTCCTGCGCGGTCAGGCGGGCGCGATCCTCGAGGGCAGCGGCAACGGCACTGTGCTCGTGCTCGACACCGACGACGCCGCCGTGGAGAACCTCGTCGTCAGGCGCTCCGGGCACAGACACACGTCCGAGGACGCGGGCATCAAGGCGAAGGGAAAGCGACTCCGCATCACCAACATGCGGGTGGAGGAGACGCTATTCGGCATCCTCCTTGGGGAGTGCAGTGACTGCTTGCTGGAGGGCTCCCGTGTCGAGGGGTACGCGGACGACAGCGAGCTGCGCGGCGATGGCATCAAGCTCTGGGAGTCCCACGGCTCCACGGTCCGTGGCTGCGAGGTGGTGCACGCCCGCGATCTCGTCGTCTGGTACACCCGCCACGCCACGCTCGAGGACAATGTGGTGCGCCACAGCCGCTACGGCTCCCACTTCATGTACGCGCACGACGCGATCATTCGCCGCAGTCACTTCGAGGACAACGTCGTCGGCATCTTCGTCATGTACAGCGCGCGGCTGCGCGTCGAGGACAACGTGCTCGCGGGCGCCCACGGCGCCGCTGGAATCGGTCTCGGGTTCAAGGACAGCGACGACGTCACCGCGAGCCGCAACTGGCTTGTCGCCAACACCACGGGCACCTACCTGGACAACACGCCACGCTCCCCGGAGCATCCCGTCGTCCTCGAAGGAAACGTCCTTGCCCTGAATGACGTGGCGCTCCGGCTGCATGGCGCCGACAAGGGGCTCGGGATCTCGCTCACCGGAAATGACTTCCGCGACAACCCGACGATGCTCGAGGTCGACGGCGGCGGCGATGCACTGGGTCTGGCCGCGCGCAAAAACCACTACAGCGACTACGAGGGCTACGACCTTGACCACGACGGCACCGGCGACGTGGCCTACGAGATCCGCACGCTGTCCAGCGAGCTCACGGAGACCCATCCGTCCCTGAAGTTCTTTCACGGGACGCCGGCGCTGGGCGCGATCGACGCGGTCTCGCATGCCGTGCCGGTCTTGAGCCAGAAGAAGCTGTTCCGCGACCCCGCGCCGCTCTTCGTTGCTCCCCAGGTGTCAGTCCCATGATCATCACGTTCTCCCAGGTCCAAAAGAGGTTCGGTTCGGTGACCGCGCTGGACTCGGTATCGCTCGTCGTCAACAAGGGTGAGCGCATCGCGTTCGTCGGCACCAACGGCTCTGGCAAGACGACGCTGCTTCGCGCGCTGCTCGGATTGGTGCGCGTCGTTGGCAAGGTCACCGTGCTTGGGAGTGACGTCGCGGTAGAGCCGGAGATCGCGCTGCGCGCCGTCGCGTACGTCCCGCAGATCGCCCCGCCGATCGAGGCTCCGGTATCGGAGGTCGTACGGGCCTACGCCGCGCTGCGCGGCAAGAGCGAGGACGAGACCTACGCGCGCGCGAAGCGCATGGGGCTGGCGGCGGATGCGTGCAGAAAGAAGCGGTTTCGCGACCTCTCTGGCGGCATGAAGCAGAAGCTCCTCGCGGCGATGGCGCTGGCGACGGGCGCACCCATCCTGGTATGCGACGAGCCGACGGCGAACCTCGACGGCGAGGCGCGCGCGTCGTTCTTCGAGCAGCTCGACGAACGAACCGCGTTCGACGCAGTGATCCTGTGCTCGCACCGCCTGGACGAGGTGAGGCACACGGTGGACCGTGTCGTGGAGATGGCGGAGGGAAAGGTCGTACGGGATGAGCCGATCGGCGAAACGAAGAGCGACCTTCGCCTCGTGCTCGGCGGTGGGCGCGCGACTCCGA
This sequence comes from Myxococcales bacterium, assembly GCA_025355005.1. GTDB lineage: Bacteria > Myxococcota_A > Polyangia > Polyangiales > Polyangiaceae > JANXLV01. Next base: position 16,494 of record JANXLV010000336.1, on the reverse strand, counting down.
AGGCGGTAGCGACATGAACAGGCGTCTCTTCCTGTGCGCGGTCGCGGGCGCGGCCATCCTCGCCGGCTGCACGAGGACCGACGAGGCCACGGACCCGGTGTGGGGCAAGCAGCCCTGCGCCCACTGCTCGATGCTGGTCTCCGACCGAGCGCACGCGGGCGAGCTTTCGCTCTCCCAGGAGCGCCACTACTTCGATGACATCGGCTGCATGGTGCTGTGGCTCGAGGAGCGCGGCGGCAGGGCCGAGCATGTGTGGGTGCGCACCCCCGACGGCGCGCGCTGGACGGATGCCAGCACGTCGTCATTCGGTAGCGGCGCGAGCACGCCAATGGACTTCGGCTTCGAGCCGCGTGCGACCGGAATCTCCTGGACGGAGCTCAGATCGCGCATCGTCGCGAAGAAGATGGAGGGCACATGAACGCCGCGCGCATCATGTTTCGGCTCGAGCTAGCGGACGCCCTGCGCTCACGATGGCTTCTCTTCACCGCGGCGGTGTACGCCTCCGTTTTCTCGCTCTTCATCTGGCTCGGCTTGAGGGAGAGCAGCGTGCTCGGCTTCACCGGGCTCTCGCGCGTCGTTCTGAACGTATCGAACGCCGTCGTGCTGGCCGTCCCGCTGGTCGCGCTGGTTGCGACGAGCCAGACGGTGGTCCGCGCGCGCCAGAGTGGGTTCTTCGAGCTGGTTCTCTCCCAGCCGATGCGTCGCACGGACTGGTTCGTGGGCGTGGTCGCCTCGCGCTTCGTGGTCGTCGTGGGGCCGCTCCTTGGGCTCCTGCTCATCGCGCTCCTCGCCTCGCTCGCGACCGGCGAGCGTGATGCGGCGCTCTTGCCCATGGTGCTTCGCAGCCTTGCCGTCACGGCGTCGCTGGCGTGGGCGTTCATCGGCATCGGGTTCTGGATCTCCGCGCGCGCGAGGAGCCCGGAGCGCGCGACGGTGCTTGCGCTGCTGGCCTGGCTCACGGCGAGCGCGCTCCACGACTTCGCGCTGATCGGCGCGCTGCTCCGATGGAGGCTGGAGCCCGCTGTGGTCTTCGCGCTAGCGGCTGCCAACCCCGAGGAATCAGCGCGGATCGCGATCCTGGGCGGCATCGACCCCGATCTTTCCGTCCTCGGCCCGGTGGGCTTCTGGCTCGCGAACACGCTGGGCCCCAACGCGACGCTCGCCATTGGCATCGGCTGGCCCGCAGTCCTCGGCACGTTCGCGCTCTACCGAGCGCAGCGCTGCCTCATCAAGTCGGATCTCGTCGGCTGAGCCGGCGACCATGAAGAAAGAGAGCGAGTCATGAACACCAAGTACTTCGTCGGAATCCTGGCGCTGTCCGTCGCGGCAGCGATCGGCTGCCTGCCTGACCCCAAGAAGAATGATCCCAAGAACACGCAGGTCACGGCCGCGACCGGCGCGGCCCCTGCCAGTGCGCCTGCCGACCCGAAGGCCATCAAGGAGATGTTCGACACCCGATGCGGTGCCTGTCACGGCACCTCCGGCAAAGGCGACGGCCCTGGCGCGGCGGCGCTGAACCCGAAGCCGCGCAACTACTCCGACAAGGCGTGGCAGGCGAGCGTGACGGACGAGCAGATCAAGAAGACGATCGTGTACGGCGGCGCGGCGGTGGGCAAGAGCCCGAACATGCCGGGGAACCCGGACCTCGACGGCAAGCCGGAGGTCGTCGACGGCCTCGTGAAGATCGTTCGCTCGTTCGCTCAATGACACCTCAGGGAGGAATCCATGAACTCGATCCTGACTGCAGCCGCGTCTCTCGTGCTCATCTGCTTTGTATCCGCGTGCGAGAAGGACGCGACCCCCGCCCCCTCCGGGAGCGCGAGCACCACCGCGCAATCGGCGCCCGCGCCCGCGCCGGAGTTCAAGGTCCCGGCCGATCCCAAGAACATCGTGAACATCGCGATCGGCTCGAAGGACCACACGACCTTGGTCGCGGCGCTCAAGGCGGCGGACTACGTGGACGCGGTGTCGAACCCCGGGCCGATCACCGTGTTCGCCCCCACGAACGCCGCGTTCGACAAGCTGCCCAAGGGCACCGTGGAGGGGCTGCTGAAGGCAGACAAGGTGGACGATCTGAAGACCGTCCTGAAGTACCACGTGGTGCCGTCGACCTACGACGCGAAGAGCCTGAAGGACGGCATGACCCTCGGCATGGTGAACGGCAAGAAGACCACCGTGCATGTGAAGGACGGGAAGATCACGATCAACGACGCGAACATCATAGCCAGCATACCGGCGTCAAACGGGGTGGTTCACGTGATCGACGCCGTGCTACTGCCCCCCTCTGACAAGTAGGAACGTGGATCGGTCTGGTCCACTGGTCATTGCCTCATAGCCCGCCGGAGGCGATCGCGGCTCGCCCTTGTCGACCTTCACCGTAGATTCGCGAGCACTGGTTGGCAAACGCTCGCGAATCGGCCTTGTTTTCTCGCGCAAGTGCTCGCGTTCTGGCGCCAGAACGCGCTACCGGCCGCGGAGCTCTCGCACGATGGACTGGAGGATCGCGCGGAGGTTTTCGACCTCCCTCGTGATCTCCTGGCGCGCCGCCGGCTCGAGCGTCGCGCTCATCGTCCGGACCTTGCGGAGCATGCCCGCGCCGCCCAGGCCCTTGCTCAGCTTCTTCATGCGATTCTTGAGCACGGGCGCCGTGAGCCGGACCTCGCGGCTGCCTCCGTCCTCGGCGATCACGGCGGCCACGTACTCGCGTGTCTTGGTCTGCGTCAGGTTGAACTTCGACACGTGCTGCGCGGCCTCGCGCAGGCGGCGGTCGTCGTCCAGCGGCAGGAGCAGCTCCTTGCGCCCCGTGTCCAGCGCGCGCCAGGACTGGTCTGTGATGCGCTTGTCGCGCGCAGCGAGCTGCAGCGCGATGTAGAGCATGCGCCGGCTGATGAGGAGCGTCGGCCCGCCCGCGCGCCGGACAAGCTCCAGCCACACTGGGTTCTGCGACTTCGCGTCGAGCGCCGCCGCCGCGTCGTTCACGAACACGGACTCCAGGAGCCACCGCCCGTACGCGGACACCTTGGACTCGACCTCGTCCGCGAGGTCCGCGCCCAGGCGCAGCGCCTCCTCGAACACGCGACGCTGGGGCGTCGTCAGATGAACGGGCGCGCCGCCATGCTCCGCGCGAACCAGCGCGGACGAACGCTTCTTGGTCTTGGTTGCCATCGCGAAAGTCTCCCACGCCGCGACGCAAATTTCGAGGCGCCTGACGAAAGCCATGCCACACCGACGACGCCCACCACGCCCGTGGGTGGTTGAGGGAGGATTGACGAGCGGGGCCCGCGGCGCATTGGTCTCACGCTCGCTCAGCACGTAGTCGTACGCGCTACACCCACTCGGGGAGCACGCAGCGGAACGCGGCCAGGTCCACCGCGGACGGTTGCGCATGCTCGGCATCGCGGATGGGCGGCTCGCACGAGAGCTCGAATCCACTGAATGGTGACGGCGCAGCGCCGGGCGAGCCGTATGCAGGGCCGCGGATCACGCAGGGGAACGCGAGCGCGGCGCCGCCGTCACGGCTGCCTGCGCACTCGCCGCCCAGATCGATCGGAGCGAACGCGGACGCCTTCACGGGCCGCGCCGCGCACCGCGCGAGCATTCCCCATGGCACCGCGCTGATCGAGCTCTCGGGGTACGGCGCCTCCTTGCACTCCGGCCCGAGGTCCGACGGGTGCGCGCACGACACCGCCGTCACCCACTCCGCGAGCTCCCGGACACGCATCGGCTGCCCTGCACCGGGCTCCGTCACCACCACCGTCGCGAGGCCGAGCGCCGCACGCGCGCGCGCACGCTCCGCACGCGTGGGCAGCCTGCCCGCGAAGCGCATCGTGCAGACCTTGTGCGCCGTGTACGCGTTGACGACGGCCGCAAGCTTCGGCGATGGCGCGCGGAAGTCGGCGAGCTCCGGCGGAGGCTGGAGGAGCGACGTGACCGGCGGACACGCGAGCGTGCCGTGCTCGCCCGCGGAGCAGCCGAGGGGGATCGTGCTGATCCAGAAGCCCGGCGCGCGTTCACCGCCAAACGGGGCGTCGCGTGGACAGACGCGGATGAAGGGCACGCCGATCTTGTCCGCGATCGCAGGCACGCACGGCGCCTCCCCGCGCGGCTGCGCGGCGGCGCGCGCGTCCTCTGCGCCGACCTCCACACGCGCGGGCGCCCGATCGCATCCGAGCGCAGCGATGACCAGAGACAAGAGGACGGGATACGCGCGCGGTCTCACGTCGCTGCTCCCTTGTGCGCCGCGCGCTCATCGGTCTCGCGCTTGCCCTCGCGCAGGTGCCAGACCGCCACGATCGCCACGCCGAGCACGAACGCCGCGACGAGCCAGGCACCCGCGCCGGGCCCCGACTGCACCGTGACGTCCCCGATCTGCTGCGAGCCGAAGAGCACCGGCGTGAACGGCGCGACTGTCGTGGGCGCGTCCGCGCTCAGGTTCGTGCCCAGCGTGTGGACCTTTTGCGCGAAGCGAAGGAGGGTGAACGCCGCGAAGTACGTGTTCAGTACGGCGGCGTCGATCAACGAGCGAACGTTGCCCACCGCAGCCACGCGAAGGACGAGCAGGCCGAGCACACCGAGGCCGAACGGCAGCCAGTCGAGATCGCCGAGCGTCCGGCCGTCGATGGTGGACATTCCGAGGGCCTGGTGGAGCACGTTGATCTGAACCAGGTCCGCTCCCCCGTGTCCGCTCGAGACGTGGGTCGCGTAGAGATCGAGCCACAGCGCATCCGCGTGCTGTGGCGTGCGGATCGAGACGGCCCAGAGCGGCTGCAGGAACGAGAGCCCGAGCGCGACGAGGAGCGCGACCAAGAGGGGGCGCGACCACAGGGAGAGCGGACGCTCCATGAAGCCGTAGAAGGCCGTGAGGGAGGTGCGGAGGCGAGCGAGCATCCACCCGACATTGCAGAGGCTGTGCCCCACCGAAACGGGAGCAGTTCGCGCTTCGTAAGGCGCCACCGCGCGCAGCGGGCGCGAGCATGCGCAGCGATTGCGCCGCGCCGCTCTCAATTCTGAGACCGTGTGCCATTCACAGCTCATCCGGCGGACGATTCGTTTCGACGGCACCACGAAGACACACTTGACCGAATACGAGATGAGTCACCTACTCGCAGACGCGAACGGCACGGTCGTCGCCGTCACGATCCATCCCGAGAACGGCATCAACGTGCAACGGTTCACGGTCTACCCGGCGAACGGCGATTCGACGACCGTCGCGATATCCCGACCGACGACCGCGCGGACCACGCGACGATCGCAGGCCAGTACCTCTACTGGCTCACGTACACGCCAGCTCGCTGGGCGATGCATCGCGCGCGCTCTTGGGACAAGGCAGCGCGGAGGATCCCATGATCGTGCCCGACGTCGCCGAGGTGCGCGAGCTCGTCGGCGAAGCGAGCAAAGTCTATTGGCGCGATGCATCGGCCCTCTGGTCGCTGGACATCGCGACGGGCGAGAAGACCACGGTGACGCGCGACATCGCCTTCCTTTCATCCTTCACGGCAGCGCGTGGAGCGATCTACGCGCTCTCGGGGAAGGGAGCGCTCGAGCGACTGGACCGAGGCGCATGGTCAGTCGTCATCCCAGCAGGCGAGCGGACACTGGACGCGGGCTGTGGACCGCCAGCGCGCGGGTTCGCGATCGATGGCGATCTCGTTCGGTACGCGGACGTGAGCTTTGTTTGCACGGAGCAGATGGAGGCTTGCGAGGCCGGGCACGCGGACGTGGTCGTGGGCTGCGGGGCCCTCTGAGCTATCCGCGACTCCTCACGCGCATCGCTCTTACTCGCGTCGCTCGCGAAGCGCGACAACGGCGAAGAGGGCGAGCTCGGCCGGGATCGCGTCGACGGCGACAACATGCGAGTACTTGTCCCCGCCCTTCTCCACGCGGAGCACGAGGAGCGTCGACGCACCGTCCGCGCTCTTGCACACGAAGCCGTCGTGGACCCCCTCGACGACGAACTCCTGACCGCCGCTCTCCATCGTGAACTTTTTCTTGAGCGACAGCCACGGGAAGACGATGGAGCCTCGCACGGCGTTCTCCGCGTCGTGCCACTCCCACTTGGTCTGCGCGACGTTGTGGGTAAGCGACGCGACCACGCGGCCGTCCGTTCCCTCCGTCATGGTGAGCTTGTTGCTGGCGATGCTGCCCGAGACGGAGAACAGAACCTCCGCGTGCAGCGCTCCGGCTGATTCACGCCACGCGTAGACCTCGTGCTTCGACCCCGTGCTGCGAATCTCATGGTTCTTCATGCGCCCATGTCATCACGGCAAGCTCTGCCTTACCAGCTCCACAAACTTGGGCCCGGTGACATCTTCTGCAGCCACGCGCGCAGCTCTTCGAGGTCGGGTGTACGCGGAGGTTGGCGGCGCGCTCAGCGTCTGCAGAGTCAGACGGCGAGCTGCGGGATGGATTCACGCACTCGCACGCGAATGCGCACGGATCCCTGTCAGCTTGCTCGCGAAGACGAAGAGCGCGCCGCTTTCCCCACCGAACTCCGGAACGCGACTGGTCGAACGGATACTTTCGTTTCGGCGCCGGTGAAGGAGTCGCGACGGTGTCCGCAGAAAATGGAACGGGCATGCGGTTCTCTCGAACACGACCTTGGTAACCGGCGCCCACTCGTGCCGTAGGGTCCGCGCGCAAGACAGTTGCTTGCGTCACGATGTCCCCATGAAAATCGACATTCTTTCCATCATTGAATCCGCTCTCGTCGCTGGAACGCTCGCAGCCGTTGGCTGCAGCTCGAGCTCGGCGTCCTCCCCAGGCGCACAGGCGGGCTGCCCCGCCACCGCGAAGGAAGCAGGCTGCCCGGCGGCAGCGGCCGGCTGCCCAGGCAAGGAAGCAGGCTGTCCTGCCGCGAGCACCCCTGGTGATGCGCAGACGCCGGCAACCGGCACGGCCGCGGAGGGCGACTACACGGCGTGGCACTGCGAGCTGGCGCCGCATGCGTCGCGTTCACCGTCCCCCAACGGCCTTTCACGGGTCCGCGCAGGTCTGGCCACCACACTTCGCCGGTGAGCCGCTGCACACGCCCGTGCAGCAGTCGCCCGCGGAGTTGCAGTCCGCGCCATCCGCGAGGCACTGGGACGTGCAGATCGGGACGGCGCTTGGTCCGGGCTGGCACTGGCCGCGGCAACAGTCGCCCGACACGACGCAGGGCGTCCCTGGCTGTCTGCATGCGCCGGGACCAAGGTCGCAGCGCCCTGTCATGAGGGCGCAGACGCCAGAACAGCACGCGTCGCCTGCGTCGCCTCCGCAGCCTTCGCCCGATGCTCTGCAGACGGTGCTCGAGTCGAGCGCGCAGAGCCCGTTGTCGCACGAGGAGGAACAACAATCCTGGTTGCCCGCGCACGTGCTTCCAGCGGTCTTGCAGATGAGGCCGCCGCAGTGGTCTGCGTGGCACGCGAGAGAACAGCAGTCCTGGGGTCCGTCGCAGTGCGCGCCGTCCGCCGCGCAGTAGTTCAGGCAACTGCGATCGCTCCCCTTCGACTCGCAGCGGCCGCTGCAACACGTGCTGCGGGTGGTGCACGTGCTTCCCGGCGCGGTGCACGTACCCGATGCGACGCAGTAGCCCGACTCGCACCGGTTCGAGCAGCAGCTGGCCGGGGCCGTGCAAATCGCGCCTTCGGGGGCGCACGTTCCGGGTTGTCCTGGCGCGCAGGCAGATGCGCCATCCAGCAGCGAAGCCTCGCTCGTCCCGCCTTCTCCGGCGCTCGACGCGTCAGATGGCGCGCCCAGATCAACGGCCTCTTCGCCGCATGCGGAACCGCAGGCGAGCGGGATAGAGACGCACACCACGATGAACGACCTTCTCATCTCAATCGAGCGCGAGCGACGCGCGCCCTCCGAGATCGAATCCCACCTGAGGAAGCTTGAGCACGAGATCCTGTCCCACGGTATAGCGCTGCGTCCGGAGCAGAATGCTGGAGCCCAGGAAGAGCCCGACTCGGAGGCGCGGGCCCAGGGAGAGCTGCGGGACAAGCGACGTGTCCAGCGCGGGATCGCCCCGCTGGACGGATGCGGGGCGACCGAAAGGTATGGCGCCCGAGAGCGAGGTGACGTGGAGGGAGGGACCCGCGGCGAGCTCGAGTGAGAACGGCTCGCTCGCGAGCATCCCGCGCGCGTTCAGCTCGACGACCGTGTCACTGAGGCTTCCGGTGAAGCTCGCGCCAGCGATCTCCTGGTTGAGGCCCGAGATCACTCCACCGCCGAAACCGAAGCGCTCACGCCAGGGGCGAGGCCAGTAGGTGACGGACAGTCCTGCACGTCCTGCGAGATCATCGCGGGTGCCCGTGGGGAGATGCGCGGCGACAAGGGTCTCCGCACGCAGCGCGTGACCCTCGCTCGGCGCGCGGCCCGTGCTCGCGGGCGCGGGCGGCGACGTGGCCGTCGGGGCGGTGTCGGCCCTGACGCTCGTGGCGCTCGCCGTCGCCGCCGGGGTCGACGGGCCCGCGCCGGCGTCGGGCAGCGCAGCGGGCGCCGGCGCAGGCGAGAGTCGCTCCTTCGGCGGCGCGACGGTGGTGGAGCGAAGCAGGGTCTTCACCGTGAGGGCAACGGCGGCGGCCGAGGCCTCATCGAACGGCGGTGCCTGCGGCAGAGGCCTCACGCTGACCTGTTCCGTCTGCGCCTCGTAGAGCCAGAGCGATGGCTCGGCGCCGGCCGGCGCGGAGATCCAGAGGACGACGGCGGCGTTGTGCTCCTGCGCGATGACACGTGCGGCGTTGACCGCACCCGCGATGTCCATGCTCGCCGGTGGCACCGCGGCGATGGGCACGACACGCAGACCCCAGGGCGACAGCGCGACGCCCATGGCGTCCAGCAGAGTCGATGGCGGCTCGATCATCGCGACACGCGGCGCCTCCGTCATCGCCGAAGCGACGGAAAGGGTGGCGAACGCCAGGAAGGACGCGAGGAAGATGCGGAGGCGAAGGAGCATGAGCGCGAAGCGGCCGGGGTCTTCCTCAACGTAGCCGTGAAAGCAGCTGCCGTGCGTCTCCCGCGTTGGGACCGGATGGATAGCGCGCAAGATAGTCCTCGAGGAGCAGCCGCGCCTCCCCGACGTGGCCCCGCTCGGACTCGAGCCGGCCCTGCGCGAAGAGCGCGTTCGTTCCCCACGGTCCGCCCTTCGTGGCGAGCGCGCGGTACTTCGCGACCGCCAGGTCTGGCCGAGCGGCCTCGAGACGGGTAGCTGCTTCGTAGAGCTCACGCGGGCTGGGTGGAGGCGACGAAGACGCCGGCGCGGCCGATGGCATGGGCGCGACGTTGCCCGACGGTGCCGCAGGCGCCATCTGAGGGACCGCGCTCGGTGCAGCGGACTCCGCGACCATGACGGCCGGGGGCCACTGCTCGCCCGCGTGGACGGCGGTCTCCTGGCCGTTCGCGGTGACGGCGACCACTCCGCGCTGCACGTTCACGTCGACGGTCGCGGCCTCGCGCGAGACCGCGAAGTGCGTCCCGACAACGCGCACGGAGACGGCTCCTGCTTGCACGGAGAAGGGCGGCCGACCATGCCGCGGCGGGACCTCGCACTCGACACGACCGTGCTCGAGAGTGACGGTGACCCCGTTCATGTCGTCCCCGCTGACCGCGACCACCGACTGCGGTGCGATGTCGAGCGTCGCTTCTCCCACGCTCACGTGGGACCCGGTGCTCTCCGTCGCAATCCGCGAGGGAACGACCGCCTGGGCGGCTGGCCCGGTCAGCGCGCGCCATGCCACGCCTCCGCCTATCGCAGCCACAGCACCGGCGAGGACCAGCGCACCGGCCATGCGAAAACGCGGGCTCGCCTCCACGCGTGAGCGCGGGGTCGACAGGTCTGCCTCGCCGTGCGCGACGCGCTCGAACAGACGTCGCTCGATACGCATCCAGCGCTGCTCGCTGAGGTCCGTCACTGCGACCTTCTTGTCGGGGTCCATGCGCTACTCCTCTTCCCCTGTGGCGGGCGTCTTCACGAGATCTCGTAGCGCGGGGTCCTGCCGCGCGTGTCCGTCGATGGCGATCCGGGCGCGCCATAGCCGCACCTTCGTCGCCACGACAGAGGCCTCCATCACAGCTGCCACCTCGGCAATGGGCCTGCCCTCCAGCACGTGAAGGACCCAGGCGATTCGCTGCCGAGCTTCGAGTCGATCGAGCAGCGCGTAGAGACGGCGCAGCGCATCACGGCTCATCGCGCGGTCCTCCGCGCTCGGATCGCTGGACGGTGCGTCGGGGACAACGGCGAGCGCGACAACGCGGGACCTTGGCCTTCGCATGTGCGCGTACGCGACACGAACGGTCACCCGATCGATCCAGGTGCCCAGGGCCGCCTCGCCTCGGAAGGTGTGCAGCGCGCGGAAGATCTCCAGGAACGCCTCCTGGACCAGGTCGTCCATCTCCGGCGTGTTGTTACCCAGCACGCGATAGAGCGTCGCGTGCACGCGACGTTTCTCGCGCCTGAACAGATCGCGCTGGGCGTTTGCCTCGCCAGCGCAGCAGCGCTTGGCCAGGTCCAGATCGGAGGCGGCGCGGAGTGAGCTCACAGCAGTATTGGTGGGAATCGACACGTCGAAGGTTACGGGGGTCAGCGTAGGACCACACTGGCGCACTGGTCGCACCTATTTGTGCGGCCGTCGGTAACCTCGGGCGCCGAGCTTCCCACTTTCGTAGCGCCTGCAGCTTGGGCTTGGAGGTCAGAACATGCGCTTGGGAAAGTTGGTTCCGTCGGTGCTCGCGTTCGGGACGATGACGTGGCTCGGGTGTGGGGGCTCAAACGGAGTATCGACGGTGCTCATCCCGGATACGGAAGGTGGCGTCCAGGACGGCTCCGCGGAGGGCTCGGCGGCCGATGGCAGCGGCATGAGCTCGAACGACGGAGGGGGTGCGCTTGGCGATGCAGGAGGTCCCGGCGGCGACACGACGACGATCCCGTGCGGAGGCAACGCGTGCAGCATCCCCGCACAGATCTGCTGCATCAACACCGGGGGCGGTGGCAGCGGCGGAGCGAACACCACGTACACGTGCGCGACGGGCTCCTGCGGAAAGGTCGTCGTCGACGGCGGAGACGCGGCCGCGGCAGGCGGCAGCGGTGATGTGACCGCGCTTGGCTGCACCGACACGGCGAACTGCGCCGCGGGTTCGATCTGCTGCATTCATCAGCCTGCGAACGGTGGGATCGTCGCCGAGTGCACCGTGGGAGCGACGTGCGGCAACAACGCGGCGCAGCTCTGTGACCCAGGCGCCGTGATGACCGGCTGTCCAGCGAGCGGAAAGAACGCCGTCTGCTCTAGCAAGGACATCGGGTCGTGGGGACTCACGCCTCCATTCGCCACCTGCGGCGGGATCGGGAACTGACCACCATGAGCAAAGACCTCCGACAACAGGTGATCGGCTGGGGCGCGGCGCTCCTCGTGAGCGTCCTCGGGGCGTGCTCCGGCTCCGCGAGCACCGTAGGACCCGGTGGCGGCGCTGGCACGACGCAGACTGGCGGCAGCTGCGGGGCGGCGAGCGCGTGCAGCGGCGGCGTCTGCGCGACGTCGGGCGATTTCCCTGCAGGTTACTGCACGCAGGGCTGCACGCTTGGTGATCCTTCCACGTGCCAGGCGGGCTCCGTCTGCATCGACGACGCAAGCGGCGCGCCCGCCGACGCTGGCATCAAGGCGCTCTGCTACCAGAGCTGCGCGACCGACGCGGACTGTACGCGTGCAGGATACAAGTGCCTGGAGAAGGCGAGCCACAAGGTGTGTCGCAACGGCGCCTGACCCCGCGGTTCCCCCTGGACCCACTCACCCGCCATCGCCTGCGCACGCTGCGCGCGTTCCGCAGCATCCAGCTGCCGGTTCAGAGCCTCTTTGCGCCGGGGAGCGCCTTGCGAAGCGCGGACTCGATCGCGCTGTAGAAGTTCGACCGCAGATCGTCGTCGGACTTTCCCTTCGTCGAGTCGCTCGACTCGGCGGAGAAGGGCACTCCACCAGCGAACGCACCCGTGTCCAGATCGAAGACCAGAAGCTCGCCGCTCACGTTGCCGCCAATGAAGGACTTCTTGTCCACGTATTCGCTGGCCTTGAAGGCGCTCGTCTTCACGATCACCAGGTAGCGAAGCTGCGCGCACGCCTGGAGCAGACCCCTGGCCAGGAAGTCGTCCCACTCGGCCGCCCGCATGCCGCCACCGCGGAGGGCGTAGCTGGCGAGCGAGTGCTTGCGGACGAGCATCACGCAGTGATTGGCGAGCTCCATGTCGTCGGAGGTCCGGAGGTCCACGTTGCCGAACTTGCTGAGGTCTCGCAGGTCCTCGGCAAACGCATAGGTCGCGTTGCCGGAGGGCTCGGTGGTGGCCGTCCCGATCATCTCCATCGGCGGCCCCGCGAGCTTGATCGAGCCGTTCGCCGCAGGAGCGGGGCCTTCGCGAGCTTTTCGTAGCTGGTCACGCGCGGCTCGATGACCGCCCTGTGCTGCGTGAGGAGCTCTTCGGCGGTGGGTGGCTTCTTCTTGCAGCCGAAGGTGGCAAGCGCGAGCGCGCTCCCCAGGACCAGCGTCCCAGCGCGGCGACCAAGCTTCGCGAACGTGCTCGTACCGCACCGTAGCGCGGTTCGAGCCCGAACAGGCGCGCTCGCGACGAACAGGAGCGCCGACCGAGGATACGACGCGACGTTGGGCCGGCTCCGGGTAGAGTCGTCAGATGCTGCGTGTCGCGATCGTGGGGGCGGGTACGACAGGGCTCTTCGCGTCCCTCGTGCTTTCTCGGGAGGGGCACGAGGTCGTCCTGATCGAGCAGGACGCGATGCCCGCGCCGATCCGCTCCGACAACATCGCGGCGTGGCGACGCAACGGAACTCCGCAGGCCTTCCTTCCGCACGGGCTGATGGCGCGCGGGCGAACGCTCCTGCGGGAACATGCGCCCGACGTCTGGCAGCACGTGCTCGATGCCGGTGCGGTGGAGATCAAGGTGGTCGTACCAGGTCCGCCAGAGTCGCGCGTGTCAGGGGACGACGAGCTGATCGCCACCTTCTGCCGACGACCGCTGCTGGAGGACGCGCTCTGGCGCGCCGTGCTGCGGCAACCCCGAATCGAGCTCCGTGCCGCCACAACCGTCACCGGCGTCTCGCTCCCGGGCGCCCTGCACACCGACGGGGGAACGTTGAACGCGGACCTCATCATCGACGCCGGCGGGCGCCGCTCGCCTCTGCCGGCGTGGCTAGGCGCGACGGACGCCGCGGCGGAGGAGACGGGCATGATCTACTACTCGCGGTACTACGCGCTTCGCCCAGGCGCCGAGCACCCGCGTGGGCCCTGGCTCTGGGGACCGCGGGCAGAGCTCCCGTTCGCGCTCGCTACGGTGCACCTCGCCGACCGGGGCGTGCACTCGATCACGTACGCGGTGCCGACGGGCGACGCGGAGCTCAAGGCCTTGAGGGACGTGCGCGCGTTCGAGGCGGCGACGGCGGCGTTGCCGACCTTTGCGCCCTGGGCGGCGGAGGAGCGCGTGAGGCCGTGCACCGACGTGCTGGCGATGGGAGGCCTTCAGAACGTGTTGCGCCCCTTCGTGCGGGACGGCGTACCCATCGCGCCCGGAGTGATTCCGATCGGCGACGCCCTCTGCCACACGAACGCCGCGTATGGATGGGGCATGACGATCGGCATGGAGCACGCCGCAGCACTGCTCCTTTCGCTCCGCGAGACGGAGTCGCCAGCGGCGCTGGCCCTTGCGTACGCGGCCCGCGTGTGGCCAGAAGCGCAGGCGCGATGGGCGCTCTCGAGCGAGCAGGATCGCACACGCGTGCGCGCGTGGCGCGGCGAGCCTCCGCGCGCGGAGGACACGCGAGCGGCCGCGGCCCGCGCCCTCGCCCCCGCCGTGATGCTGGACGCCGACGTGTTCCGCGCGGTCATGCGGTCCACGCTCCTCCTGGACCCGGCCGATGCGCTCCTGGATCCGGCGCTCCTTGCCCGAGCGCAGGTCGCGCTCGAGCGGCGCGGCGCCGTCCCTGCACCGCCGCCGCCGCCGACGCGCGAGGCGATCCTGGCCGCCATGCGCGCCGCGTAGCGAGCGAAGGTGCACCTGGGGGGTTGGGGCACGACAGCCCCGAGCGGTTACGGGCGCTCGCGCTGATCGAGGAGACCGCTGAGCGAGCCGCAAGGTAGCGCCAACATTGCGTTCTGACCCGCTTGCCAAGATGTGTCGACGCCTTTGAAAACCGCCGACGGTGCAAGCTGTCCAGGAGTTCGAATCTCTTCTCCTCCGCTGAACTCGTTAGAGAAAGAGATTAAGCACCCGATGCGTGCATGTTCCCCGGGACCAAGACCGGGACCATGGCAGCGGGGTTCGAGACCGCCGGATCGTCGCTCCCAGCAGGGGGCGTCGTCTCGGGCGTGTGCGAGAGCTCGCCGCGCATGATGTGAAAGCCCAGCGCCAGGACCATGAAAGAACTCGGCGGCTGGCGGCGGCCCGAGCGGGCCTCGTCTGAGTAAGGTGGCGAAGGCACCGGGCTGCGCCTAGAATCAGTGCATGTCGATCGCCGACACGGAAGAGAACGCCCGCGTGGCACAGATCGCCGCGCTCCGCCGGCTTGGGCCCTCCGGAAGGGCGCGCCTTGCCGCCGAGATGAGCGAGGACGCGAGGCGCATCGCCTTTGCGGGCGAGCAGCGGCGCCACCCCGAGCTGACCGCCGCTGCGGCGCGCCAAGCTGTGCTGCGAAGGATGTGGGGAGCCGAGCTCGCCGCGTCCGTCCCTTCCTCCGCCGCTCGATGACGACAGAGCTCCAGGATCTGCTCGAGCGACTCGTGCAGCTCCTCGACGCCTCCGGCGTGCCCTTCATGATCGCGGGCTCCTTCGCGAGCGCCGCGCACGGCCTACCGCGGACAACGCAAGACATTGATGTCGTCATCGATCCGCCAAGCCACCGCGAGCTCGACGCTCTCGTGAAGTCCATGGCGCCCGATCGGTATTACGTCGACGCCGATGCGGCCCGCGATGCCCTACGCCGACGGTCGATGTTCAACGTCGTCGACCAAACCTCGGGGTGGAAGGTCGACTTCATCGTTCGGAAGGACCGCCCGTTCAGCCAAGACGAGTTCGCGCGCCGGATGAAGCTCACGCTGCTCGGCGTGCCTGTCTTCGTGGCGTCGGCCGAAGACACGATCGTGGCGAAGCTCGAGTGGTCCAAGCTGTCCGGCGGTTCCGAGCGCCAGGGGCGCGACGTCGCCGGGATCGTGGCGACCATTGGGAGCGAGCTCGATCTCCCGTACATCGAGCGCTGGGTCCGTGACCTCGACCTGACCGATGAGTGGCTGGCGGCTCGGAAGACAACGGTCTAGCGTTTGGACCGACCGCGCGACGAACTCCCGCCGGGAAGGGCGCGCCGCGCTTCGGGCAAGTAGGTCAGCGCAGGGGCGTGATGCCAATTTGCAGGGTCATGCCGCCACCTGAAGGCTGATTTTTGTAGGGTCGTGCCGCCACGGCATTGCAGGCACATGCCGCCATGATCCCCGTGTTCACGATGACCGATCCGGGCGTTCACGTTGGCCGATCCCCGTGTTCACGATGACCGATCCAGGCGTTCACGTTGGACCGAGCTAGGCGTTCACGTTCATCGTCCACGCCAAGAACAGCGAGTCGCCTCCGCCGAGGGAGTCTTTCACGTCGAACGACAGATGCCGCGCGCGCGTCATGACGCGGCGATCCATCGCGACGAAGGCCTCGCGCCGGTGCCAGGGCCGGCTCACGCTCCTGGCGTTGGTCACGGACGTAGAAGAGGGGGGCGGTTCGCGCGCAGGCTGGGCGATCCGAGCGAGCTCCCACCGCGCCCTGCCGCGAGAGGTCCGCCGTACTGGCAATCCCGCGCGCTACGCAGGCTCGCGGGCAACGCAGCCTGAGCTCGAGGCGGCGGCGAGCCCGCCGGAGGCCGTCGTGCATTCTGAGCAGCAAAATAGCCGCAAACGTGAATGGCCGTGCATCTCGCCAAGGCGCCCAGGCGTGCTCTCGGTCTCCGCGCTCGCCAGCCCCCCCCGACTCCGACCGCAAGGCCTTTCTTTTGCCTACGCGCCCCCGGAAGGAAGAACGTCTGGTCGAAAGGGAGCTGCACGTCCTGACGCGCGAAGCACTCGGGGCACTCGATCTCGATCGTCGTGTCGACGCCGCAGTCGACGCGGTCGAACTCGTCGGGGAGCTTGCGCTCGTCGGCGCCCGTGAAGAGGCGGAACCAGACACGCTTGCCGGCGTCGGGGAGGGTCGTCTCGAAACGGTTCCCGCCGACGAATGCGGCGCGGCTCTCGTCGGAGAGCGTGCGCACGGGCAGCTTCTGGAGATCGAATTCCCAGTCGATGCGTGCCCTGCAGCCTTCCTCGCGGCACGTCACCGTGAACCCGTACTCGGCGCCGTAGGTCAGAGCGCGGATCTCGAGGAGCGCGAAGAAGCGATCGCCCTGGAGGACCTTGTTCCAGTCGATCGCGCCGCCCTCGAAGTCGTAGGGGCCGGCGTCGTGCGTTTCTTCCCAGCAGGCGCGGAGGAGCTCGTCGACGATGCTGCCG
>JANXLV010000314.1 GCA_025355005.1 Myxococcales bacterium | reverse complement strand
ATCGTCAAGACAAGGGAGAGACGCGCTCAAGGGCCTCCGTGGACGGCCGTTCTCCTGCCATCATGGGAGCTGCCCGATCCATTCCGCCCTCCGCCGCGCCCAAGCGCGACAGCCTTCCGCCCACGGTGCTCTACCGGCACGAGGTGAAGAACATCCTCAGCATCATCTGCGCGAACGCGGAGTGGATTGGCGAGCGTCCGCCCGAGGACGCGGGCGTCGCCATTCACGACATTCTCCTTGCGTGCGCGCGTCTGAAGAAGCTCGCGGACGAAGTCGAGCTCGCTCCGCGCCCCGTCGTGCGCATCGTAAAGTAGAGGCGTTCCGCCACTGCACGCGTGACCATCTCTTCGGCCTTCTGAGCATTGGCCCGACTCGTGCTCCTTGTCCTCGTGCGCCGCTGCTTCCCACGGGAGCGCGTCGCGCAAAGGAGATAGGACGTCATGAAGATCGAGAGTCGACGCTTGGGGACGATGGAAATCGACGACGCGGACGAGATCACCTTCCCCGAAGGACTGATCGGCTTCTTCGACGAGCACAGCTTCGTTCTCGTGCGCCACAGGCCCGAATCGCCGATCGGCTGGCTCCAGTCGACGAAGTCGCCATGGCTCTCGCTCCCGGTGGTTTCCATCGAATCGGTCGAGTGCGACTTCTCGTACGACAGCCTCGAGGGCGCCGGTTTCTCCGCGGAGACCCACTCCGTGATGGCAGTGCTCAACGCCAATGGACCGATGGGCCCGACCGTCAACATGCTGGCGCCGATCGTCGTGAACGTGAAGACGCGCGAAGGGCAGCAGATCATCGCGCTCGGCGGGGAGACGATACCGTTCGTACTTCGGCACCACACCTCTCCCCAGGTCTCAACGCCCGCACCGGCGATGGACGAGGCGACCGCCGAAGAAGAGACGCCCCTCGCGCGGGTCAGCAACGGGTGATGGCGCGAGCTCGCTGATGGCCGCAGTCGACCCCCCCGCCTACTCCTCGCGCCCACCGGAGGAGAACCGCCGCGCGCGCATCCTGGTGATGCTCGGTAAGAAGCGCGCAAGGGACGCCGTGTGCGACGTGCTCGCCGCCGACGGACACGACGTGTTCCCGAGCGCCGAGTTCGATCAGGTCTACAGCGTGGCCGCGGAGACGGTGCCCGACGTCATCATCCTGGACATGGATGACGGGCTCACGCCGCAGGTCTGTCTCGAGCTCACGCAGGCGCCACCCGAGAGCCGCGCGTGCGTGCTGATCGCCCGGGATGGCGTGGTGGACGAAGCGCGTACCGCAGGCTCGCTCGGCAACGGCGCTGACGACGTGGTGGACGCGCGCCGTCTTCGCGAGGTCTCCGCGCGCGTGAAGGTGCAGCTGCGCAACAAGCGCGGCGTGGATGCCCTCGCCCGCGTGCGCAAGGAGCGCGACCGGCTGAAGAGCTCGCTCACGGACCCACTCACGGGCGCACACTCGAGGCAGTCGATCGCCATGGGGCTGGATCGCTTCGTCGGTCAGGCGGAGCCCTTCGCTCTCTTGTTTCTGGATCTCGATCACTGGAAGTCGATCAACGAAGATCTGGGCATGACCGTGGGCGACGTTGCGCTCAAGGCCGTTGCCAATCATCTACGCGCGCAGGTGCGAGGCGTGGACCTGTGCGGACGCTGGGCGGGCGAGAAGTTCGCCGTGCTGCTTCCGATGGCCAGCATCGAGGTGGCACAGATGGTGGCGGAGCGACACCGCGCGGGGATCTGTGCGCTCGCGATCCCGGAGCTCAAGGGCCGGAAGATCACCATCAGCATCGGCGTCGCGAGCTTCGTGCCCGAGCGGCCCGACCCCAACGCGACCGCCATCGAACGCCGCGCGGATCTCGCGCTCGAAGGTGCAAAGCGCAACGGACGAAATCGCGTGGGCACCGCGCCGCCGTTCGTCCCCGCCAATGTGATCCCGCTCCGTCGCGACAGCGACGTGGAAAGCCCAGGCGCGCTCGGCGCACCAAGAGCACCCGGCGATCTCGTGCTTCGCTCTCCAGGCGCGAGCCCCGGAGGTTCCGACGCGGCGACCGAGGCGGAGCTCCTCGCCCAGCTCGAGAACGGCAAGTCTTGGTTGCCCGTGTTGCCAGAGGCTGCGGAGCGTGCGCTCTCGCTCGGCAGCGACCCCACCGTGGATCTGGCGCGCATCGCGAGCATGGTGGAGAAGGACCCGCCCATCGCGGCGCGCTTCCTGGCGGCCTCGAACTCCGCCTACTACGCGCGGGCAGAGCGCGTGACCACCACGCTCGGCGCCGTGGTCACGCTCGGCCTCTCTGCCACGCGCGACCTGCTCTTCCAGGTCGTGTACGAGTCGGCGCGCCGTGGGCTGACCCGTTTCCGGCTGGAGGTCACGCGCTCGTTCGATCGCAGCGTGGTGTGCGCGCACGCGTGCCGCATTGTTTCGCGCGAGCTCTCGTTCGGTGGAGAATACAGCTATCTCGCCGGCCTCCTCCATGACGTGGGAGAGGCGCGCATCTATCGGATTCTTTCGCTCATGCCGGGGCCCATCCGGGAGGAGCAAGCACGCTCGCTGGTTGCGGCGCATCACGCAGAGGCAGGCGCAGGACTGGCCGCGTCCTGGAACCTGCCGGAGGAGATTCGCGTGGCGTGTGCGCTTCACCACGCCGACGTGGCGGAGGAAGGGAAGGCCGTGAAGCACATCATCCTCGCCGATGTCATCGCGGACCTGGTAGTGAGCGGCCGCACGGTGCGCGACCTCACGAAGGACGAGCAGGCGATCCTGGATCGAGGTCAGGTGAAGCGCGAGCGTCTGGAGGCCTGGCTCATCGCGACGCGCCGAGCGACCGGCCGCGACGCCGGTCTACGCCAGCTGGGGTGAGAGAGCTGGTCCGGATCAGAGCGGCTCAGAGCGGCTCAGAAATGGTAGTTGACCGTGTACGGGATGCAGACGTTCTTCAAGCCCTTCACGCGAATGAACGTGTTGAGGGAGTCGTCCGTGGTGCCAGTGCAGTTGTGACTCAGCACCGCCGTGCCTGGTGTCGTCAAGCAACAGCCATCCATCGCGATGTCGTTCTTGGTCTGCGTGCCGCCGCTGCAGCCCATGAAGTTCATGACGCCCTTCTGGCACTTGGCGAACATGCAGACCTCGACCTCCGCCGTGGTCGTGCTGATGGTCGCGTTGATCACGTGGAACGACGTGTCCGCGCCCGCCAGCGAGAACATGTCGATGTCGAGCGCGCCGTCGATGATGCTGCTCGTGCTCGCCGCGTCGGAGTCGTTGTCGGTGATCCCGGGCAGCACCTTCGCTTTGGCGTCCGTGTTGCCAACGTCGTTCGTGTCCTTGCACATCAGCCCGCTGCCACCACCGCCGGCATCCGTACCACCGCCGCCGCCGCTGTCCGTGTCGCCGCCACCGCCACCGAGCCCCGCGTCCAGGTAGACGATGCCGGCGTCCTCGTCGGGCAGGGGGTCTCCACCGCCGCCACCACCCGTGCCCGCTTCGATCTGGTCGCCGGTCGCCGTGCTCGAGCCGTCCGCGCCGCAGCCGAACCAGATCGCGCTGAGGACGAAGGCAGCCCCGAGAACACCCCAGGCGCGAAAAGAAGAGGTCATCGTAGAAAGCATCTCATCAATGCGAACTTTCGCAAATGGTAGCAACCCTTGCCGCGAGCGGCCGATGGGGAGGGCATGAACGCACTGGCTGCCCCGCCGGCCTCTCCGGCCCCTGAAACCCTGCCGCACCCCCCTAAAACACCGCGGATTCAGCGGGTGATGGACGAGTTCGGCGAGCGCGTCGTCGTGCTCTTCCCGTGTGACCGCTGCTCCAACCCGCAGCAATACAACGTTCTCCAGAAGGCCTCGACGTGCTTTCGGTGCGAGGGTGTCGCACCCATCCGCAACGATTCAACAGCAGCGTAGCGGCTCTCAGCCCTTCGCGATGAGGGCGTCAAGGCGATCGAGCGCGCGCTCGACCACGTCCATGCTCGGTCCGAACGAGAAGCGGACGTAGTGCTTGAAGCGTGACGCGCGCCCGCTCCGGCGCTTGCCCGGGTTGATGTCGAAGAACTCACCGGGCACGGTGATGACCTTCGCCGGCAGCGCCGCGCGGAAGAAGCCCATGCCGTCATTCCAGGGCGGAGGCAGGCTCTGCACGTTGCCCCAGCAGTAGAACGTTCCGTCGGGCACGCGGTCGAAGCGCACTCCCAGGCGCTCCAGGCGCGACATCATGCGGTCACGCTTCTCGCGGAAGACCTTCTGGATCGCGTTCGTCTCCGCGATGACGTGCTCGGGGGTGAGCATCGGGATCGCCGCGCGCTGCAGCGGCTTCGAGCCACCGCCGTCGAGGAAGGAGCCCGCGCTCGCGAAGCGCTCCATGACCGCCTTCGGGCCGAGCGCCCACGTGATGCGCCAGCCGGGGTAGCGCCAGTTCTTGGTGAAGCCGTCGAACACGATGACCGGATCGCGATCGACATCCTCCACGTAGCGCGCCGCGCTCTCCACCGGCAGCTGCCCAGGCCGCCCGCGGTAGATGTAGTGCGAGTAGAACTCGTCGAGCAGGAGCGCGCAGTCGAGCTCGCGCGCGACGCTCACCCATCGCGAGAGCTCTTCACCGTCCACGAGCTTGCCCGTCGGGTTGCCAGGATTGGAGAGAAGCAGCGCGGAGAGTCCGCGCCCCAGCACCTCGCGGCGGAGGTCGTCGGCCGTGAAGGAGTAGCCGCGGTCGCCGTCGAGCAGGATCGGGAACGCGGTGAACGCCTTGAAGATGTCGAGCAGCTCTTCGTACGCGGTGTAGTCCGGAAGGAAGTGCCCCAGGTTGATCTGGCCCAGGCTGGCAGCAGCGCGCGTGAGCGCCGCGCGTCCGCCACCGGAGATGCATACGTTCTCCGCGCTGTACTGGGAGGGCATGCCCTTGCGATAGAGATGGTTGTAGAGTGCAGCAATTGACTCGCGCAGCTCCCAGAGGCCGGCGACGGGCGCGTATTCCTGATCGTCGACGTGGATCGGGATCTCCTTCACGCGCGGCGGCGCGCCGGGCAGCTCACCGGTCTCCGGCTGGCCCTGGCCCAGGTTGCACCAGTCCGGCGCGGAGGAAGAGAACCCGAGCTTCGTCGCCTCCGACGTGACGAAGATGACTCCGGTCTTCGGGACCGGGCGAAACGCGTGAAAAGCGCTCTCGTCGCTCATCGCTTGCGGTCGGGCGGCTGGGACGGGTTGCGCGTCACCGCGGCGATGCGCTTGGTGGTGTGCTCGGAGCGATCTGCGCGCTCGGACCGCGGAGGCGGCTGGGTCGCGGCGCGTGGGCTCACGCTTCCGCGCGGCGGCGTGGTCTTGGTCGCGGACAGTGGGATCGTGCTCTTGCGCGCCGCGCGAAGCTCCCGCGTCATGCGGGTCGCGATCTCGTCGCCCTTCTCGGATGAGGCTCGGCGCACGGCGTCCTCGGCCTTGCTGCGCGCCGTCTTCTCACGCTCCAGCTCCTTCTCGAGCTCCGTGATGCGCTTCTTCAGCTTGCCGAGCTCTCGCGTGAGCTCGGCGACGATGGCAGGCATCGTCATCTGGTAGGAGTCCCGTCGCGGATCCTTCCTGGCCGCCGGCGATGCCTCTTCGCGGAGATCCTTCGGCCCCTTGGAGTCCCGTCGCTCGCCCATGCGCGGAATAGTGCTCTACTATCCGCCGTTCACGCAAGCCCTGTCGGGCTCGTGAAGCAGTTCATGGCGAGCATTGGTCACATCTTCGTCGAGATGGCAGCTGGGCGTGGCTACGCGCGCGCCGACACCACCCGCATGATCGCCGCCTGGATGATAAGGTTCACGGCGCTGTCGCTGCTCCCGGATCTGGACGCCGTCTCCTTCATCCTGGGCATTCCCTATGGCGCGCCGTGGGGACATCGCGGCGCCACCCACTTCTTCTTTCCGTGGCAGCCGCTGCCGGTCGCGCCCATCGGTCCCCGCCTCTTCGCGGAGGAAGGGCGCCACGTGCTGTTGACCGAGACCGTGGTGTTCGCGCCGCTGCTCCTCTACGCTCTCGTGCCGCGGAGATCCAAGAGGTCGTGACAGCCACCATCGAAGAGCGCGTCGCCGCGCACATCAAGAGCGAATCTGGCGCCGACGTGACCGTGAACCAGGTGAAGCTCCTCACTGGCGGCGCATGTCAGGAGAATTTCAAGGTCGACCTGACGCTCGACGGCACCGCCACGACCTTCGTGCTTCGCAGCGACGCGCCCACGAAGCTCCCGGGCAGCATCGATCGAAAAGCCGAGTTCGGCGTGCTCGAGCGCGCCGCGGCCGCAGGTGTTCGCACGCCAAAGGCTCGCTGGCTCGGGCGCGGCGTCGTCCGTGACGGCGGCTACGCGTACCTCATGGACTGGGTCACCGGAGAGGCGATCGGACGCAAGGTCACCTCCGCGAAGGAGCTCGCCGGCGCGCGCGCGAAGCTGCCGGGAGAGCTCGGTCGTGAGCTCGCAAAGATCCACAGTGTGCGGCCCATGCGCGAGCCCGACGTGAACGGCAGCAGTCGCGCCTCGGAAAAAGGCTTCGAGCCCGCGCAGCACACGCTCAGGCACATGCGCGCGTCCATAGACGCGATCCACGGCCCGCGCCCGGCCATGGAGCTCGTTCACCGCTGGCTCACCGAGCACGCGCCCGCGAAGGAGGACGTCGTGCTGGTCCACGGGGATTTCCGCACCGGGAACTTCATGGTGGGGCCCGAAGGTCTGGTCGCGATCCTCGACTGGGAGTTTTCGCACTGGGGCTCGCGCTACATGGATCTCGCGTGGGTCTGCATGCGCGACTGGCGTTTCGGTCAGCTCGATCTGCCAGTGGGCGGCTTCGGCGCGCGCGCGCCCTTCTACGAGGCGTACGAGAAGGAGAGCGGCGTCACGCTCGACCCCACGCTCCTCTACTACTGGGAGATCGTCGGCAACCTGAACTGGGCTATCGGCAGCGTCTACCAGAGCGAGCGATACGTGTACGGCGGTGAGGACGAGTTCGAGCTCGTCGCCATCGGCCGTCGCGCTGCGGAGATGGAGCTGGAGGCGCTGCGCCTCATCGAGAAGGGGAAGATCTGATGCAAGACGCACCCACCAAGGAGACGCTGCTCCTCGCGCTCGCCAAGTTCCTCATCACGGAGGTGCGACCCGTGGTCACGGACTCTCGCCTCTCGTTCCGGCTGCTCATCGCGGCGAACCTGGCAGGTATCGTCGCGCAGGAATGCGCAGGAGAGGACGACCAGAACCGCGCAGAGCTCGCGCGCCTGACGGCGCTCTTCACGGAGCTCGACGCAGAGATGACCGCGCCCGCTGTGGCCACGCTCCCCACGCGGAAGAAGGAAGCGCGCGCGATCGCGCTGGGCAACGAGAAGCTGGCAAAGGGCATCGCGTCAGGCGTGCTGGACCCTGCGTCCGGGACCGCCGTGTTCGCGCACGTGAAGCAGACGCTCACGGAGAAGCTGGCGATGGACAACCCACGCTTCGATGCGAAGCGTGACCTTCCTTGATGCCGAATCTGCAGAATACCCCAGCGTGGGGCGCGCGCCCTGTTACGCTGACGCTGGGAGGCCTCTCATGAAGACCGCTTGGCGCTTCGGGTTCGTTGCGTGCGCATCCGCCCTCGGGATGTTCGTCTACGCGTGTGGCTCCGACTCCAACGTGACCATTCCTGGCGGCGACGCTGGCAATGACTCCGACAGCGGTGGCAACACCACCGACGGAAGCAACGGCGGCTTCGACAGCGGCGGCGGCGGCTCCGACTCGGGAGGGGACGCGGGTGGGGTGCCTTGCATGCCCTCGAACGATCCGAAGAAGGCCGCGCTTTGCATCGTCGTCGACCACGAGACGATCGCCTTCCTCGCGAACGACCCACGCTTCGACGGTCTTGGCGCGATGATCGCGCAGGTCTTCGTCCACGCAGTTCCGGATTTTCCGGACGGCGGAGAAGAGCCCGCGCTGGCGACGGTGGTGCTCCCGAACGCCGCTGACGGTGGCGGGGACGCGGGTCAGTTCGACCTCAAGTCGCAGACGGCGTCGTTCCGCTTCGAGTTCACGCCGGGCACCGTGTATCCGCGCGTGTTCTTCATCGACAATCCGACCCCCGAGCTGGCGGCGGGCTGGTGGGTCGCTGGGCTGGACTTCTCGAACGGCATCAAGGCAAACATGCCGCTCGGCGCGCACACGCTGAAGGCTGGCGACGCGAAGGGCATTCGCATGAACCTCACCGCGCTGCGCGATCTCGTCGTGAACGTCACACGTTCCGTGATCCCGTTCGGCAACGGGCAGGGCGTGACGACGGTGGTCGCCCTGGATACGAACACGTACTCGGCGGGGTCCAAGGGCTTCGGCGTTGCAAAGGGCTGCACGAATCTGGAAGCAAAGGACGCCATGGCCCCGGTCGAAGGCTTCGTGATCGGGAAGGGCCCGTATTTTCTCTCCACCGGCCTGGATGACTTCAACGTCGGTGACGCAAGCAACGCCGGATACCTGGTCTCGCTCAGCGACAGTGGCACCATCCCCGCCGCGAACCAGACGAACTACCCGGCCAACGCCTACGTGATCACGCACCCGGTGGACCTGAACGTGGTGTTCCCGACCGTGGGTGGCCTGGACACCAAGAGCTGCCCCTGACCTGCCTTTGACGTTCGCGCCTCAGTCCCAGGCGCGGAATCGCCCTCTGATTCTTGTGAGGAGCGCACGTGCAGCCTCACGGCGCAGCGTGACGGCGATCATGATCCCGAGGATCATGAGCCCCGACACCGACAGGAGCACGAACCCAACGCGGTGGTCGCGCAGGCCTGCGTAGACCAGGTTCGAGATCACATCGAGCGTGATGAACAGCGTGCCCAGCACCAGGTACGCGCGCACCTGCAAGACCAGTCCCGCGACCACGCCCAGGAGGCAGATCGCGCCGAACACGACGGAGTACGAGCCGTCCGTGGCGGCGCCGAGCCGCAGCGTGAGCTTCCACCCCGCAGGCAGGTACAGCAGCATGCCGCCCACGATGCGCGCCGCGCTGCGCCCTTGCGCGTTCATCTTGGGCGAAAAGAGCTGCGCGAGCGCGGTGACAAGCAGGCCAAGCGGACCCACGTAGATCTCCACGCCGTCCAGGCCCTGCGCGAGCGCGAACAAGAGGAGGGCCACGTTGGCGGCGACCGCGGCGAGCGAGCCGAGCAGCCTGCTCTTCTCCACCATCGCCATCACGCCGTACAGCACGCTGGAGCCGAGCGCGAGCATCGCCAGGCCATCGCCCAGTCCGCTGGCCGTGAGCACCACGATGAGCACTGGCAAAGCGATTGCGAACCTGCGCGTGGCGACCGACACGGCAGGGACGTTGCGACGGCGCGCGATGACGGCGACGCCGAGCAGCGAGAAGCCGTACCCGAGACCGAGGATCGCGTGGATCTCGGGCCGCAGATCGAGCTCGCGCGTGGCGAACGCATAGAGCGCGACGAGCAGGATCTCCACGAGCATGACGTGGCGTGAAGTCTTCTCTCTCACCGCCGCATCGATCGACACGATGATCGCCACGCCCAGTCCGAGGACGCCCATGGGACCCACGCGGATGCCTGCAACGGGCACCGCGTCCGCGCTGCGCCCGAGCACGAACGCAGATGCGACCGAAAGGACGAGAAGCAGCGCGATGTCTCGGCCGACTGCGAGACCGCGTCCGAGGTCGTCGCGGTCCGTGCGAGCTGCGGCGACGCGCACTGCATGAGAGACGAGCGCCGCGATGGAGACCGTTGCAGCGACGAGTGCGCCGTCGCCATAGACGAGGAGTGCGGGGACATTGGTGCTCGGAAGCGGCGCGCGGTCCGCGAACACCACCGCTGCGGCCGCGGACCCGCCCGCGAGCGAGAGCACCAGCGGCGGAACAGCACCAAGGATGTTCGCGAGGCCACCACGCCACGTCGCCGCCGTACAGAGCGTGGCGAACGCGAGCGCAGCCAGGGTCACCGCGACCGGCGCAAAGGTCACGTCGGTCCGTGCGCCGAACAGCGCATCACCCGCGGAGTTGAGCACGTTGGGCGCGGCCATCCGCGGGAACGTCGGCGCGCGTGCCGCGAGCGCGTACGCGATGGAGCCGCCAGCGTAGAACATGGCCACGAGCGTGGCGATCCCGAGCTCCGTGTCGGTCACGGCAAAGGTCTGTCGCTCGCGTCGCCGGGCGGCCACGTATCCTGCGATGGCGATCCCGACGGGGAGAATGGCGAACGCAGGGCCCGCCCACAGCGGCACGGCGGCGCCCTGCTGCGCGAGCGCGTGGACCACGAGAGGAGCGCCGATGACGATCACGATCGCTCGGTACGCCGAGCCGAAGCGGTCGCTTCCGCCAGCGAGCACGAGCACGAGCCCACCCACGAGAAGCAACACTGCGGGCGCGAGCGCGGGCACGAACGCCAGGTTGAGGCCCAGGAGCAGCGCGGCGATGCAGCTCCACAAGGAGAGCGCCGTCAGGATCGTCTGCTGCTCGTCCTGGCTGCGATCGAGCAGCACGCGGCCGATCACGTCGCCCACGGATCTGACCCGTGATTGCGCGAGCACGAGCGCCGCCGCGACCACGACGAAGATCGAGGAGCCGAGCAGCGCACGCGCCCAGAGCAGGTTCTCGGTGTCGGGCGCGGCGATGAAACGTGTAGGATCCAACCATTGTCCCGTGCTGCCAACGAGCGCGCGCCGGAGGGCGATCGGCACCCAGCGGCCGCCGGGCCAGTCCAGCGGAACCAGCACCGGTCCCATGAGCGCGTGCTGCGCGGCGGCGACGGCGGCGAGCGCGAGCAGCGCACCTAGCGCCACGTGCAGCGCGGGCGCCAGGCCGAACGAGCGATACAAGAGGAGCGCGCCCAGTGCTCCGCCGAGGAGCAGCATGGGCGGCGTGACGACCAGCGCGCGTGACAGCGTGGGCGCACCGACGAGCCACGCGTCAACGAGCAGCAGCAGTGACAGCGCGAGCACGCCGACGTGAGGAACGAAGTGATAGTGCGGCCCGTGGCCTGGTCGCCCCAGAAGCGACCCCACCTTGGGTCCCACCCGCACGATGCCGCGCGCGAGGAGCCAGACCCCTACCAGGATCACGGTCAGGTTCCGCCCGACGATGGCCGGCGGCAGTGGGTTCCCGACGCGGTTACTCACCGCGCAGAGGCCGATGGCCGCACCTGCGATCGCCAGCGTGGCTACATGACCGCGGGCGCCGAAGCGGAGAAGCGCGCGCGTGCCGAACGCGACAACGCCAGAGATGATGACCGCGACCACGCCGAAGACCACGGCGCCCCGGTCGGCGCGCGAGCCGCCCGCTCCGATCCACTGGAAGGCAGACCCACACGCGAGGGCCGCGAGGATGGGAGAAGCCAGCGCGGGCCCGTCGAGCAGAGTCGTGCCGCTGCCGCCCAGCGGGAGCGGGATCACGCCGAAGAGCGCCCTGCCGAAGCGGGGTGCGTCCGTGCCGCCGCGAAGAACGGCGAGCCCGCTCGTCATGAGGGCACAGCAGCCGAAGAGCAGCGCGAACCCGGCGATGTCGCCGACGTTCGTGAGCAGGCGCAGGGCGTAGACGGCCGCGCCCGTCGCCAGCAGGGTCAAGAGGGCGCTTGCATCGCGCTGTGCGCGCAACAGCAAGAGCCCGCCGATCGCCAGCACGGGGAGCGCGCGCGGCAAGAGCAGCCGGGCATCGGCGTACGAGAGGGACATCACGCTGCTCGGCGTCGCGCCCATGACGGCGACGGCGAGGCCACACACGGCGAAGAGGAGCGATACGTCGTCCAGCGGTCGTCGCGCGTCTTTCTCGTTCTTGAGCAGCGCGGGATAGAACAGCGCCAGCACGCCGTAGAGCGCACCGAGCGCGGCGAATGCGTACGTGATGCTCTCGGCGGCGCTCTCGACGCGCGTGGGAACGAGCACGGAGGAGAGCGCCACCAGCGCCGTCAGTGCTCCGTAGACGTGAAGCCACGGCCGCGTCGTTGCGCCGCCAGCGTGCGCGGACAGCGCGAGGACGAGCGCCGTGATCGCCGTCGACGAGAACGCGGCGTATGACACGCCGGTAACGAACGACGCGTCGGAGATGGAAGCTGCCTCGAACCCACCGGTGATCGCGAGGATGATCGCGCCCGACACGACGCCCCACGCGGCGGTCCAGGTGCGCCGCCGACCGTCGGTGGTACGCGACGAGAACGCGAGGAGCGCGGCGGGCACCAGCACGAGCGACGCGGGAAGTCCCGAAGGTCCGCGCAGGCCGAGCAAGCGCGGCTCCTGCGGCATGAACACGCGAGCCCACAAAAGCACCGCGACCACCGACGTCGGTGGGACCAGATGCAAGAGCCCGAAGTGCCTTCGCTGTTCGGCGATGACGACGAGCGCGGCGAGCGCCGCAAGACCCGCGGGGATGAGGTCCATCGTGTCGCGCGGAGAATCGTTCGCGAGCGCGCTCACCGCACCCGCGCACGACGCGGACACCAGCACCGCCACGGACAAGAGCGCCAGTAGCGCGCCGAGCCGCGCGTGCTGCGCAGTCTTCTCCAGGGCCGCGGCGGAGACCCACGCGATCGCGGCGAGAAGACCGACCCACGCCGTGGTCAATAGCTGCGCGGGAGTCCCGAACGAGAGGTCCAGCGCCAGGTCCTTCGGTCCGCCGAAGACCGCGAACAGCGCGACCGCCATGGCGCCGTACGTGGCCGCAGCCAGCGCCACGAGCCCATCGCGTGCGGGCAGCGAGCGAAGAATGTTCGCGCGGATGCGAAGTGACGCAAGCAGGACTGGCACGAGCGCGCCGAGGGGTGCGAAGAGGCGCATCGAGTCAGAAGTGGGCTCCCCTGCGAGCGGCAACTCGAGGATGAGCGACGGGATCAGCGCGAGCGCGAGGTATGGCGCGAACCGGGCACGCGTGATCGAGAACGCCGCACCCGCCATGGAGAGCGTGGCCATCGAGGCGAGAACGAGCACCACGGCAAAGCCGATGCCCACGCGGGCGCTGGTCCCGACCGCGGACGCCACGGCCACGAATGCGATCGGAAGGAGCCCCGCCGAGATCCCTGCCAGCACGCGCCCCGTCACGTGCGAGCGCTTCACCAGGAGGCGAGAGAGGACCACGAACAGCACGTGATAGACGAACAGCGCGCCGCCGATGACCAGCTGACGATTGACGCCGAAGAGCGTGCGCCACGCCTCACGGACGCCCATGACGGACCCGGCGAGCACCAGGATGATGCCCAGGAACCAGAACACCTGCAGCGCACCCAGCGGTCGGGTCTCGCCGCCATCGTCCCCGGGCGAGTCATCATCCAGTGCGGCAAGCGCGTCCACGCCTGCACCAACGACCGGTGAGGCGCCGTGCGTGAACACCGCGCGTCCGGCCTCCAGCGCGGCGTCGTCGCGGCCACCCGGATGGTCGTCGGTGCGTTCGCTCGGGGGCGGTGTGTTCGAGTCGATCGCGACGGTGAGCGCGTTCCAGCGCGCGCTGATCTCCTGTGAGAACGTCGTCGCGGCATTGATGGCGGCGGCCGCGCGATCCTCGCTTGGGTAGCCGTCGCTGCTCGTTTTGGATGCCGTTGGTCGGGGCGCGCTGTCTGGGGGCAGCTCGTCGTTCGTGCTCTCCATGGAGGCCAGGAGCTTCTGACCGGCCGCGCGCGAGATGACCCTCTGCTTGGTGAGTGCGCGCACCCGCCGCTTCTGACGCGCGCGCTCCCAGGTGTCGAACGCGACGCGCGTGCGGGCGGTCTTCGCGCCGCACTTCGCGCATGCGTCACCGTCGCGGAGCTCGAGGCACGAGAGGCATACGGACGCGAGGCTGTCGTTCTCGCCCATTCGGCGAGCCTATCAGCCGCGGAGATGACGCGCGCGACACGCGTGACGCGCGCACTGCGCCGAGAACGCGCGGCGGGCACGAATCGAGCTGTTTTTAGCCGAGATCCTGACGAACCCGCGTTCCCGAAACCATGTGGCCCTCGCCCAACTCGTCGTCGTACGGCTCGCCGACGAAGGTGAAGATCGGCGAGGACTGGTTTTCACGCGTCGGGTGTGTGTATCTTCTCCGCGACACGTGACACCATCAGGAGCGTGAACATCCCGACCGTTGCCGCACCGCCCGACCCGCAGGATGAGGCGCGCAAGAACGCACGCAACTGCGGCTTCCTCCAGCTCTTCATGGCGGGGCTCAACGCGGTGAATGCGCTCGCCATCTTCACCACGTTCATGCGCATCGGGCGTTCGGCGGCGCTCCCGGAGCTCGATATCGATCCAGCGCAGATCGAGCACTATCGCACGCAGTTCCTCTACGTCGCGCTCCCGTACGTGATCGTCATGGGCGCGTGGGCTGGGCTGAATCACATGCTGCTCGGCAAGCGCTCGAAGGTCGCGCTCTATTCGTCCATTGCCTACGCGGTCGCGTCGCTCGCGAGCTGCTTCTCGGTAATCATGGTGGGCGGCATCTTCTACCTGCTCTTCAGGAAAGAGATGAAAGGCTACTTCGACAAGCCGTCACCTCAGAGCGGCTTCTCCGCCACGTAGATGTCGGGACTGCCATGAACTGAGCCGCTCTGCCCAGAACGGCGGACGGTCCGCCTATTCGTAGAGCGTGCTCACCGCGACGTCCTGGCCGTGGATGCGAATCGTGTCCTCCGGTCCGGCGATGTCGGACGAAAAGCCGCGCTCCGTGCGTCGGCGGACCTCGACGCGACGCTCGTCCTGCGAGACGAGCACGTACTCGCGGAGGGAAGCGATTTGCTTGTACGCCTCGAACTTCTCGCCGCGGTCGCGCGCCTCGGTGGACGGGGAGAGCACCTCGACGACGACCACCGGGTTCGTGATCGCCTCGCCGAGGACCTTGCCTTTCTTCTTCACGACGTGGGTCTGGAGCGCGCCACAGACGATTGTCGCGTCAGCCTGACCATAGAACTGCGCGCCATCGATCCAGAGGTCGGTGTTCGACCCAAAGATGGTGCACTCCTCATCCAACCCGCGGGAAAGCGCCATGATGACCTTGGCAGAGATGCGCCCGTGCTCGGGCGAGCCGCCGCTCATCGCCTGGACGAGCCCCGCGGACCATTCGAGTCTCCTCCCGGGCTCCGCCTCGAGCTCGAGGAATTCCTCGAGTGACAGGTAGGGACGCGTGGTCGCGCTGCTCATACTGGGAGCGTCGCACTCCACGCGCCATCGCGCAACTCGACGCAACACCACCGAGCACGAGGTCAGCCAGCGGCATCCTGTGGCGCACGGGGCGCACGCAGGATTCGACAAGCCGTCACCTCAGAGCGGCCTCTCCGCCACGTAGATGTCGGTGCCGCCCGCGCCGCCGCCGCGCGTGCTCGTGAAGTAGAGACGGCAACCGTCCAGCGACAGCCAGGTGGGTTGATCGTCCGCCGGAGAGTTCAGCTCGGTGACGTTCACCGGCGCGCCGAACGCCGCCGCCAACGTCGCGCGGTGGGCGATCCAGATGTCGGCCGCGCCCGCTCCCGATGGGCGAATCGAGGCGAAATACATGGTGAGCCCGTCTGCGCTCTCCGTCGGAAAGGGCAGTCCTCCGAAGCCGCTCGTGAGCGCGGGGAGCGCCACCGGCGCGCCGTATGCGCCAGCCACTGCATCCGAGCAATAGATGTCGGCCGATTTCCGCGCGAAGCACAGTGTCGCGTCGTGACGTGCGAATGACGGCTCCGTGTCGTCGTCCGTCCCGTTGAGCGCCGTGAGCGGGACGCCCGCTCCAAACGCGCCGGCGGTCGACGCTCGTGTGGAGAGGAAGAGATCGAAATGGTTGGTCGCGTCCTTGTACTGCGAGAACACGAGCTCGAGGCCGTTCTCGTTGACGGTGGGATCGTACTCGTTGCCTGCGGTGTTCACGCCAGTGACGGGTGCCGGCGTACCGAACGCGGCGTTCTTGTTGGCGCGCTTCGCATGGAAGATGTCGGTCGCGCCTGCGCCGCCTTCGCGCTCCGACGCGAAGAACACCTCGAGCTCGTCGCCGGTGAGCCGCGCGACCGCGTCGTTCGACGCGGAGTTCAAGCTCGCGACGTTCGCTGCCGCGCCGAATGGCTTTCCGAGATCACACGGAGCCGCTGGCCCAGCATCCTCGAGAGATCCACCGTCCGTAACGTCGGCGTCTTCGCCCAGCACAGGGCCAGTGTCGCGCGAGGATGCATCCGCCTTCGGTGGGCTCGAGAAGACCCCCGCGTCGGACGAATAGTCGCTCCCGCATGCGGCGATCGCGACCATGACGAGCCCCGCGATGGCGAAGACACCGGCGGTCGCTGCGGAGCCACGTAGACCCATAGCGTTCATCATAGCACTGCGTTCTTCTCTCCATCCGCCGTGGCGACCAGCGCCTTCGGGACGAGCAGCAGGACGGGCAGGATGGAGGCGTACACGACGGTGATCGCGATGACGCAGTACTGGAAGCCGTGCGTTGGGCTGCTCCCGTAGATCCAGGAGCCCAGGACGTCGCCTCCGCGATAGGAGAGCAGGTAGACACCGTCTACCAGCATCATCAGCGTGCCTTGGAGGCCCGGCGGGCACGAGCGCATCGCCAGATCGTAGAGCGCTCCGAAGACGATGCCGCCCATCATGCCCATGGGGACGGCGAGCACGAGCGCCGCGTTCGGAGAGCGGATGAACGCGAGCGGGATCATCTGCGGCACCGCGATGATCGTTCCCCACACGAGAAGCTTCCGGAGCGGCACGCGCTTGCACAGGAAGCCGTAGAGCAAGTAGATGGGAATGAACGAAGCCGAGAAGATCGCGCTGTAGTAGCCGTAGATCGCGTCCGACGCATGGAGCTCGTTCGTCAGGTAGAACTGCAGCGGCGTGCTCGAGCCGGGCGAGAACTGGAACAGGAACATCATCAGCACCGGCGCGTAGATCGCCTTGTGGCGGACCAGGCGTCGGAGGTCACCGAGAAGATTCGAGCCACGTGCGAGCGGCTGATCGTACGCGTGTCCGAACACCGCGCGCGGCTTCCACAGCCCCATCGCAGCGATGAGCATCGTCAGGCCAGCGACCAGGAGAAACGTCTGACGCGGCCTCAAGTGTTCGGCGAGGTAGCCCGACGCAAGGCCGCCAGCGACGTACGGGAGGGTCGAGAAGATGTTCCACAGCGCAGAGAGGCGACCGGAGACGAGCTGCTCCTGTCCCACGAGCGCCATTAGTCCCTGGTACGCGGCGGAGATGAACCTGAACGACAGCATCACGAGGAGCATCCCGGCGAAGAGCCCCGCGTACGAGACCTCCGTGAGCGCGAGCCACACGAACACGCCGGCGGTCAGCGGCGCGAAGATCAGGAAGAACCCGCGGTCTCGCAGCCCGAACGGGTTCCAGAGATCGCGCGTGAGCCCGAAGACGACCGACAGGTACACGGGCACGGCGGTGAGGAGCCGGAAGGTCGACACCTGCATCGCGCTCGCGTGCAGCTGGTTCTTCAGCATGTACGACGTCGCGATGTCGAGCAGGTAGCTGCTCGGCAACACCAGGTACACCAGCAGCGTGAGGGGCCCGAAGTAGAGGAAGACCGGGCCCGCCCGCGCACCCGGAGGGTCGCTGCGCTTCTCCACCCTCGGACGCTATCACGCGTGCGATCGCGCGGTGACAGCCACCCGCGACGTTGCGGGTCGGACCGGCGACGTTGCCGGTCAGCTGGGCGTGCTCCTTCTTGCTCGTGCGATCAAGCTTTCGCGTCGCCGCTCGGAGCTGCTCGACGCTGACCTTCGGAAGAGGAAGCCGGGACACATTGCCTTGGCTTTAGTGTCGCTGCCAGAGCTCCCAGCCTCAGCGCGGGCCACGCTGTGGAACGTGGCGTCAACCCCGGCGCGCGTTTGCGGGGTCGAATCGCAGCGTAAGCGCGAGGTCGAAGTTCCTCTGCACGTCGGCGCGCTTCCACCACCGGGCGTCGTTGAGCATGATCGTGGGAGGTGCCGGGGGAGCGTCCGTGTAGCGGACCTCCATCGCGGCGATCGGCGGACGCGCGCATCGGCGAATCGGCTGGGTGTACGTGCCCGCCGCACGAGGCATGCGTCCCGGATCGCTGCCTCAGAAGGTGGGCGTTCTGCCTCCAGAACGCGATCGCTGCTTGCGGTACGCCTGGCGGAGCCGGTCGAAACACACTGCGGGCGGGTATTCCGTGGCCTGCCGGTCGACCTGAACGGCATCCCGAGTTTGCCGTCCTCCGTCCGTCCGGCAAGCCGTGGTACGCTCTCGGCCATGAGCGAGCCAAAGGATTTCAAGGTCGAGGCCAGCGGGACCACGGTCCTCCTTGTCGAGATGAACGGGAAGACGTACGAGATTAAGCTCGCTCCGCTGGTGATGTCGGTGGTGGACGTTGGCCACACTAACCCGATCGACGGTACGCCCGTCTTTCAGGTCATCTCACAGCTTGTGACCCAGGTCGCGGAGCGAAAGCAGTGAGTGCCACCGTTGTGGGGCAGTTCGTAGGTGCGATGCTGGTTGGCACCACATGCGCGGTCGCAGGATCTGCTCTCGGGCAGCCCTTCTCGATGGCACCTGCAGAAGCCAGTATGACCTATGCAATTGACAAGAGCGACTCCGTTACCGCGATGGTGGCGACGGGAGTTTCGTCAATCCGTGACTTGGGCGTAGTCGCTCTCTTCCTCAACAGTAAGGGAGGCGAGTACACGGCCGTGTCGAACGAATGGTCCGAGCAGCTCCAGTGGGCCGTCGCCAGCCTCGCGGTGAGCGTGCGTACACATTCTGGTAGGTGGGTGGAGCTGTCGCTCGACCCCACCGGCCGCGGCGCCCTGCCAGGCGAGCGGGCGATCGCAGTGTAAGCTGTCATGGCAACGCGACTCGAGTACGCGTTGAGCCTGCGGGAACAGGCAAAGCACGCTCCGTCAAACGAGTGGCGGATCGTCATGCAGTTCTACGCCGCCCTACACATCACCGGGCATGTTCTGTACGGAACCGGACCCGCGATCACGAAGCACGAGAGGCATAGCTCGGCGTTAGAGGCCCACGACAGTGGTCGTGTGATCGCACGGGAATACGAAGCGCTTCGCCAGCTCTCCGAAGCCGCACGCTACCGGCCTGCCGAGCACCCCATGGACTCGATGACTTCGTTCGCCGATCGGATGGTGGAAGCGATTTTTCACCACTGTTCCCCGGACTGACGCGACACTTCTGGGGTCGCAGGATGCGGCACAACGGTTGCCGTTACGAGCGCGATGACGACGGCTGGCTCTGCGCGTATCATCGATGCCCGTGGTTCCCGACGGCCGCGATGCGACGTATGACGATCTCCGTGCGGTCCCGGAGGGGGTGCGCGCGGAGATCATCGACGGGCGCATCGTGAAGGCAGAGGCGCCGCTTCCGATGCATTCGAAGGCGCAGGGCGCGCTTCGGCGGTTCGTGGGCGGTCCATTCGATGACGACGACGGCTTCGGCGGGCCTGGTGGATGGTGGATCTTCGTGGAAGTGGACGTGGCGCTCGGCAAGCATGTCGTGCGTCCGGACCTCGCGGGGTGGCGTCGCGACCGGCTTGTCTCCCCGAACGTGCGCCCGATCGAGGTGACGCCCGACTGGATCTGCGAGATCGTGAGCCCCTCGAACGAGGCCCATGATGTATCCGCTGCATCGACCCCGTCGTGTCGTGAGCGCTCAGCAGTCGCAGACTGTCGAGGATGACGAAGACGGAAGAGGCGTGGACTGCGCGGATCGCGGCGTGGAAGACGAGCGGCAAGAGCCAGGGTGAATTTGCGGAAG
>JANXLV010000098.1 GCA_025355005.1 Myxococcales bacterium | reverse complement strand
GGTCGAGCGCGAACGCCGTCATCGCGCCGTAGGGGCTGGACTCGTTCTCGGTGAGCTCGTGCGGCGGCAGGATCTGGATGAGGCAAGCGCCAGCGGCCTTGGCGAGAATTCCCAGCGCGAGGAGATCGCTGATTTGCCCTTTGCCCCAGTCGTCCGTCGAGCGGAGTGAGAAGAGGGGGCAGGTGATTCCAAGGACGCGGCTATGCATCGTGGGGCCGGTTTATACCCGGGATCGTCAGCCCGTGGGAACATTCCCGGGGCTTGGTACACTGTAGAGAAGTGGCTCCTGGTCGACAGCTCCGTACCAACGCGCATGGTGGGCTCTTCGTCGCGGTCTCGCTCGCGCTGCACGTTGGCGGATTCGGCGCGGCGCTCGGTGGACCTGCGGCACTCCAGCTGCTCAACGATCTGAGGCACCCGCCGTCGGCTGCGACCGTCACGCTGCACGGCGATACCTTCATGACGACACACGACGACGACCTCACGGTCGAGGCGCCCGAGACGGAGCCCGGTGATCCCGGTCAAGCCTCCGCCGGCACACAGGCCACGGACATGGCGCGCGCGGCGGGCGCGAACGCGAAGCCCAGCGCGAACGATGGAATGGAGAAGGCCGACCCGACACGCACGCGCGGCGGCAAGCCAGTGCGCGGGCAAAAGAACGCAGCGACCGAAGCGCCACCGACCATCGGCGAGAACGGCGGCCCGCCCTCGAGCGCGCTCTTCGGCGCAGTGGGCGAGCGCTCCGCGTCGGACCTTCCGCTGGCCTTCACGCGTGCGTTCCCACAGGCCAGCAGCGCCGACCCGTCGTGGGCAAAGGCGCAGCTCGGTGCCGCCGGCGATGCAGACGTCACCATCACGCTCGACGACATCGGGCACATCGAGAACGTCGCGGTGAGCTGTCCAGACGGATCGCTTGCGTCGGGCATCTCGCGCACGATGTCCCTGCTACGTGCGCGGCCGTTCACTGCGAAGGCCAAGGTCACACGTCTTCACCTGTCCGCGCGCATCTCCCCGGACCAGGTCCACGATGGGCTCCACGGCGACGTGTTCGCGGTCGGTCAGTCCGAGGGCAACGCGTTCTTCGCGCTCTCCATCGGCCGCCGCATCGACGTCAAGATCGTCGCGCGCTGAACGCGTACTACTCGACGACGTCGAGCTGCTGCAGTTGCTGCGAAACGTCGGAAACGTCGGGGATGCTCGATCGGCTCAGCGCGCCCGCGCCCTTGCGCGCGAAGATGCGGAGGCGATCGCGCTGGAAGACGAGCTCGTAGTAGGGCGGCACCTCTGCGACCGCCTCGGGTGCGGCGTCCCACATGAGCACGTGGTCGTAGCGGGGCTCGGCGGCGTTCCAGAACTCGGCCCAGCGCTCGTGGTAGTTGCGCGCGCAGTCGTCGATGACGACGCCGCCGGTGTGCCAGGAGCCGCAGAGCCAGTCCGGGGTGCGCATGCTGGGCGCGAAGCTCTCGAGCACGAGGTGGTTGAAGCGATGCGGCGGCGGGTCCGCGTACATGACCGGGAACGAGCGGGAGTGCGCGAACAGCAGCGGCGCGGAGGTCTCCTTCTCGATGACGTAGTAGCCCCACGCGTGCAGCAGGTTCTGCGTGTTCTCGCTGGTGTGCTTTGCCTTGAAGATGAGCGGCAGGAGCTTGGCGTGCTGCGGGACCGACGGGATGCCAGCGGTGAACGCCGCGCTCTCCTTGTCGAGGCGCACGAAGTCCGTGGCGAGACCGGCGCTGGAGAGCGCGGCGCAGAACGCGAGGAACATGGCGGCGCGACGCGGCAGGTGCGTGGGCACGCGGAGCACCGCGTAGAGCCAGATGAACGGGATGAGGCGCGAGTTGACGTGGAACCAGTTCGTTGCCGAGTACGGACCGAACACGTAGAGGAGCAGCAGGATGACGACGGCAGCCGTCGAGAAGTAGGGCACCTGGGTGCGGCGGTTCCGAACGCCGAGGTAGACGAGCGCGAGCGCCGGAACGAACGTGGCGATCGTCAGCTTGGTGAACGACCAGAACCACTCGGCCCACATGTTGTAGGCGAGCTCCCAGAGCGGAAGCAGCTTGTCGAGCCGCTGATACCCGGTCATGGGGCCGACGGGCTCCGTGGCCTGCACTGCGACCGACACGAACGCGAGCAGCGCTGGAAGCGCGAGCGCCGCGCCCAGCCGCCTGGCCAGCGTGAGCCGCTCACCGCGCGTTCGCTGTACGGCGACGTGAATCACCGCGAGCAGCAGCACCACAAGAAGACAGAAGACGTGGGTGGTCCAGGTGAGAAGGCCGAGCACGATGATGGCCGCGGCGCTCTTCCACGATGGTGCGCGCTCGTGCTTGTGCATCGCGATGATCATCGACATCGCGAGGGGCACGGCCATCGCGAAGTCCAGCATGCCCATCGAGACGAACCAGTTGTGGACGAAGGGCCACGCGAAGAGGCACGAGATGACCATCTTGCGGCGGTCGCCCGTGAGCTCCAGCACGAAGCGCGGGAGCGTGTAGCTCATGACGCCGAGCACGAGCAGCGTGAACAGCTTCGCCGCGAGCTTGAGGCCCACGACCTTGCCGACGAAGTAGAGCCACGCGAAGAGCGCAGTGTTCGTCTTGAGCCAGCCGTTGAACACGAACTCGGGATAGACATCCGGGTGTCTCATCACCTCGATCGCGGCGAGGTGGTTCGGGAGGTCCTGGTACGGCGGCACCTCGACCAGCGCGAGCGGCCACGCCGAGATCGCGAACATCACCGCGCCTACGACGAGCCCGAGCTGGCGATCCGACAGATGCGCCAATGCCGAGCGAGCACGGCCGGCTTCATCCGTGAAGGACTCGACGAGGGGACGCGCTGGGGCGTCCCCGCGAACGCCGGCTCCGACGGAGACGCTGCTGGCGCCTCGCATCTCAGAGCTGAAGTCGCTGGCGAATTTGGGGCTCACGAAAGAAAGTCTCCACGAGAAAAGCTCGGAAGGCGTGCAAGGACGACGCCGAAGGCGTCTTCGCGTGTTTTGACAAGGATATCGAGGGTCCGACCGTAGCGCACACCCCGTCCCCTGTCCACCTGACACAACGCGTAGCGGGGCTCTATGACGCGGAGATCATGCTTTGTGCAAACGGTTGAGCTATTTCGGGACGCTCGCCCCAACCACCTCGACGGCCCCTTGTATTCGCCGCGGCTCAGCCTCACCTCATCCCTCATACCCCTTCTTCACCTGACGTCCACCCCGATCTACTCCGCTGTCTGGCAATGTAGGACATTGGCATACTTAGTGAAGCAGCGCCGGTCACCATGCTGCCTTGCCACCACGAGCCCGCTGCAACGTCTCGAAATGCTTCGCACGAGCCCTCCGAGATCCCTCCGACCTGGTGGATCACAAGTCCCTCAGGGGCGGTGGAGCGATGGGGCGCGATCTCACTCCTCGCGCTCGCGTCGGCACTGGGCACTGGCTGCGCTGCCGTAGAAGAGGAGGAGGCGCCGCCGTCATCCCAGGCTCGACCCGCAAACGGGACGATCGCACCGAAGCTCTATGGAGGGTCGCTCGATTCGAGGGATGAATCGGTCGTGGCGCTCGAGATGAACATGCCGGACGGCAGCAAGGAGCTCTGCTCCGGCGCGCTCCTCGCGGCGAACGTCGTCGTGACGGCGCGGCACTGCGTCACCCCCACGCTCACCAAGAAGGTCGTCTGCAGCGAGCACGGCACGTCGGAGAACGGAAACCACTTCGGCGACGACGCACCGCCCGGGACCATCAACGTCTTTCGCGGCGCGCACGCGCAGCTCGACGCGACACCCGACGCGCAGGGCAAGGCGGTCGTTCACGACGACGCCAAGGTCGTCTGCGATCACGACGTGGCGTTCCTCATCCTCGACCGCGCGCTACCGAACGTGAAGCCGTACGTGATCCGGACCGGCGGCGGCGTCGACGCCTCGGAGCACGTCAACATCGTCGGCTACGGTAAGAACGACGTGGGCGCGGCGCTCGGCACGCGCCTCCAGAAGCTCGACGTTCCCGTGCTCGCGATCGGCGCCGGAACCTCCGCGAGCAAGACCGCGCTCGGCGCGCACGAGTTCGAGGTCGGCACCGGCAGCTGCGGTGGCGACTCCGGCGGTCCGGCGTTCAGCGCGCAGACCGGCGCGATCATCGGCGTCGTCTCCCGCGGCGGCGACTGCGCGGACGACTTCGGCCACGTGTTCGTCGAGACCCGCGGAACGAGCGACCTCGTCACTCGCGCGTTCGCTCTCGCTGGCGGCGCGGCGCTGACGGAGCAAGGACCGCAAGACCCGGTAGACCCGGCCGCGACCACCGCCGCGCCTCACGCAGGCGGCTGCAGCGCAGCGCCCTCGTCGTCGCCCGGAACCACTGGATTTGCCGGCCTCGCGGTCGTCGCGGGGCTCGCAATCATTCGTCGCCGTCGCCGCGCGTCCTGCTAAAGAACTCGCATGCAGCGCGTCGCCTTTGCAGTCGCCATCTCGTTCTCGCTCGTCGCTTGCGCCGAGCTCGAGAAGAGCATGAACGATCTCAGCAAGCCGATCAAAGGCCCGAGCATCAACGCGCCCAACAACAACGTCTCCGTGAACGTGGGCTCGAACGGCGCGAGCGGAGCGCAGCCAGCCTCAGCGAGCGATGGAGGCGCAGGCAGCGCGCAGCCACCAGCTGGACAGCCCGTGCAGAACGTCGTGACGGGCACGTGTGAGGGCAGCTGCAACCATTACCTCGGCTGCAAGAACGTGACGGACGCCGCGTACAAGGCGGAGTGCATCAAGGGCTGCGTCGCGCTCAAGCGGCCAGCCGCGGACCTCGCGCAGTTCGAGGCTATGGACTGCGCGACCGCCATCGCCACCGTCGAGAAGCCCGCGCAGGCCCAGGCCGGCGCACCGGCCGGCGCACCAACAACCGCCCGCGGAAACGGCACGTGCCCCGCGCCGCTCGCCACGCCGCGCTCGGCCGAGGACGAGAAGGTCTTCCAGGCCTCCACCACGCGCCCGTTCTGCGGCTTCACCTACAACAAGACCACCGGCACGAGCCGCGAGATGGTGCTCCGCTTCTTGCCCGACGGAACGATGGTCCACCAGACCAAGACCGAGCGCTCCGCCAACACGAACGCGGGCAGCTACGGCATGGTGACGTCCGCTGGCGATCGCTACTGCTGGAAGTACGGCGCCGGCGTGATGACGTGGTCATCGGATGGTGCAAACTACACGCAGTTCGTGACCAAGGTGGAGGACAACGGCAACGGCGTCGTCTTCGTCACCACGAAGCTCGGAGAATACAAAGCCTGTCAGTGAGCCTCAACGTGGGGTTCCCCCACACCCCACAGTGAGCTCGGCTCGCTTCGCTTCGCTCAGTGAGCCTCGGCCCACGTCGCTCCGTCGCCCACGTCGACCACGAGCGGCACGTCGAGCTTCATCGCCTGCTGCATCCCGTGGACGATCGCCTTCTTCGCGATGTCGACCTCGCGCTCGGGCACCTCGAAGACGAGCTCGTCGTGCACGGTGAGGATCATGCGCGCGCCAGGTGACGGCGGGTGCTGACCGAGCTTCACCATCGCGAGCTTCATGATGTCCGCTGCGGTGCCCTGGATCGGCGTGTTCTTCGCGATGCGCTCGGCCTCGAACCGCAGGCCGCGGTGGGACGAGTGGAGGTTCGGAAGGAAGCGGCGACGCCCCGTGAGCGTGCGCACGGCCTCACCGCGCGAGGCCTGCTCCACAGTGTCGGTCATGAAGCGACGCACGCCTTCGTAGCGCTTGAAGTACTGCGCGATGAAGCGCGCGGCCTCCTCGCGCGTGATGTCGAGTGAGCGCGCCAGACGCGGCTCGCCCATGCCGTAGATGACGCCGAAGTTGATCGTCTTCGCCTGCCCGCGCATCGCCTTCGTGACGTCCTTCGTGGGCACGTCGAAGATCACGGAGGCGGTGTGCGTGTGGATGTCGACGTCGGAGGTGAACGCCTCGAGCAGCTTCGGATCGTGCGACAGGTGGGCGAGCACGCGCAGCTCGATCTGTGAGTAGTCGGCGCTCACGAGCCGGTGCCCCTCCTCCGCGATGAAGGCGGCGCGGATGCTCTTTCCGAGCTCCGTGCGCACCGGGATGTTCTGCAGGTTCGGATCGTTCGACGACAGACGGCCCGTCGCTGCGACTGCCTGATCGAAGCGCGTATGGATGCGTCCCGTCTTCGGGTTCCTCGCGCGCGGCAGCGCCTCCAGGTAGGTGCCGCGAAGCTTGTCGATCTCGCGATACTCCAGGATCACCTCGGGCAGCGCGTGCTTGTCCGCGAGCTCCTCGAGCACCGCCGCGTCGGTCGAGCGTCCGCCCTTCGGCGTCTTCTTGATCACTGGTAATTTCAGCTCGTCGAAGAGCAAGGACTCCAGCTGATCGCGCGAACGAATCGCGAAGTCGTGCCCGACGATCGCCTTCGCCTTCGCCTCGAGCTCCACCATCTTCTCTTCGCTCTGCTTCGACGCGCCGAGCAGGCGGTCGGTGTCCACCTTCACGCCCGCGCGCTCCATCTCGGCGAGGACTGCAAGGAGCGGCATCTCGATGTCGCGCATCAGGGACCCGAGGCCCTCGCGCTCCACGCGCGGCATCATGCGTCGCGCGACGGAGAGCCCGAGCTCCGCGGCGCCAGCAACGAAAGGGGTCGCGTGCTCCACCTCGAGCTCGTCGAACGGCACCGCGAGGTTCTTCCCCTTCTTCACGTCCCCCACGTAGACCGGCAGCTCCGCGCCGAACTCGCGCTGGGCGAGGCTGGGTAGCGCGTGAACCCCCTCCGGATCGAGCAGGTAGCTGCCCACCATCGGATCCGTGAGCTCACCCTTCACCGTGAAGCCATGCTCCGAAAGGGCCACGATGGTGCGCTTCAGATCGTGCCCCGCCTTCTTCACCGCCGGGTCAGAGAAGAGCGGACCGAACATCTCGCGAACGTCCGCGAGCGCAAGCTGCACAGGCACGCCCAGGTAGCGGTGCGAGAGCGGGACGTAGCCGCCGATGCCAGGGCCCGTCGAGATCGCGATGCCGATGATGTCCGTGCGCATCGCGTCGGTGCTGGTGGTCGCGAGCGCGAGCCCGACCTCCCCTGCCTTCTTCGCGGCGGTCGCGAGCGAGACGAGCGCGTCCTTCGTCAATACGGTGGCGTACGCCGGCGTGCCGCGCTCCACGTGCACCTCGACGGGCTGCGACGTGGGACTGCTCGCGACGGTACCCGCCGTGGCGCGATCGAGCAGGCTCTCTTGCCGCGCGCTCTGCGGCGGAGCGCTGCGACGCTGCGCCACGCCCTTGAGCTCCAGCTCCACGAACAGGCGCGCGAGCTCCTCTTCGTTCGCGCCACCATACGTGAGGTGCGCCTTGTCGAACGCGATGTCGATATCGGTCTTCAGCGTCACGAGCGTTCGCGAGAGGCGGGCCTCGGCCTCGTTCGCGCGAATGTTCTCCACTACCTTGCCCTTGCCCAGCTCCGCCGCGTGCTCGTAGACCGCGTCGAGCGAGCCCCATTTGCGAATGAGATCTGCGGCGGTCTTCGGGCCCACTCCAGGCACGCCGGGAATGTTGTCGCTGGAGTCCCCCATG
The DNA here is from genome assembly GCA_025355005.1 of Myxococcales bacterium. GTDB lineage: Bacteria > Myxococcota_A > Polyangia > Polyangiales > Polyangiaceae > JANXLV01. The sequence continues at coordinate 5,934 of JANXLV010000098.1, read as the reverse complement.
AACGCGAGGACGTCGCGCACCTTGGACGGCGGCACGCCGAACTTCTCCTCCACCTCCTTCGCGCCGAAGACGCGGTCACGCATGGAGTCCCAGAGCAGCACCATGTCGTCGTCGTCGTGGACCAGCTGCATGAGGTCCTTGTCCGCGGAGACGATGATGGTCCTGACCTTCTCCGCGGTCGCGCGCTCGGCCAGGCATGCGATGAGGTCATCTGCCTCGATGGAGTCGCGCTCGTAGACCGGGATGTTGTAGGCCAGCGCCATCTGCTTGCAGCGCACCATCTGGCTGCGCAGGTCGTCGGGCGCTACCGGGCGCGTGGCCTTGTAGCGAGGGTCGAGCGCCTTGCGGAAGCTCGGGGTGCGCGAATCCATCGCCACGGCCAGCATGGATGGCTTCTTCTCGTTCACGATCTTCTGGATCATGTTCACGGTGCCCATCACGGCGTGCGTCACCTCGCCCGTGGACGTGGAGAGCGGCGCGATGGCGTGGTACGCGCGAAACACGTATCCCGACAGGTCGATCACGTAGAGGACGTCGGGGGTGCCGGGCGGGGGCAGCTGTGAGGGCATGGCGACGGCCGTTTTAGCAGCATTTTCGCGCCCGTACCCCTCCTTCGTGCCTGCGAGCCAAGGGCCCCGTGAGCATCCTGGACCGGGGGTATCCGGGCTGGTAGCCTACTAAGGTCGGAAGAGCCCCATGGGCTCCGCGCTTTCTTCGTCATCTCTGCTTCGTCATCTCGCTTTGGACCGAACGTCCTCATCGTGCGTCGGATCGTTCGGACTTCTTGTTGGGGAAAATAATGAACATGTCTTCTGCCCAAGAATCGCCCCCATCCACAACCCTGGTCGCCGGCAAGTATCAGCTCATCGGGCTGATCGGTCGCGGCGGCATGGGCTCCGTCTGGGAAGGCCGTCACACCACGCTCGGCACCCGCGTCGCCATCAAGTTCATCGAGGCCGAGTACGCGAACAGCCAGGACGCGCGAAACCGCTTCGACAACGAGGCGCGCGCCGCAGCTACCATCCAGTCGAAGCACGCGATCCAGATCTTCGACCACGGCGTCACCGACGACGGCAAGCCGTACATCGTCATGGAGATGCTGATCGGCAAACCCCTCGACAAGAAGCTCGAGGAGTTCGGCGGCCGGATGACGCTGCAGCACACCGCGAAGGTGATCCAGCAGGTCTCACGCGCGCTCGCGCGCGCCCACGAGAAGGGCATCATCCACCGCGACCTCAAGCCGGAGAACATCTTCCTGGTGAAGGAGGACGAGGCCGACGACGAGGTCGCCAAGGTCCTCGACTTCGGCATCGCGAAGATGAAGGCGAACCCCGGCGAGATGGGCGTCTCCTCCAGCACGAAGACCGGCGCCGTGCTCGGCACGCCGTTCTACATGTCGCCGGAGCAGGCGCGCGGCCTCCGCACGATCGACCATCGCACGGACATCTGGTCGCTCGGCGTCATCGTCTTTCGCTGCGTCACCGGCAAGCTCCCGTTCGACGGTGAGTCCGTCGGCGATCTGCTCGTGAAGATCTGTACGTCGCCCATCCCGGTCCCGTCGCACGTGTTGCCGGGACTGCCGGCAGGCTTCGACGCATGGTTCACGCGCGCGATGGAGCGCGAGCCCGACCGCCGCTTCGCCACGGTGCAGGAGATGAGCGACGCGCTCGCCTTCGCCGCTGGGATCACCTTCCGCCAGCCGAACTCCGGTGCAGGCGCGCCCATGTCGCTCCAGGGCACCATGCCGCTGCCTCCGGGCTCTCCCCTCGGCGGTCCCACGCAGCGACAGAGCTCGTATCCGGGAAGCCAGCAGTATCCGGGACAAGCCGGCGGGATGAACCAGTCCGGGCAGCCCATCACGGGACCGCAGCCCGCCCTCGGCGGCACCCAGGCCCCGTTCACCACGTCCGCGCGCGAGAGCGTGCCGATGAAGTCGAACAAGGGAATCCTGATCGGTACGATCGGCTTCGTGTTGCTCGTCGGCGTCGGCACGGTGGTCGCGGTGAAATACATCAAGGGCGGGAAGACCGCGGCCACGGACCCCAGCGCGTCGCCCAGCGGGCTCGTCGTGAACGCTGGGTTCGCAATCAACCCACCCGCGGAATCCACGAAGCTGCCGGATCCGATCGCCGCAGTCAGCGTGGACACATCCATCGCGAACGCGAAGCGAACCGATCTGAAACCAGGCGCGGGATTGGCCGCCATCCAGACGGGTGGCCAGACGGGTGGCAGGCCGCTGAACGGCAAGCCCGCAGGCAACCCGCCCGGCAACGTGCCCGGAAAGACCGGACCTGGTCCCGCAGGTCCGCCCAGCGCCGCGATCCTCGCGCCCGTTCCGCCGCTCCACACGGCGACGACCCCGCCGGTGACGAATCCACCGCGCGGCAAGGTCGACGAATCCGGCTTCTGAAGCGGCTTCAGATCGGGGTTACTACAAGAGGGACTCGAGGCCTTCGCGTGCGCCCATTGCGAGGCCGAGCTGCCCTCGTGGGACCTGTGACTCGCGGACGTTGATGCGGATCAGCGTTGCGCCCGCGCGGACCAGCGACTCGCTCATATGGCGCACGGTGGGGACGGCCGTGCCCGCGCCGCACTCGACCACGCAGAGGCCGCGCGCGCCAAGCGGCCCGCTCGTCGCCTCGTTCAGGAACTCCTCGTAGCGCGCCTCTTGAGCGGCGCTGCGGCGGTCGTCCCAGTCGCCGTCACCGAACATGAGGAGGGCCGGACGCGCCACGCCTTTGCAGGTGGGACAGCGCGGCAACGGCTCGCGTGCGCGCATCGTGTCGAGATCGATGTCCGGCTCGTAGACCTTGGCGTCTTCGAACCAGCCGCAGCCGCTCTGGCACTGCAGGTGATGGAGCGAGCCGTGGCACTCGAAGACCTGATCGCCTCCGAAGCCAGCGCGCTCGAACTGGCCGTCCACGTTCGACGTGAAGACGAAGGCCGGACGGCTTTCCGCGAGCCTCTTCATCACGGCGAACCCTGCGTGCGGCACCGTTCCGCGGTAGAGGGCCAGCCGGTGCCCGTAGAACCCCCACGCGAGGCCTGGGTCGTCGCGGAACCACCGAGGGTTCGCGAGCTCCATGAACCCGAGCCCCAGCTTGGCGAACGGCGGGTAGGCCTTCCAGAACCCTTCGTTGCCGCGAAAGTCCGGCAATCCGGAGTCCACGCCCATCCCGGCGCCTGCGGCGAAGACGAAATGAGTTGCGCGAGCCACCGCCTCTTTGGCGTCCATGGTGCGGATCATAGGACGCTCGCTAAAAGTCGGCTATCGTCGGCACAAGCGTATGAAAAAGATCGTCGCTCTTCTTCTTGGCCTCGCCATCCTTCTCCCCGTCTTCTTCGCTCACGCGGAGCTCTCCGAAGGAGAGAAAAAGAACACCGCGCGCACGCTCTTCAACGAAGGCGTGAAGCTGCAGGAGGACCCCAAGTCCCCCGACCCGCGCGCCGCGCTGCTGAAGTTCGAGGCCGCGGAGAAGTACTATCCCGCGCCCACGATCGTCCTTCACATCGCGCAGTGTCAGGCGCTCACGGGGCGCCTGATCGACGCGAGCGAGAGCTACAACACGCTCTCCAAGTGGAAGATCCAGGACACCGATCCGCCGCTCTTCAAGCAGGCGCAGGAGCAGGGCGCTGCGGAGGCCGCAGGCGTCAAGTCGCGAATCCCCATGGTCAAGGTGGAGGTGAGCCCGCCCGCGGCCTCGCTCCAGAACTTGCAGATTACATTCAATGACAAGCCCATGCCGCCGGAGCTCATCGGCGTGGCGCACCAGATGGATCCGGGAACGTACCGCGTGGCCGCATACGCGAACGGCTACATCCTGAAGGAGCCATCGGGCGACGTCGTGATCAAGGACCGCGACTCGAAGACGATCAGCATCGTGCTCGCCCCCGTGGGTGGTGCGCCGCCAGTTGTCATCGTCCCGCCCGCGAACACGGGCAATCCGCCGCCCGCCAGCACCGCCCCGCCCGTCGCGACGACTGCCCCGTATCCGCCGCCGCCGCCGCCGAAGAAGACCGACAAGGGCTTCCTCGTTGGCCTCCACCTCGCGCTCAACGTCCCGTTCGGTGATCTGCCGAGCGCGGTCAGCACCAATTCGGTCGCGATGGGCGACACCATCGGCAACGGCTACGGCATCGGGCTCGATGGCGGGTTCCGCCTCGCGAATTTCTTCTATCTGGGGCTCACGGCGGAGTACGGCGGCTTCGGCGCCGGCAAGCTGACCGGCGACGCTGCCAGGTTCCCCAACGCCACGTTCACCGCGAACGAGTTCATGTTCGGTGGTGAGGTCGGCATCATCTCGAGCCCCGACAAGTTCGCCTTCTTCGGCACCGTCGGTCTCGACCTGCGCGTCCTCAAGGAGTCGATCCAGGGCACGCAGGACCTGCCGATGGGCGGTCGCGATGCCTCGTTCCAGGGCCTCGAGGCGTTCGGAAAGCTTGGCGTCGCCATCCCGATCTCCAAGGTGCGGCTGGTGCCCTACGGCGAGCTCGCGCTCGGAAGCATGACCCGCAGCAGCTCGGACGCCGTGGTGAGCCCACGCGTCAACGCATACACGGACAGCGCGTTCCACGGCGTGCTCATGGTCGGCATGACGGTGTTCTACATGGACAACCTGTAAAATTCCGTTTTCTCATCCGGTGCTTACGGAAGTGGCGCTGGACATCTTGCTGCAACGAAATACAAGTCGGTGACAAAGGCCGGGGGGCCGGGTGCCAAGCTGCCCTCATGCATTGGATCCTCTGCGTCGCCTACTTTGCAGTGTTGGCGCTCCTGTCGATGTACGGCCTTCACCGATCGCACCTGGTCCTCACCGTCATCCGCCTCCGCAAGAGGCTCCGCGCCATGCGCGCCTCCGCGAAGACGCTGGAGCTGCACGGTGAGCCCGGCGCCCGAACCGCCGCCACCGACGTCCCCCACGTCACGATCCAGCTGCCCCTCTACAACGAGGCCACGGTCGCGCGCCGCCTCCTCGACCACGTGTCCCGCATCGACTACCCGCGCGAGCGCCTCGAGATCCAGGTCCTGGACGACTCGACAGACGAGACGCGCGCCATCGTGCGCGGCCACGTCGAGGAGCTCGCGGAGACCGGCCTCGACATCGTCTACCTCCACCGGGTGGACCGTACTGGCTATAAGGCCGGCGCGCTGGACGCAGGCCTCACGGTCGCCAAGGGCGAGCTCGTCGCGATCTTCGACGCCGACTTTCTTCCGCAGCCGGACTTCCTGGTGCAGCTCGTCCCGCACTTCATGGACGAGCCGAAGATGGGCATGGTGCAGGCGCGCTGGGGTCACATGAACCGCGACGTGTCGCTGCTCACGCGCGTGCAGGCGCTCATGCTCGACGGTCACCACCTGGTCGAGAACCGCGCGCGCTCCGCCGCCGGCTGGCTCTTCAATTTCTCCGGCACCGGCGGCATGTGGCGCAAGACGGCGATCGAGACGAGCGGCGGCTGGCAGCACGACACGCTCACCGAGGATCTCGATCTGTCCTACCGCGCGCAGCTCGCCGGCTGGCGCTTCGTGTACCGCGACGACGTGGTGTCCCCCGCCGAGCTCCCCGAGGACGTCTCGGCGTTCCGCGCGCAGCAGTTCCGCTGGGCCAAGGGCACCGTGCAGACGTCGCGCAAGCTGCTCGTCCGTGTGATGACCTCGCCCCTCACCGTGGGCCAGCGCATCGAGGCGTTCTTCCACCTCACGCCGCACTTCGCGTACCCGCTGATGATCATCCTCAGCGTGCTCCTCCTGCCGGCGCTGGTGTTCATGCCGGCCACCGACGCGCGGACCATGCTCATCGTCGACCTGCCGCTCGTCATCGGCACCACCGGCTCGCTGGGTGCCTTCTACGCGCTCGCCGAGGCGGCGCAGGGCCGGTCGCGGCTGGGAGCTCTGGCTCGCTTGCCCATGCTCATCGCGCTCGGCGCGGGCCTGGC
>JANXLV010000154.1 GCA_025355005.1 Myxococcales bacterium | reverse complement strand
GGCGTTCCGCGACGGGGTGAGCAACCTGATCGGCGCAAAGCCCGGCAAGCTGGAGGACGCTGCGCAGGCGTACACGCGAATCTGCTTCGAGCCGCTTTTTTCCACGCCGTATCGAATGACGCGGGAGTATGCGGGCAGCCTTGTCGCAGGCATGAAGGGGCTGGCCAAGGACGCGGCGAAGGTGCCCGAGTCCGAGTTCTTCACCATGCCTCCCCACATGCTCTTCCTGAACAGACTACAGTTCGGCTTCTACTCCGTCCTCGCCCGGCTGGACGTGGACTGCGATTACGCGGCCGTGGAGCGTGCGTTCCTGACGTAGCTGCCATCGACATCCCTGCCTTAAGAGCGCATCATGTCTAGGTGACCTCGCATCTCGTCACCGCTGGGAGTGGCTCGTGAGCAGCTTCTTCCATGCTGGAGCAGTGCTCGACGGTCGCTTCAAGCTGGGCTCGGCGCTCGGCGAGGGCGCGATGGGCACCGTGTGGCTTGCGAAGGACCTCCACCTTGGCATCGACGTCGCGGTGAAGGTGATGCAGTCCGCCCTCCGCGCCGACGGCGGCCGACGCGAGATGTTCGAGAAGGAGGCGGAGCTCTGCGCTCGCATGCTCAGCCCGCACATCGTGCGGGTGCTCTCGTACGGTGTGACGTCCGGGGATGTGCCGTACATCATCTACGAGGCGCTCGAAGGCGAACCGCTCGACACGCGCATCGCTATCCGCAAGAAGCTGGAGCTGGACGAGACCGAGGAGATCATCGTGCACGTCGCCCGCGCGCTTGCACGTGCGCACTCGATGGGCATCGTCCACAAGGACATCAAGCCCGGTAACGTGTTCATGACCAAGGACGATCGCGGTCGAGCGATCGCCAAGGTGATCGACTTCGGCATCTCCGAGGTGATCCAGCCGAACCTGACCATCGCCGGTGAGCTGTGCGGCACGCTGGAGTACATGCCGCTCGAGGTGCTCCGCGACGCGAAGCCCGCCGATGCGCGCGCGGACCTCTTCGCGCTCGCCGTGCTTGCGTACGAGTGCCTCTGCGGCGAGGTGCCCTACGTGGGCGAGTCGATGCCCGAGGTCATGCAGATCATGAGCGGCGCACCGCCGTCGCTGTCGCGCGTGTTCCCCGAAGAGGTCGCGGTGCCGCTCGATCAGTGGATGCGGCGCGGGCTCGCACCGGACGCGGGCCTGCGCTTCCAGTCCGCGCGCGATCTGGCGGAGACCTTCCACCACGCTGTGAAGGAGGCGAAGTTCGCGCTGGGCGTCTCGCCCGCATCATCGCGCAAGATGAGCACGCAGATGGAGCGCGTGATCCCGCCGAACAACGTCGACAGGGTCACGGCGGGTGCGTCGCGAGCATCACGCAACAGCCTTGCGGACGCGGCCGAGCAGGCCATGCGCAGCCTGAGCATCCAGACCGGCAAGCCGATGCAGCCGGCGCAGTCGCGCGGGCCCAGGCCGCCGCCTCCGATGATGTCCTCCGGCCCGAGCAAGGTCACCCAGCAGTCCCCGTCGCAGCAGAGCCGCGCACCGCAAGCAGCGCAGCCGAGCCGCGCGCCTCAGAAGGTGCCGCCGCCCGTCCCGAGCAAGCCCGCGTCCCCCCTGTCCCCCCTGTCCCCCCCGAACCACCGCGACTCGCGAAGCGACGACTACGTGCCGCCGGCGGTGCAGAAGGTGCCCGCTCCGCAGGCGGCGCCCAAGAACATTCCCCCGCAGGCCCTGCCTCCGCCGCGCGCAACCGCGCCGAGCGGGCCCGGCTCCATCTTTCCGCAGCCGCGCCCAGCAGCCATCCCGCGCGAGGAGGAGGACGCGCCCAAGTCGCAGCGCGCGACCATCACGCGCGACACCGACAAGGCGGGCGCCATGCGACCGCGCGCTGGGAGCTTCATCTTCGATGAAGAGGCCCCGCCGGTGCGCCCCAAACAGGAGAGCGGCGTCGCGGTCGAAGAGCGCGTGGAGCCGACACGCATCGCTGACAAGCGTCGTGAATGAGCGGATGGCTGACGTGAGCGAGCCCATCTGAACATGCGTGGCGCACGCAGCGCGGGCGCTTTGCTCGCAGTCCTGTCGTACGCGTTTCGGTTCCCCGCGCTGCTGAACGCGGACTCGACGAACTCGGACGCGGCCATCGTCGGCCTGCAGGCGATGCACATCCTCCGCGGCGAGACATCGCCGTTCCTCTGGGGCAGCGGGTACCAGACCAGCGCGGACTCGTTCGTGGCCGCGCTGTTCTTCGCCGTGCTCGGAAGCGCGCCGTGGGTGCTGATGGTGAGCGCGCTTTCGCTCCATGTCGCGGCCACCGTGCTGGTGTTCTCTTCTCTCCTGCGCCACGTGGGGAAGGGCGCGGCGTTCGTGCTGTCGCTGCTCCTCGTGCTGACGCCCAGCTCCGTGCACTCGTACGCGCTGTATCCGCCACGCGAGGCTTCGCTGTTTCTCGCGCTCACCGCGTTCGTACTCGTGGACCGCGCGGCCACGGCAGGCACGGAGGCCCCGTCCACGCGCAAGGCGCTCGTCTATTTGTGTGCAGGATGCATGTTTTCCACCGCGGCCACAGCGGCGGATCCGTACGCGATGCTGGTGGCGCCGCTGTCGCTCGGGCTCGCCGTGTGGACCGCGTTCGGCGTGTGGGGCGGCAAGGAGCGCATGCGCGCGCTCGGCGCATCCGTCAGTGGCGCGCTCGTTGGGCTGCTGCCGAGCATCGCGCTAAAGACGTCCCAAGGCGCGAAGAACGGGCCCATGACGCTCAGCTTCTCGATGATCCCGCACAACGCGGACCTGCTCGTGCGCGAGTGCCTGCCGTGGGCCATGAGCACCAAGGTCTACTTCGCCAAGCACGTGATGGACTATTCGCCGTGGGAACCGCCTGCGTGGGTGTCCGCGTTCCTCTTGCTCGCGGCGCTGGTGTTCGCCGCGGCGCTGGGCCTCTCCCTGCGGGCGGCGCTCCGCGGAGGTATCTCGCCCGAGTCGCGGCGTCTTGGCGCAGCGGGGCTCTTCGTGTTCCCGCTGGGCATCGGCTCGTTCCTGCTGAGCGTGATGGTGATGGACCACTTCTCCATGCGCTACCTGACCGCGCTGACGCTGCTGTCGCCGTTCGCGCTGCTGCCGCTGGCGAAGCGTCTGCCTCCGGCGCGCCTTCTCGTGTTGCTCGCGCCGTTCTTGCTCTCGTCCGCGATCGGCGGATGGGTCGGCTTCGGGCCGTTCGTGCGTGGGCCCATCCCGGTGCGCATGCCGGAGATCGCAGACGACCACGCGCTCCGCACGCTGATGCAGGAGAAAGGGCTCCGCTACGGCATCGCGGACTACTGGACGGCGTACCGCCTCACGTATCTCTTTCGCGAGGAGCAGACGTTCGTGCCGACGAGCCCACGCGAGGACAGGTACGCGCCGTATCGCCGGGCCTTCGAGCAGGAGGGACGCGTGGCGTACGTCTTCGACGAAGGACGGTCGCGCGAGAACCCACACGACGAGCTCCGAGAGCTCGCGGCAGGCGCAGAGAACGTCGAGGAGCTTCACGCAGGCAAGCTGCGCGTGTGGCTCATCTCACGAAAGCAGAGTGAGCTCCCGCTTCACTGACCGAGCCGGAGACGGATAAGCTTACGAAGCAGAGAAGTGCAAAGAGGCGCCGCATTCGCGCGAGGCTCTGGCCCCGACGGCATTTCAGCGCAGCCGATACCTTCTCCCAGTTGAAGCTATCGGTCTTGGTCGAGGGACACCCTCGACGCTCCCGGATTATTGAAAGTTCGACGTGCCGTCGAAGCTTTCAATCCGTGCAGGGAACGTCTTCGTACATCGCATCGCGGGCGGCGACGCGGACCTGCGCCGACGGACGCGCGGTGGTGCGCGTGTCCTCGTCGTGGGAGTGCTCACGCGCGGGCGTGTGGCGACGGCTCTCACGGCTCGATGCGTCATCAATCTGGGTGGCTGACTCGGTACGTTTGGCGCTGTTCATTCTGACTCATAACAATGAGCAAGGTGCGTGCCTCGGGCCAACAAAGGGGCAAACCCCAGGTAACAGAGCGGACTGCGCACGCCGTTTCGCACCGTTTACGCGCGCGGACGTGAACGCGAGGCCGCACCAGGCGTGGCACCAAGGCAACACACGAAGGGATTTCGTGGCGCGGGGAGCCGTGGAAACGTCACAATGCGTCACGTGGCTCGGAAGCTTGTCAAGTACGAAGAGAAGCGCGATCCCGCCCTGACGACGGAGCCGTTCGGTAGCGACGTTCCGGATGCGACGGCGTTGACCACCGTGGGCTCGTTCGTCGTTCATCAGCACGACGCCACGCGCATGCATTTCGATCTGCGGCTCGAAATGGGCGGAACGCTCTCGAGCTTTGCAGTGCCGAAGGGACCCACGCTCGATCCGGAGTCGAAGCACCTCGCCGTCAACACGGAGGACCATCCGATCGAGTACCTGGACTTCGAGGACGTGATCCCCGAAGGCCAGTACGGCGCGGGCGCGATGATCGCGTGGGACCGCGGCAAGGTGACGTACCTGGAGGGCCCCGCGGAGACGACGAAGCCGAAAGGCAAGCTCGACTTCATTCTCTCGGGGATGAAGCTGCACGGACGGTTCGCGCTCGTGAAGCTGAAGAAGGGCGACAAGGAGTGGCTGCTCCTCAAGAAGAAGGACGGCCAGGAAGATCCCGGGCACGACATCCTCGCCGCGCAGCCGCGCTCCGTCCTGAGCGGGCTCACCGTGCAGGAGCTGCTCACACGCGACGCGCGCATCACCGACGCCGAGGCGCGCGCGCGGACGCTGGGGGCGCCGTGGCACGAGCGCACTGACGCGAAGGGAGGCAGCGCCGACAGCGAGAGCGAGATCGCGTGGACACGGCCGCGGCTGCTCTCGCCGGAGGGAACATCTCCGCGCGCGCATCTGGCGCTCGGCGGACTGCGCGCGTTCGCGGAGAAGACCGAGCGCGGCGCGCGCATCGTCGTGGACGACGGCACCGCGCGCGACGTGTCCATCTACTACCCGGAGCTCCTGCGCGCTCTCGATGCATTGCCTGCGCGAGGCCTCACGCTGGATGGCGAGATCGTCTTCCTCACGGGTGGCGGCGCGGTGTCCATGGCGCAGCTCACGCCGCGGCTCACGCTGCTCTCTTCCGGCGATGCGCGGGGTGCGGTGCGCGATCACCCGGCGACGTTCGTCGCGTTCGACGTGCTGCGCGTTGGCGACACAGATGTGCGCGGCGCAAAGCTCACGGAGCGGCTCGCGCTGCTCTCGTCGATCGTGCCGGAGCTCGGGTTCGTGCGGCGCGCGCCGGAGTCCGAAGATCCTGCGCCGTTCAACGTGTTCGCCATGGCGCGCGGCCTGCCCGGCGTGCTGGTGCGTGATGGTGGGGACAGCTACGAGGCGGACTGGGCGTTCTTGCCCGCGAAGGAGGCCGGCCAGCCGTTCTCCGTGCAGGACCACGGCAAAGGCGGCGCCCTCACGCTGCGCACCGCGAAGGTCACGAACCGCCAGAAGGTCTTCTTCCCGGAGCTCGGGATCACCAAAGGCGAGGTCATCGACTATTACGTGCAGGTTGCACCTTTCTTGCTCCCGTACCTGAAGGACCGCCCGCTGGTGGTGGTGCGCTACCCGGACGGCATCCACGGCAAGAGCTTCTTCCAGTGGAACGTGCCGCAGACCAGCCCGTCGTGGATGCGCCACGTCGAAGTGCCGAGCGACGATGGCCGCAAGAAGCACGCGTTCCTCGTCGACGATCTCGCGAGCCTCGTGCACGTGGTGAACCTGGGCGCGATCCCGCTGCACATCCTCGCCTTCCGCGAGGGGGGCAGGATGATCTGTGATTTCTTCACCGTGGACTTCGACGTGAAGGAGGCGGGCCTCGCGCGCGCGCTGCCGATCCTGAAGACGCTGCGTGACCTGCTCGCGACGGCGGGGCTCAAGGGGTTTCCGAAGACGTCGGGGCAGACGGGCATGCACGTGCTGGTGCCGCTGGGTCCGAACCAACCGTTCGACGTGGGGCGGATGCTCTGCGAGATCTTCGGACGGCTCCTGGTCTCGCATCACCCCGCGGACGCAACGATGGAGCGCATGACGGGCCGGCGCGAGGGCAAGGTCTTCGTCGACGTGGGTCAGACGGGCCCCAGCCGCACCATCGTGAGCCCGTATGCGCTGCGCGCGACACCGGAGGCGACCGTGTCGATGCCGCTCGACTGGAGCACGGCGCTCACGCTCGATACGCCGTCGCGCTTCACGGTGCGCACCGCTCCGGCGCTGGTCCGTGAGCACGGCTGCCCCATGCGGGGGCTGCTCACGGAGACACCCGATGTGGCCGGCGCGGTGGCCAGACTCTCGGAGCTTTTGGGCGCGAAGCCCGGTTCGCGTTGACTTTGGCCTTGGTTTTGGCAAAGAACCTCCGCCGTGGCCTGTAGTTATTTCGACGTCGACGGCACGCTGGTCTCGACGAACCTCGTCCATCCGACGTTGTTCTACGTGATGAACCAGCGCAGCCCGATGCGCTCTGCGCTGAAGCTCGCGAAGAACCTCCTTCGCGCGCCGCAGCTCATCATCGCGGAGATGCAGGATCGCCGCCTCTTCAACGAGCTGCTCTTCCAGGCCTTCGAGGGCATGAGCCACGACCGCCTGCACCTGCTCTCGGACGAGGCGTTCGACAACGTGCTGAAGCGCGCGCTCTACCCTGCCGCGAAGGATCTCGTGTCGCGCTCACGCGCGGAGGGCCAGGAGGTGATCTTGGTCTCCGGCGCCCTCGACTTCCTCATGAAGCGCCTCTGCGAATATCTGGGTGCGACGGGCTACATCGCGAACCGCCTCGAGATCAAGGACGGCTACGCGACCGGTCGCTTGCTGCGTCCCGTCGTCGCAGGCCCCGAGAAGGCGCGCCTCATCCGCGAGCACGCGCGCGACAACGATCACGATCTCGCGGACTGCTTCGCGTACTCCGACAGCTACTCCGACGTGCCCATGCTCAGCGTGGTGGGCCATCCCGCCGCAGTGAACCCCGACACGAAGCTCGCGCGCCTCGCACGCACCTACGGCTGGCCGATCATCCAGCTCGCGAAGAACTGACCCGCGCTCCCTAGAGGGCGCCGCTGTCGGGGTCGATCTTGCCGGGGTCTTGCACGGGGATCGCGAGCAAGTGCAGCGCGGTGGGCGCCGTCTTGTCCACGACTGCGGGGTCGCCGATCGCGAAGAGGACGAACGTGGAGCGGAGGCCGAAGAATTCGGCGGGGAGGTCGCGCGGGGCAGAGCGCGCCTGGATGGCCGCAAGCGTCTGCTGGAGCAGGAGCGCGTTCATGTTCGTCGGATCCCTGAGCTCGAACGTGGCCGTGGTGTATCCCGTGTCGGTCGTGGGAAGCGTGCTCGTCACGGCCGACGAGACAGCCGAAGCCTTGATCGGGAGAGGCGTGGTCGAGGCCGTGCTGGTGTTCGTTGGATAGAAGCTGAGCACCGTCCCGTCCGCCACTGCCGGTGACGCCGTCACGCCCTTGAAGTCGAAGTCGGTCCCGTCCTCTGCTGTGACCTCCAGCGTGTCGAACGACAGGTTGCCCTTCGCGGCGGTGAACCCCGCGCCGCATTCCTTCGTGGTGAGGACAGGGTCCGGCACGCAGCCCTTCACGATCACGAACGTGGCGTACATGTCGTTGGGGGTCTTGAGCGGCGTGTCCGTCAGCGTGTAGAGGCCGTGCCCCTCATACCCGTTCTGCTTGAGCACCTGGGTGAGCGCCTGGCAGTTCGGCCACGTCTTTGGGTCTGTGCCTTGCGGAAAGAACTGGCGCGCGAGCTTCTCTTCGATGATCGACAGATCGCCCGACAGCGGCGCGCTCGCGCCTGCCTCTCCGGCGTCGTAGACGGCGACGGAAGCGTCCGCCTGCGAGCTGCCAAGGGCATCCAGCTTGCCGATGTGCACCGCGGTACCGACGTCCACGCCGACCACGTTCGCGTTCGGCATGATCTTGTCATCGGGCAGCGGCAACGTCTGCGTGAAGCCAGCGAAGCACGCGCGGAACGCGGGCAGATTGCGCGATGCATGGACCAGGACCACGCTGCCCGCACCGACCGGGGTCGCGGCCACCGTTGAAGCGTCTGCATCGCCACCTCGCCCGGGGTTGTCGAGGCCGTTGCCGCCGTCCACGTTGCCCGACGCGCCGCCGGTCCCGTCGGTGGTGTCGAACCTCGAGTCGCCCCCGGCGCTGCTGCACGCGACCACGCCGACCGCGACCGCGGCACCAGCAAGAGAGATCAGCAGTTTCATCCTCATGACGGAAAGTCCTCCCAACGTGTGGCGTGCCTCGAGAACGTCGTGACGATCGCGCCTATCCGCCGTCGCCGCCTGCGTCCACGAGGGTATCGGGATCGCGGACTGGCACTGCGAGGAAGTGGAGCGACGCGCCTGGTCCGGCAGCGGACGGAGGCGCCGTGGGATCACCCACGATCAGGATCACGAAATTCGAAGGCAAGAGATAGAAGCTCTGAGGAAGGTCACGGGGCGACGACTGCGACTGGATGGTGGCGAGCGACTGCGAGAGGCCCGCGTCGCCGGCATAGTGAAGAGCGAACCCGAACGAGTCGTAGTCGCCCGCGTCCGCCGCCATGAAGTCGAGCTCCTTCGGCATGGTCGGGACAGGATGCGTGGAGTCGAGCTCCAGCGGCGCGCCCGTGTTGTCGGCGAGGCGACCAAACGTGAAGGTCACTGTCTGCATCGCGTCGACGGACGACTTCACGCGCGGCGAGAGCAGCATCGCTTGGACCGGGAATTTGCCTGGTTTCACGCTCGCGGCAGGATACGTGGTGAGCGCCGGGACGATGCGATAGCGGAGGTTGCCGAGCGCCGCGCTGAACGTGTCACCGCACGCCTTGGCGTCGAGCGTGGGATCGGGGATGCATCCCTCGATCACGATGAGATTGACGCCCGGTGCGCCGCTGGTGAGCGAACTTGCGCCGAGCGCGTCGACGCTCTGCACCGTGTAGAGGCCATGTCCCTCGTAGCCGTTCTGTTTCAGCACTGTCACCAGCGGCCCGCAGTTCGGCCATGCCGATGCATCGGTGCCTTGCGGATAGAACTGCCGCGCGAGCTTCTCCTCGATGACGTGGACCACGTCGCCCGAGGGCGCGCTTGCATCGACCGTCTTCACGCCCGCATCCCCGGCGCCACCGTCGCCACCATCTTCAGGTGCCGTGGAGCCCGCATCGTAGGCGCCGCCATCGATGCCAACCGCAGCGCTAGACCCCTGAAGCGTCGTCGCGAACGAGCCGATGTGCACCGCAGCGCCGATGTCCACGCCAACGACATTCGCGTTGGGCATGAGCTTGTCGTCCGGCAGCGGAAGGATGTTCGACCGATCGGGAAAGCACAGACGGAACGCGGGGAGGTTGCGCGAGGCGTGGATGGCGATGATGCCCGAGACGCTGGGATCGCTTCCGGCGCCGCCGGAGCCGCTGGGGTTTGCGCTCTGGTCGGGCTGCGCATCGGCCTGGGGAGAGGTGTCCGCGAGCTTGCCGTAGGACGCTCCGTCCATGGAGCCGCAGGCAACGGCGACCGCCGCGGCACCGAGCCCCACCACCGCCAGGATCGCCTTTTTGCCAAACATCGTCTTCACTGTCCCCCTGATTGGGGCTCCGAGGCTTACTTCAGCAGAAACCATGCCTCTCGCGCAAATCGCAGGAGAAGCGGGAAAAACCAGCATCTCGCGGCTTGCGCAACGTGGGAAGCTCCTCGTCGCATGACATTCGGATCATTCACACCGCAGACCCTTGGAGGCAGTGGCACGGCGTGCCGTGACACAATGCGCGCCCCAAGGGCTCGCCCGAGCCCGGAAACCCGCCACGGGACTCGACAAAGTGCCCAGGATCACGACGGGATCGGGGGTGGGCTCGCCGTCGTGACCGGCAGCGCTGGAGACGGCAAAGATGTTGCAGGAAAAACCCTGGTCGCGCATTCTTGAAGAGGGCCCTTCGGTTGAGGTGGCCCGGAAATCACGGAAAGGACGTCGTGTCGAAACCCGAGGCGGGAATGATGGTGACCTCCAGCGTCAGGCTGGTGCGCCCGCTCGGCGAGGGTGGCATGGGCAGCGTCTGGCTTGCGGCGCACCAGTCGCTGCACACGCAGGTCGTCGTGAAGTTCATCGCGGCGGAGTACACGACCAGTCCCGAGGCCCTCGCGCGGTTCTCACGCGAGGCGGCCGCGGCATCGCAGGTGAAGAGCCCGCACGTCGTCCAGACGCTGGACCACGGCATCACGGCAGAGGGTCTGCCGTACATCGTGATGGAGTACCTCGAGGGCCGCGATCTGGAGAACCACCTCGCGCATCTCCAGGAGCAGGGCTCGCGCATGACGCCCTACGAGGTCGCGGAGGTAGTGTCGCAGCTAGCGCGCGCGCTCGAGAAGGCGCACGTCGTGGGCATCGTGCATCGCGACATCAAGCCCGCAAACATCTTCTTCTGCGACGCAGGTGACGGCGCGCTGTTCGTGAAGCTGCTCGATTTCGGCATCGCGAAGGGCGTGAACATCCCGCTGCTCGACAGCGGCACGCGCACCGGCACGATGATCGGCTCGCCGTACTACATGAGCCCCGAGCAGCTCGTCGGCGCGAAGGACGTCGACTACCACACGGACCTCTGGTCCGTCGGCGTGGTCGCGTTCGAGATGCTCACCGGGCGCCGCGCGTTCGAGGCAGAGACCGTGGGCGCGCTTGCGCTCCTGATCCACAACGAGCCGCCGCCGCTCTTGTCGCAGGTGAGCCCCGAGCTCGCGAGCCTGGACGAGTGGTTCATGCACGCGTGCGCGAAGAAGCCCGAGGATCGCTACGGCTCCGCGAAGGAAATGGCGGACGGCCTCGCCGCCGCGGTGAACGGGCGCAGCACCCACAACTCCTATGCACCACCGCGCTCCACGAGCAGCCCCGGCTCGCGCCGGTCCACCGACGGCTTCGTGAGCGGCGTGGGCAGCGCGAAGACGCAGCTCGCACCAACGACCGATCCGCGCGGCAGGACGGACGCGGGCCTCGGCATCCAGGCCGCGCCGCCGCCGAAGAAGGGCCGCATGATGGGGATCGCGGTCGGCGCGATCCTCGGATTGGGCGTTGCCGCGTTCGGCCTGGTGAAGCTTGGCCAGGGCCAGGCGACCAAGGATCCGAGCCTCGCGAACGGCGCCAATCTCGTGCAGTCTGCAAGCGTCGGCGCAACGACGGGCGCAACGACAGGAACCGGCGGCACCACCGGGCTCCCGCCGGGGCCGCCGGGATCTGCCGGATTGGCGGGCTCCGCGCCCCCGCCAGGCAATTCTTCTATTCCAGCGATCGCCCCAAGCGCGATACCCTCCGCGGGTAGCAGCGCGAAGGTCGTTCATCCGGTACCATCTCACAAGCCTGCACCGTCTGCGACTTCGCCCAAGCGGCCTGATGACATCTACTGATCCTTTCTTCAAACGTTCCCTTGGACGTTCCCTTAGACGTTCACTTGCTCTCGCGCTCTTCACGGTGTGCCTCGGAGGCATCGGCGGCGTGACGCTGGTGCCTGGGGATGCGTATGCCCAGAAGGGACACTCCGCGTCCGACGTGGAGGGCGCGCGCGAGGCCTTCAAGGAAGGCAAGCGGCTCAAGGAAGCCGGCGACCTCAAGGGCGCGCTCGAGAAGTTCAAGGCGGCGCACGCGCTGGGGCGCACGCCGGTCACCGGCATCGAGCTCGCGCGCACCTACGCGGAGCTGAAGCAGCCGGTCGAGGGTCGCGAGATCTGCCTCGACATCGCGCGCACGGCGGTCGCGCCGCAAGAGACGCAGAAGTCGCAGGACGCGCGGCGTGATGCGTCCACGCTCGCAGAGGAATTGAAGGCGAAGATCGCGTCGCTCACGGTGCACGTGAAGGGCGCGCCGCTGGGCATGGATCCGACCGTGTCGATCGACGGCGCAGAGGTGCCCACCGCCGCGCTCGCCGAGGTGCGCAAGCTGAACCCGGGCGCGCACACCGTGCTTGCGCACGTGAGCACCGGCCCCGAGACGAAGACCGACGTGACGCTGAAGGAAGGCGAATCGCAGACCATCGAGGTCGTCGTGAAGCCGCCGCCCACGCCGCCGCCGCTGCCGAGCGCATCCGCGACGACCATCGCGCCGCCGCCATCCGCGACCGTCGCGCCGCCTCCGCCGCCTCCCGAGAAGAAGACGAGCGCGCTCGTTCCGCTCGGAATCGGGCTCGCGGCGACCGGCGTCGCGGTGGGATCGATCAGCGGATTGGTTGCGATCGGCAACCAACCGAAGGACGGCGAGTGTCCGAACAACAAGTGTCCGCCCGGCAAGCCGCAGGATCACCTGCACACGTCGCAGACCGCGGGGACGGTCTCGACGGTCGCGTGGATCATCGGCGGCGTCGGCGTCGGGCTTGCGATCACGGGCTTCGTGATCAGCGGCAAGGACAACAAGCAAGGCGGCACGAAGATCGAGCCGTACGTGGGGCTCGGAGCGGCGGGGGTTCATGGAACCTTTTGATCGCCGCAACAGCCGCAACAGCCGCAACAGCCGCAAGACGAGCCGCGCGGTGAGCGCGATGCTTGGCGCGTCGCTCGCGCTGGGCGGGCTCGTCGCGTGCAACCAGCTCCTCGGCACGGACAAATATTCGGACGGCGAGGACGTGCCGGGAGACGCCAGCGCACTGGACGGCACGGCGACGGACGGCGACACGGACAGGGACACGGGGCCGTCGAAGGACGCGGGCATCGACGTGCAGATCATCCTGCCGCCGGGGTCGCAACCCGCGACGTGGGCGCACTGGAAGATGCCCGACCGCCTGCTGCCCGAGGGCGGCACGCAGCCAAGCTACACGGCCGCGAGCGCCACCACGGTGCTGGACAACGTGACGCTGCTCATCTGGCAGCGCGACGCGCGTGGCTTCACCGCAGGCACGCCGAAGTTCGCGGATGCGAAGGCCGCGTGCGACTCCCTCGCCGATGGCGGCGAGAAGTGGCGTGTCCCGACTCGCATCGAGCTCGTGTCACTGCTCAGCCACGACTACGACGACGCGGGAGCCCTCAAGAACCCGGCGATCGATCCCATCTTCACCGGAACGGGCAACCTCTACTGGACCTCGAGCCCCGTGCTTCCTGCGACCGAGCCACTGAAGTTCTGGCTCGTGAAGTTCGACACGGGCGGTCTGGCCAAGGGCACCACCGCGCCGTATGTCCGGTGCGTGAAGGCGGCGCCATGAAGCGGCTCCCGTTCCTGCTCGTTACGACGCTCTGCCTGATGACGGTCTCCTCTGTGCGCGCCGACGCACCGAGCGACCAGTACCAGGGGTTCGACAGCACCAACGCGACCATCACGGACAACTACACGACACTGACCTGGACGCGCACCCCACCGACCATGCCCAGCCAGTTCCTGTTCGCCGGGACGATGTGCAAGAGTGGTTCGCGTCTGCCGACGTTGAAGGAGCTGCTCACCATCGTTGACGAAGCGCCTCACAACTACGAGTCGACGATGGGCTCGAACCCCAACAGGTACATCGACGGCTATGCCTTCCCCAACACGGCGGACAAGCCGTTCTGGACCGCGACGATCTCGAAGAGGACCGGCGGGGTCAATACGTCCGCGTTCGCGGTGGACTTCGGAACCGGCGACGTGTTGGAGCTCGATGCGACCGGCTCGGGGCCGAAGGCCTACGTTCGCTGCGTACAGTAGCTCGCAACGACGACCGAGCCTCACACACGCGGCGCCGGGAGCGTGAGTCGGGCCAGCTGTGGGAGCGCGTCGAAGTCCTTGTCTCGGTCGAAGAGCACGAGGTTGTGCTGGATCGTGAGCGCTGCGATCCAGAGATCGTTCGTGGGGATCGGCTTCCCCTTCTTCCGCAGGTAGGCGTAGACGTCGGCGTAGAAGAACGTCGTCTGCTCGTCGGGTGCGAGCGCAAAGACGCCTGGGCTGTTCATGAAGCGCGTGAGCACTCGCTCGTTCTTCTGCCGCGCCGAGCCGTGCGCGAAGCCGGCGCGCTGTTCGGCGAGGACAATCAACGGAACGTAGATCTCGGTGGCCGATTCGACGATCTCGACGACGTCGGGTAGGCCGCGGCACAGATCGGTGTAGCGGTTCGAGTCGATCGCGATACGGGTCAACGCCAGAGCTCCGGATCGATCTGGTGCTGCCTGCGGATCTCCTCGTCGAGACGGTCCGCCTCCTTCGTGCTCAATGAACCAACCACCTCGCGAAGGTCACGCTTCGGCGTGAGGCTCCTCCCGGCCCCCATGGCGAGCGCCTCGAGCGCCACCTGATTGAAGCTCTTCGCGCCTTCCTTGGCTCTCTGCCGCAGCACCCGGTCGACGTCGGCGGGTATGTTGCGGATGGTGTACTGCCGTGCCTGCACTCGCATGCATACAGTGTATCGCATGACTGTAGGCACGCCACCGGAGCTCGACGACTTCGACTTCTCGACTTCGACTTCGACTTCGACTTCGACCTCGACCTCGACTTGGACTTCGACCTTGGCGTTCACCTTCCCCTCGGCCAGGCACGGGCAACGGGCACGGCCACGTTGGGGACGGGTGCGTAGGGTCCGACGCAGTGGTGGGGGTTTCTGGGTCGTTTGGACCTGTGCTAATCCCCGCAGAGTCATGACTCACCCGCTTGTCGTCACGCTGGACCGTCGAAGTGCTCCCCGGACTATTTTTTCTGGGGATCGCCTCATCGAAGTCGACATGCCGCCGGGCACGCGCGTCATCTATCCGAAGAAGCCGCTCGCTCCTCTGAAGGACGTGGATGCGGCGATCCGCTATGCGCTGAACCATCCTTACAACTCGGATCCGCTCCACGCGAAGCTGCGGCCGGGCATGAAGGTCGTCATCGCGATCGACGACATCTCGCTGCCGCTCCCGCCCATGAAGCGGCCCGACGTGCGCGAGCGCGTGCTCACCGTCGTGCTCGAGATGCTCGCGGACCACGGCGTGGAAGACGTGGAGATGATCATCGCCACCTCCGTGCATCGCCGCATGACGGGCGAGGAGATCCGGCACATCGTCGGCGACAAGATCTTCAAGGCTTACTATCCGGACCGCCTTTACAACCACGACGCGGAAGATCCGAAGGGCATGAAGGAGGTCGGGACCACCGAGCAAGGTGAGGTCGTCGAGCTCAATCGCAAGGCCGTCGAGAGCGATCTCGTGATCTACGTGAACCTGAACCTCGTCCCGATGGACGGCGGGCACAAGTCGGTCACGGTTGGTCTGTGCGGCTACAAGAGCCTCATGGCGCACCACAACCCCAGCACGATGCGCAAGTGCCACTCGTACATGGACCCGAAGTCCTCCGCGCTGGCCGACAGCGTGAACCGCATGGGGAAGATCACGAACAAGAACCTGAACGTGTTCACCATCGAGACCACGGTGAACAACAACATGTTCGACCGCCCGCTCGAGTTCCTGCACAAGAACGAGGACGACCTCACGAGCGGCGAAAAGACCGCGCTCAAGGCGCTCACCTTCACGCTGAGCCGCGTGCCGCAGCCTGCGCGACAGGCTATTTTTCAGCGCGTTCCGTCGCCGTACGGCGTGACGGGTGTCTTCGCCGGTGAGACCGAGGCCGCGCATGAGCACACGCTCGCGAAGTGCAACGAGCAGTACATGGTGCCCATCAAGGGTCAGGCGGACATCCTGGTGTCGGGCATCCCGTACATCTCTCCGTACAACGTGAACTCGTTCCTGAACCCGCTGCTCGTTTCGGTCATGGCGCAGGGCTACCTGTTCAATCTCTACAAGGGCTCGCCGCTCGTGAAGAAGGGCGGCACGATGATCATCTGCCACCCGTGCACGGACGAGTTCGACAAGAACCACCACGCTCCGTACATCGAGTTCGTGCACAACCTGCTGCCCGAGACGCGCGACGCGATGGAGCTGCACAAGCGCTACGAGCGGAAGTTCGCGTCGAACCCGGCGTACATCCAGATGTACCGCACCGGCAACGCGTACCACCCGGCCCACCCGTTCTTCATGTGGTACTGGGGCGAGGCGGGACGTCAGCACCTGGGCCGCGTGATCGTTGTCGGCGCCGACAACGAGTACATCCCGAAGCTGCTCGGCTACGAGACCGCGCGCACCATGGCTGAGGCGCTCGAGATGGCGAAGGACACCGCGCCCCAGACGCCGCAGATCACCATGATGCACATCCCGCCGATCATGATGGCAGAGGTCACCGTCTGACTCCGTTCGCGGGGGGGCGATCTTGTAGGATGCGCTCTCCGTGAACCTTGCCACGCTCGTCTCTTCCGCGGTGTGCTTCGTGGGGCTGCTATTTGCGGCGATCACGTGGTTCGTGTCGTCCGCGCCGCACATGCGCGGGCTGCGATACTTCTCGGCCGCGTGTCTCTGGAGCGCGCTCTATGCGGCCACCAACGCGATGCTCGCATCACCGTCGGTAGGGCTCGCGCGGTTCGGGATGACCTTCGCGATGCTGTTCATCGCGCTGCAGGGCGCCACCTGGTACGTGTATACTGCATATAGAGACGGCAGGCAGCTTCGCCCCGTGGAACGCGCGCTGTGCGTGGCCGTTCTGCTTGGTGGCCTGCTTGGTCTGTGGCCACATCTTCTCGTGAAAGACGAGGTGTGGCTGCACCAGGTGCCCGCGCTCGGAGTCAACTACATCGATGCCCGAACGACGACGCTCGGCAACGCGGTGTCCGGCTTCTGCGTGCTCAACGCGTGCATCCTGGTCTGGCGAGCGCTGCGTCGATTCCCGAAGGCGAGCAAGACCGAGCGCGCGGAGGCCATCGGCCTGTGCGCGATGCTGACCACGGGACTGAACGACACCCTCGCGAGCGCCGACGCTATCAAGACGCCCTATCTCCTGGACCTCGGCTTCCTCGTGCTGGTCCTCCTGACGGGAAGCGCGCTCGGCGTGCGCTTCATCCAGAACGCGCGCCAGCTCGAGAGCGCACAGCACGGCCTGATCGAAAACGAGCGTCTGGCCGCCGTGGGAGAGATGTCCGCGGTCGTCGCCCACGAGGTGCGGAGCCCGACCGCCGTGATCTTCAACGCTGCTGCGTTGCTGCGCAAGAACCCGCGGGAGAGCGACAAGCTGCTCACCATCATCGAGGAAGAGGCCGGACGCCTGAAGCGGTTGGTCGATGACTTCCTGGAGTTCGCGCGGCCCGTGGATGCTCGCCTCGCGCGCTCCGACGTTCGCCCCATGCTCGAGAGCATCGCCGAAGGGGTGCAGGTCGGCAGCGGCGAGGCGGTGGACGTGTACGTCGACACGACCCTGCCCGACGTCGAGATGGATCCGAAGCTCGTTCGACAGGCGCTCATGAATCTGGTGACGAACGCGGTCCAGGCGGAGCGTCGCAAACAGCCTGTGCGCGTGACGGCGAAGCGGCTTGGCGCGTCGTGGATGCGCCTCTGCGTGACGGACGACGGCACCGGGATCCCTGCAGAAATCGCCGACAGAATCTACGTTCCTTTCTTCACGACACGCTCGTCCGGCACGGGATTGGGCCTGCCGTTCGTGCAGCGCATCGCAAAAGCGCACGGCGGAATGCTCACGCACGAGGCCACGCCAGGCGGCGGCGCCACGTTCATCCTCGATCTTCCCATGGGCCAGGCAGCCCGCGACGCAGGCTGGCCGCCAACTGCGTAGCGGCGCGAAGGTGAACGCGACCTTTCGGTCGACTGGAGCTTCAAGGACGACTTCGCCACGCCTCTCGCGGAGTTGCGCCGTCGCTTCCACGTCGAGCCGATCTGACGGCGCCGACGTGCGCGCGTGTGCGCAGTCGCAGCTCCGCGGTGTAAGGCAGCAGCTGGTAACCGCGTTGACCAGTACGGATCGAAAACGTCACGCCTGCACCGCTCACCAGGGACATTTTCTGGTGGTCGTCTAACCTGAATAACGAGTGCCCGCTCTCCCGCAAACCATCTCCGTTCGGCTCTACAACCAGAGCGATTTCATGGAGGCGCTCAAGGCCACCCTCTCGGAGGAGGTGCTGCGCGTGCGCTTGACGGAGCCGCCGCCGAAGAAGGGCGCGGTGCTGCTCGAGATCACGGGACGCACCGACCGTGTCCTCGTTCAGGCAGAGGTCGACGGAGCGATGGTGGAGGGCACGTATCCGCTTCGTTTGCGGCCGCGCTCGGACGAGCAGTTCGGAGAGCTCTTCGCGATCATCGCGAAGCTCGAAGCGGAGCGCCGTACGAGCGGCATCGACGAGCCCGAAGACCCTCTCGAGGCAGAGCTGATGCAGATGGGCGCGGCCATGCCCGGGCCGCACGAGGAAGAGCTCGAGGAGATCGGCCCCGCTGACGCCTTCGAGTTCGCCTCGCTCGGCGAGCTCCCCTTCCCCGCCGACGTCGACGACACGATGACCCCCGTCCTTCGGCCCACCTTCGGGAGCCTCGAAGGCACGAGCATTCTCGATCTGCCAGAGCAGACGATCCCCCACCGCGAGTCGCAGCCAAAGGTCCAGATCGTCCCTCCATCAACGTCGTCAGGCCGGCTCGGGCCCACGCACGACTCCGCCGACGACGTGATGGCCATGGACGCCACCGTCGAGGCGATCTCCAGCCTCGACTTCGACGACGCGACGCTCGAGCGCAGCGTGAGCGTGAACACGCTCGCCCCGGATCCGCTGCTTGGTCGCAAGGTCGCCGACGGCAAGTACGAGATCGAGTTGCTCGTCGGCAGCGGCGCTTCGGGCGCGGTGTACAAGGCGAAGCACATCGGACTGCGGCGCGCGGTCGCCATCAAGGTGCTCCATCCGCACTTCCAGGCGGACCCCGAGTTCATGAAGCGCTTCCACCGCGAGGCGCTCGCCGCGAGCCAGCTCGATCACCCGAACATCATGCGCGTGCTCGACTTCGGTCAGGAGTCGAGCGACGGCCTGGTCTACATCGTGATGGAGTTCCTTCAGGGCGCGAGCCTCCAGGCGCGGCTGCACGAAGAGGGGAAATTCACGCCTGAACGCGCCGTAGCGACCGTGTCGCAGGTGCTCGGCGCGCTCGCAGTTGCACACGAGCAGGGCATCATCCACCGCGACGTGAAGCCCGAGACCATCGTCATCGTGCGCGGTCGCGACGAGGACGGCGGCGCGATCGAGGTCGTGAAGGTCTGCGACTTCGGCATCGCCGCGTTGCAGAACATGCACCCTGACGACCCAACTCTGCAGGCGATGGAAGCATCGGAGCTCGCGAAGAGCATCGGCGCCGGCTACCTCTGCGGCACGCCGGAGTACATGGCGCCCGAACAGGCCCGTGGAGAGATCACCGACCCGCGCTCGGATGTCTACGCGTGCGCGTGCACGCTCTACGAGCTCTTGACCGGACGCACCCCTTTCGAGGGCATGGCGCCGATGGAGATCATCGTCGCGCAGTCCACCATGCCCGTCCCTGCGCTCGCGCAGATCGCGCCCAACATCCCTTCGCAGCTCGCGGATGTGATCATGGGCGCGCTGTCCAAGGCGCCCGAGGAGCGCCCGCAGAACGCGCGACAGTTCCGCACGGCGCTGCGCGAGGCCCTCGAGGCGGCGGCACCGAAGCCCGTCAAGAAGACGCCGAGCATCGTTGCGCGCGGCTCGGGCACCTTCGACGTAGAGGCGGGCCTCGCCGCGTTCACGATGTTCTTCGCGACCGCCGTACTCGGTACCGGCGGGTTCCGCAAAGAGAACGCAGCAAAGTTCGCCTCCCAGTGGAGCGACGGCCAGAAGCTGCTCTCGTCCTTGCTCGACACACGACGCGAGATGACGTTCGTGCGGCGCGACACGGAGCGCGCGATCGGCTTCTTTGCGCTGCTGGGCGACGGCGAGGC
Source organism: Myxococcales bacterium (assembly GCA_025355005.1). Taxonomy (GTDB): domain Bacteria; phylum Myxococcota_A; class Polyangia; order Polyangiales; family Polyangiaceae; genus JANXLV01. The sequence continues at coordinate 13,981 of JANXLV010000154.1, read as the reverse complement.
GATCGATCTCAAGAAGCTCTTCGGCAAGGAATCCTACGAGAAGGTCGGGGCCGTGTTCGTGACGGAGCTCGCTCGGCCCGGAATCGCAGCGCTGACACTCCAGCGTGAGGTCACGGACGTCGCACTGGCGGGCCTCGTCGGCATGCTGCGCGGGCCGCCAGAAGAGGCCGCCCGCGCCATCGCATCAGCGCGCCTCACGGGTGTGTCTGCGATCTTTCCGAACGAGATCGTCGGGCGTGATCGCAGGTTGTCCTGGAAGGTCGGTCTATCCGCGTCGCGATTTGCGCGTGATCTGGCGCTGCTCCAGCGCACCGGTGCGAGCGCAGAGACCATGAGCGCCGCCACGCAGGCGCTGGTCCTGCGCTCGACGCGCGTGCTCACGAAGGCGGAGGAGCTACGTCAGCTTCTTGTCAACATAGACCTCGGCGCAGCGCGCGGCGCGCGTGTGGATGGCCTCGCCGTCGCGACGATCGCGTCGCTGTCTCTCGCCCGCTGCATGGACGTTGCGTCGTTGCTCGTGTCGGACCTGGATCAGAAGGACGGCCCCGAACGTGAGCGGAGCGCGGCGCTGCTTGGTCTCATGGGGCGCCGTCTGGTGCGCGAGCGTACGCCCGAGATGTTCGAGGTGCTCTGCGAGATCGGCGTCCGCGGTCTGGTGCCGCTCCACGAGCTGCCGAACGACATCGCGCTTGTCATCGGCGCAGAACAGCTGGCGGAGACCATCGCTCGAAGCCCGGAGAAGTACCTGGCGACTCTGGCGGCATTGATGGACGAGCGCGCGCTCCAGTCGGAGCTCACGGTCCTCAAGGGAGCGCTCAAGATCCTCGCCAAGCGCGGTGAGGCAAACGCGATTCTTTCGACCGTGGGCACACTGGCACGCATGGCTGGCAACAAGGGCCAGACGGGCAACGTGCGCGAGCGCCTGTCGTTCAAGGTGATCACCTCCATCGTCGACGAAGAACGTCTCGTGCCCATCGCGAACGTGTTGATGGTCGGACAACCGCACTCACGTGACGCGGCAAGGCAACTGCTTGCGCTGGCCGGCGAGGCGGGCGCACGGGCGCTCGTGCGTGCGCGAACGACCCTGCGTGAGCCCACAGGCAGAGGGCACTTCGTGATGGCCTTGAAGGAGACCGGCGCGCACGGCAGCAACGTCGTCGCCAAGGCGCTCGCACATGTGGACATCGTGAAGGACGGCGTGGATCTGTCCTTCGTGGAAGACCTCTTGCGCGGTGTGCCTGCTCGCGCCGACCCTGCGGTAGCGAACGAGATCGGCCGCTTCCTGCGGCACCGAACGCTTCGCGGGGTGGCGCTCTATGCCTACGCCGAGGTGTCGGGCGACCGCGCGCGGGAGATGGTCATGGACTCGCTCGAGCACCCTGACGAGTCCGTCCGTGCGGCGGCCCTCTTCGCGGCCGTGCGGCTCAACGCCATTGACGACGTGGTGGTGAGCTCGGTCGAGAAGCTCTTTGCGCGCCCGGGCGCTGGACAGCAGGTGCGGCGCGCGGCCGTGACGGCGCTGGGCTCTGCGCAGGGTGGTGTTTCGCGCAGCCGCGCCGTCGGCGTTCTGGCGCGCCTGGTCGAAGGCAAGGCGGGCCTCTTCTCCAAGCTGCGGGCCAATGAGCCTCAGGTGGAGGAGCCGGCGTTCGTGCTCGATGCAGCGCGCTCGCTCCTCGCGCTCGACCGCGCAGAGGGTATCCGCACCATCGTCGCAAGGGCAGGCAGGTCGTCACGCGAGCTCGCGAGCCAGCTGGAGCGCCTCATCGAGACCTCCAACCAGAAACGCGCCCTGTGACTGGATTCAGGGTTGGTAGAACCAGGCCGGGCCGTGACAGACGCTCGCGTCGCTCTCACACGCGGCCAGCGTCTTTCCGCTCCTGTACGTCTCCCACATTCCGGCCTGCAGCTTCGCGTCGTTGTTGCAGACGTGGTAGGCGGCGATCACCTCCGCTGATGACGTGATGACCGACTGCCACGCCTGATCGAGCCCCGCCGCAAGTCCCGCATCGGAGGCCCACGTGCACCCAGGCAGCGCCTTCAGCACCGCGTCGATGTCGCCGTTTTGCAGGTTCGTGACGAGGCTGGCCGTGCCGGGTGCCGGGCACGCGAGGTTATTTGTAATATACATGGATAGCTGATTGACCAGCTGCTTGACGCCGTCGTCCTTGAGCGCGTCTAGCCCCAGGAACTTGGTCGTGGGATCGCACTGGCACGCGACGTACGTGCCCATGAGCTGCCCGAGCTCCGCGCGCGTGCCCTGCACGGTCTCCAGCTTCATCTGCTGCAGGATGATCGCGCCTGCGTCGTCCGTGTCGGTGGGGAGCGTGCCGTGGTTCTCGTGGAATGCGCTGCCCGCGTCCGCTCCGTTGCAAGCGAGCGCGAGCGTGGTCGTCGTGTGCGGCGGCCACAGGTTGCTGGTGCGGCCCGGCGTGCTCTTGTACGCGTCCTTCTGCAGCCATCGGAACGTCGCGCTGCATGACTCTGGCGTGCTCCCCGCGTCGCCACCACCACCATCGGCCGTGCTAACCCCGGTGCCGCTGTCCTTGCCGACGGCAACGCCTGAGTCGTCGACCAGCGCGCTCGAAGCGGGGTCGGTGCAACCCGCGTAGAGGAGCACTGCGGTGGAGCAGACACCCATGGCGAAGAGCGAGACGGAGCGACGAACCAGGGGTTTCACGTCATGGATCGTACAGGATCGCCGGCCTCTGCGCCCATGCTGCTTGAGGTTTCTGGCGACACAGTGACGGACACGTGGAGCTCGTGCTGGCCGCCGCCGAGCAGCACGCCGCGGAGCGGGATCACGTCGTCGTAGTCGCGTCCCCATCCGAGCGTGACGTGCTCTTCGCCGACCAGCGTCGCGTTCGTGGGGTCCACGTCGACCCACCCGTAGCCTGGGCAGTGGATGGAGACCCATGCATGCGAAGCGTCGGCGCCGATGAGCCGCTTCTTTCCGGGCGGCGGGCGCGTGAGCAAGTAGCCGCTCACGTAGCGCGCCGACAGACCAAGCGAGCGAAGGCACGAGAGAAAGAGATGCGCGAAGTCCTGACAGACGCCGCGGCGGGCCTTCCAGACATCCATGACGGGCGTGCTGACGGTCGTGGCCTTGGGATCGAACGTGAGCTCGTCGTGGATGCGGTGCATGAGACCGCTCACCCCGACGAGCAGTGGTGCGCCACTGGGGAAGCACGGCGCCGCCCATGCCTGTAGCTCGCGCTTGTTGCGCACGCGCGTCGACTCGAACAGAAACTCCGTCGCGGTGAGCTCGTCCGGCGAGAGCGTGCGACCAGCCTTGTACGACAGACCGTCGCGCACGGCCTCCCACGGCGGTGAGCCAGTGAGCGCTGGATACTCACGAGCGCGTACTTCCACGTGTGACTCGCAGACCACCTCGAGGCTGTCGTGGTCCCGCTCCACGCAGAAGGAGCGAACCGCATTGCCGAACGGGTCGACCATGTCGCGCGAGATGTCGGGCACGGGGGCCACGCGGATCTGGTGCGCGAGCAGCGTCTGGTAGGGCGTACCCCGCGGCGTGAGGTGAAGCACCTGGCGCGAGATACCGACGGGCGCCTCGTAGGTGTAGCGGGTCTCGTGGAGGACCGTGTAACGCGCGGTCATGGCGCAGCTGCTCCTGGTGCCGAGCCCGCATGGGAGAAGTAGCGACGGGAGAGCTCGTCGCTGAGCGCGTAGCCAGCGCGCTCCGTCTGGGCGAGCAGAACCCCGAGCTCCTTGCACGCAGCGGCGAGCGTGTCGCCCTCTTCCGCGAGCGAATCCAGCGGAAACGCGGTGAGGGAGGCGGAGGCGCGAGAGAGCTCAGCGAAGGCTTCGGCGGGCGCAGAGAGCTCGCGCAACGTGTCCTCGATCTCGCGCACCTGGAAGAGCACGGCGTGCGGATTCGTCACGTCCATCACGCAGAGGTGGGTCACCGGCAAGAGCTCCGGCAGCCGGCGATAGCGCGCGCGGAACGTGACGATGCTGTTCGCCGCCTCGAGCAGCCACTCCAGCGACGCGCCCGGCTCCGACAGCGCGTGCGACGATACCGACGCCAGCGTGGTGAGCCGCTCGATGCGGCGTCCCATTCGCAGGAATTGCCAGCTCTCGTCGCGGGTCATGTCGTCCATCGCAAAGCCGGCGAGCGAGACGCACGCCATCATGATCTCGTCGAGCGCCTTGGACGCCACGCCGAGCGACGCGTCCTTCCTGGGCACCTTCGCGGGCAGCTCGGAGAGGAGATGCCAGTTGTCCGTGGACATGCGCTCACGCACCTGGCTCGCGCAGCTGTGCAGTCTGCCCAGGTTCGCTGCGAGACCACCAGGCACGGCCGGATCCGTGACGGCGCGCACGAACATGGCCGCGCGCGCAGCGTCGGTGTCGGCGATCGCGTGCTTGCCCGACGGTTTGTCGGCTGCCTTGCCCGCGGCCTTGCCGTTCTTCGGCACGGGCAACACGCCGAGCCGCTTGCACGCCTCCGTGATCGACGTCAGCTCTGCGCGTGAGCCCGTCTCCATCAATCGCACGAGCCCTGCGCGCAGGAGACGCGCGCTGCCTTCGCATCGCTCCGCGTAGCGTCCAGACCAGAAGAGGTTCTCGCCCACGCGCGACGGCACGTCCACGCCGCGCGTCCGCACGTCCTCCGCCCGCAGCTTGGGGCCAGCGAGCGGCGCGCGTGGCGTGGTCTTGTCACCGAGCACCCACGTGTCCTTGCTCGAGCCACCCCACTGCATGGACACGACGTCGCCCTCGTGTGGGGACACGCGTGTGAGCGCGCCGGGCATCACCAACCATCCTTCTGGCGTGGCGACCGCGAAGACGCGGAGAGTGGTGGCGCGCGGCAACAGGCTCTGCGCCTCCTTGCCCCACACCGGCGCGTGCGACAAACGGACCCACTCCTGCGCCACGTACGCGTGGGGCTGCGCGCGAATGCGCGTGATGAGCTCGGCGCGGCCCGCAGCGTCCAGCGTGTGACCGAAGATCGGCTCCATGCGGATGGTCGGATACGTAGGCTTGATCACCAGTTCGCCGAGGTGCGAGAGCACGTACGCCATGGCCGGCTCTTCGCCGCACCACCACGTGGCGATCTGCGGCATGCGCAGCCGCTCACCCAGGAGTCTCTCGCACAGCGCGGGGTAGAAGCCGGCGAGCGCGCTTGTCTCCAGCACGCCGCTGCCGATTCCGTTGCCCACGAAGACGTTGCCAGCGCGCACTGCCGACAGCAAACCCGGAACGCCGAGCGCGGAGTCAGCGCGGAGCTCCAGAGGGTCGCAGAAGTCGTCATCGAGGCGGCGCAGGATGCCGTGGACGCGGCGCAGACCGCGCAGCGTCTTCAGGTAACAGAAGTCACCGCGGACCAGCAGGTCTTGGCCTTCGACCAGCGGGAAGCCGAGCGTGCGCGCAAGGATCACGTGCTCGAAGTACGTCTCGTTGTACGGACCTGGCGTGAGCAATACGACGAGCGGCGTCTCGCCCTTCGACGGCGCGAGCCGGTACATGCCCTCCTCGATCGCATCGAAGAACGGCTCGAGCGGTTCGACGGGCAACTTCTGGAATGCGTCGGGGAACGCGCGCCACAGAGTGCTTCGATTCTGCAATGCGTAGCCCGCGCCAGACGGACCGCGCGTTCGATCGGCGAGCACCCAGAAGCGCCCGTCCGGCGAGCGCGCCAGATCTACCGCGTACGAGTGGAGGTGCACGCCCGAGGGCGGCATCGCGCCCTGCGCAGGCCAGAGATATGCGCGCTGACCGAACACGAGGGCCGGCGGGATGAGCCCACGCGCGAGCAACGTGCGCTCCCCGTAGAGATCGCCGAGCACCGCGTTCAGGAGACGCGCGCGCTGCTCCACAGCGAGCCGGATCTCGCGGAACTCGTGCTCCGGCAAGATGAGCGGGACGAGGTCGAGCTCCCACGCACGGCTCTTTCCCTTCGGGTCCGCGTAGACGTTGTACGTGACGCCGTCCGACGCGATGGAGTCGTGCACGAAGCGGCTTCGCTCCTGCATCGCGCGCTTCGACATCGACTGGAGCTGCGTGAGGAACACGCGCCAGTGCGGCCGCGGGATCTGGATCTCGTCCAGCATCTCGTCATAGCGCGCATCGGAAGGCGCGTACCGCATGAGCAGGCTCTCGTGCATCTGTCAGTTCTTGCGTGGCGTCAGGCAGTGCAATGGGGTCAGGCGGTCCGCAGATCCAGCGTGTAGGGGAAGTCTTTCGAACGAGCGGACTGGTCGGCCGCCGCCACGTCCATCGTGCCCTGTGTGTGACCCAATCGGAAGAACCTCGCGCGCCTTCTGCCCTCGGCCTCGAGCGCGTTGATGGGCCGCGTGTCGTGGGCGCGCCCGCCCGGGTGGCTCACGTGATACTGGCAGCCGCCAAGGCTGCGACGCATCCACGTGTCGACCACGTCGAACGTGAGCGGGGCATGCACGCCTATGGTCGGGTGCAAGCAACGCGGTGGTTGCCACGCGCGGAAGCGAACGCCAGCCACGTACTCCTCGTTGCGACCGGTGGGCTGGAGCGGAAGCGCGTGGCCGTTGCATGTGATCACGTAGCGCTCGGACGAGAGCCCTGTGAGCTTGACCTCCAGCCGCTCGAGCGACGAGTCCACGTAGCGTGCAGTGCCGCCGCCTGCAGCGTCCTCGCCGGTGACGTTCCACGGCTCGAGCGCCGTGCGGAGCTCGAGGTCCATGCCGGCTACTGCCAGGTCGCCGAGCTTCGGAAAGCGGAACTCGAAGTGCGGCTGAAACCACGCGAGCTCGAGCGGGTAGCCTGCATCGCGGAGCTCCTGCACCACGTCGCCCATGTCCTGCCAGACGAAGTGCGGGAGCATGAAGCGGTCGTGGAGCTCGGTTGCGAAGCGCGGTAGGCGCTCGGTGGAGAGCGGCTCCTTCCACAGCTTCATCGTGAGCGCACGAAGAAGGAGCTGCTGCACGAGGCTCATGCGCGCGTGCGGTGGCATCTCGAAGCTGCGCATCTCCAGGAGGCCGAGGCGCCCCGTGGGACCGTCGGGGGAGTAGAGCTTGTCGATGCACATCTCGGTGCGGTGGGTGTTGCCGGTCGCGTCGCAGAGCACGTCGCGGAAGATGCGATCCACGAGCCACGGCGGCGGCTCACCCTCGGTCGTGCGGTGCTTCTGGACCTCGCGCAGCGCGATCTCGAGCTCGTGCAGCGCGTCGTTCCGCGCCTCGCCGACGCGGGGCGACTGCGACGTGGGACCGATGAAGAGACCGGAGAAAAGGTACGAGAGCGATGGGTGGCGCTGGAAGGTCCCGAGGAAGCTCGCGAGCAGATCGGGGCGCCGCAAGAACGGAGAGTCGTCGGGGGTGGCACCGCCGAGAACGAAGTGGTTGCCACCGCCGGTGCCGACATGACGCCCATCCACCATGAACTTGTCCGTGGCGAGGCGCGTCTCGCGCGCGGACTCGTAGAGGTGCGTGGTCTTGGAGACCAGCTCATCCCAGCGCGACGACGGATGGATGTTCACCTCGATGACGCCGGGGTCGGGAGTGACGGAGAGGTGGCTGAGGCGCGCGTCCTTCGGCGGCGGATAGCCTTCGAAGAGGATCTTCTGCTTCTGCTCGTGCGCGATGTGCTCGACCGCGGCCACGAGCTCGACGTAGTCATCCAGCGTGGCCACGGGCGGCATGAAGACGTAGAGGACGCCGTTGCGCGGCTCCACGCACATCGCCGTGCGAATGACCGATGCGGCCGACTCGAAGGGCACAGGAGCGCGGGTCACGTCTGATGCAGGTGCGACGGGACGCGCTGCGTGCTCCCTGGCGAGCGGGACGACGCGCTGCGCCGGATCCGGGGGAAAATAAGCCTCTTTGTCGCCGTCCTTGGCCCAGGGCTGTCCGTCGAGCGGAAGCCTGAAACCCATCGGAGAGTCGCCGGGAGTCAGGTGACAGCGCTCGCCGCGAAGGTGCCACGGCCCGGAGAGCCAACGACTGCCGGCGCGCTCGCGCTGGATGGGAAGCACGTGACCAGTGATCTTGCCGAGGCCCGCGGAGAACACGCGGCGCAGTCGCTCGCGCTCGAGCGGATCGTCGAGACGCGCGTCGAGCACGTCCACGTTCACGGGCAGGCGATGCTCACGCCACAGGTAGTAGTAGACGTCTTCCCACGCCGGCATCACCCAGCGCGACTCGAGGCCGAGACGCTCGGCCACGCCGCGCAGCAAGCGAGCCGCGTCGTCGTCCGTGACTGCGGTGGGCGTGAGCTCGTCCGCGAATAGCGAAGGGTCCTTGAAGATCGGCGCGCCGTCGTTTCGCCAGAACAGGGAGAGCGCCCAGCGCGGGAGCTGCTCACCGGGGTACCACTTGCCCTGGCCGAAGTGCACGAGGCCGAACGGGGCGTAGCGATCGCGCAGCTTCCAGAACAGCTCCGTCGCGAGCCTTCGCTTCGTGGGGCCGAGCGCCTCCGTGTTCCACTCCGCGGCATCCAGATCTCCCGCTGCCACGAACGTTGGCTCGCCGCCCATCGTGAGGCGAACGTCCGCCTGCGTGAGATCGGCATCGATACGCGCGCCAAGGGCGTCGATCTTCCTCCATTCGTCTTCGCCATACGGCAGCGTGACGCGCGGCGCTTCGAGTACGCGTTCCACGGACATCTCGTGGACGAACGTGGTCTCGCACTCGTCGATCAGGCCGGTGACGGGCGCTGCCGCCGAAGGCTCCGCGGTGCACGCGAGCGGCAGGTGCCCTTCCCCTGCGAGCAGACCGGATGTGGGGTCCAGCCCGACCCAGCCCGCGCCCGGCAAGTACACCTCGCACCATGCATGCAGATCGATGAAGTCCTTCTCGGGTCCCGGCGGTCCGTCGAGCGGCTTCTCGTCCGGCTTCAATTGCACGAGGTATCCGGACACGAAGCGCGCCGCTAGCCCGAGCCGCCGGAACACCTGCACGAGCAGCCAGCCCGAGTCGCGGCACGAGCCCGACGCGAGCGTGAGCGTCTCCTCTGGCGTCTGCAGCCCAGGCTCCAGGCGCACGAGGTAGCGAATGAGCTGCTGGATCTTCTGGTTCTGCTCGACGAGAAAATCGATCGTGCGGCGCTTCTCCCTGGAGACGGACGCGACCAGCGCCGCGAGCTTCGGAGTGTCGGGTCCGGTGACGAAGTACGGCGCGAGATCGACGGCGAGCTTTGCCTCGTACTGGAACGGGAAGTCCATCGCCTCGGGCTCGAGGAAGAAATCGAACGGGTTCTGCGCCGTCATCTCCACGAGCAGCTCGACGTCGATGCAGAGCTTCTGCGTCTGCTTCGGAAATACCAGGCGCGCGAGGTAGTTGGCCTGCGGGTCCTGCTGCCAGTTGATGAAGTGCTCCGGCGGCTCGACCTTGAGCGAGTACGAGAGCACGCGCGAACGACAGTGCGGCGCGGGACGCAGGCGCACGACCTGAGGGCCGAGTGAGACCAGGCGATCGTAGGCGTACGACGTGCGGTGACGGAGAGCGACCTGGATGGTCATGGACCCACGAGTTTAGTCGACCTTCGTCAGACTGTGTGCCGTCGCGAACCGCGGTGCAGCGCTATCCGCGCGCGAAACGCCTAGGAAACAATGTTGCTCTCCTTGCGGGGGCGGGCGCGGGCGCGGAGCAGCGCGAGGCCGAAGACGACGCCGAGCACGAGCGCGAGATCGTCCGTGCCATTCGCGCCGATGCCGCCGTGGTTGCAGCCGCCGGAGCTCGACGAATCGGGGCCACTGGTGGCGGCCGCGGGCGAACCGGAGGACGGCGTGGCCTGCGCGCTGTTGCTGTTGCTGCCGCCGTTGTTGCTTCCGCCGTTGCCGGAGCCCGAGCCACCTGAGCCGCCGGAGCCGGTGCCCTGCGGGTCGGAGCCCTGGTCGTCGCTGCCCGCGTCCACGTCCGTGCCGCCGGAGGAGCTGCCGTCGAGGGGGTGACCGGCGCTCTTCGCGGCGTCCATGATGAGCTTCTGGTGCGACGCCGTGTCGCTCCAGATCGACGGACGATCGATGCAGTACTGATCGATCCCGCGTGAAGTGACACCGACGATGTTCCCGGCTGCGTCGAAGAGCGGTCCGCCGCTGTCGCCGAAGCACGTGGACTCACCGGTCGCGAACTCGCCAGCGGAGACATCGACGGGGATCTTCTTTCCAGCCTTGGTCGTGTACGAGTACGAGGTCGCGGCGGCGGCCTGGACACTGATCGCGCCGCGCTGGAGGCGACCCGCCGGATCACCGTTGCTGTCGTTGATGGAGCCATAGCCCACGGCGACGAGGTTGGTGTCGCCCTTCTTGACGGGCGTGAAGCTCACCGGGGCGATCTTCGCGCCCGGGATGTCCTTGTCCAGCTGCACGAGCGCGATGTCGTAGCTGCAGCCGCTGGTGTTCGTCTCGTGGAAGAATTTTGCACCCGTGGCGACCGCGGAGCCGGTCATCGCCCCGTAGCCGAGCACCACCTGCATGGAAGCGGGATTGTTGTCCTTGATGAACGTGCCGCACGCCGAGCTCTCGTCCATGGTCTGCACGCAGTGACGCGCGGTGAGCACCAGGTTCGGCGCGACGAGCGTGCCAGTGCAGTACTCACTTCCCATGTTGAGGAACACGACGGAGTCCTGCGCGGAGGTCGACTTCGTTCCGCCGACGATGCGCGGGGCGATGTTCGCCGAGACGGTCACATTCACGTCCTCCGATGAAGCGCCTCCGCATGCAGCGAGCAGCGAGGAGACAGCGAACGCGGCGACGAGCTTCGTGCGGTGCATGAAGGTGCATGGTGCATCTGTCGTTCCAGGTGCACCGCACGCGCCGATCGACCTTTTTTTGTGCACGCAACGTGGGTGGTGTCACGCACGCGCAACGTCACGGGGTCGCGCCCACGCGAAGGTCAGGTCCAGGGCACCGAGCAAGCCTTTGCCAGTGCGCGAGTGTGCGCATCGGACTAAGCTCTCGTGCATGGCGCTCTTCCACGCGCTCGCAGAGACCTCGCTCAAGGTCGCGGCCACGCGGAAGAAGACCGAGAAGGCCGAGCTCCTCCGCGACCTCCTCGTGTCGCTGGAGAAGGACGAGGTCGCTTCGGCCGCCGGGTGGCTCACCGCCGAACCACCGTGCGGCGCGATCGGTCTGGGCCACGCCACGCTCTATGCGCTGACGAAGGTGCGTGCAGCGACCGAGCCCACGATGACGATCCTGGAAGTGGGGCATGGGCTGGGCGAGATCAAATCGTCGGGAAAGCGCGCGGCGCTGGTGCATGCTCGCGCTCTCTTCGAGCGGCTCACGCACGAGGAGCGGCGCTTCCTGGTCTCTGCGCTCACGTACACGCTTCGCCAGGGCGGCCTCGCCGGCGTGCTGCTGTCCGCGCTCACGCTCGCATCGGGTCGCGAGGAGGCAGAGGTGAGACGAGCCGCCACGGTCATGGGAACCACCGCGCGCGTCGCGGAGGCTGTGCTGGGCGCCGCACGCGAGCATCCGTTGCCGACAGCGATTTCTCTGCTCACGCCGCTCGCGCCCATGCTCGCCTCCCCGTCCGACGGTCTCACCGAGGCGATGGCAGATGGCGGGACCGTGCGCGTGGAGTGGAAGGTGGACGGGGTGCGCGCGCAGGTCCACGTGTCAGGCGAGACCACGCGCGTGTTCTCGCGCCAGGGCAACGACATCACGGAGGGCGCGCGTCCGGCGCTGGTGGGCGCCGTTCATCACTCGGTTTCGGCGCTGGTCCTGGACGGTGAGGTCGCGCTCGTGAACGACGAGCTCCGCGCGCGCCCGTTCCAGGAGACGTTCTCGGCGCTCGCCGGTGGCCCGATGCCCCCGGGATACCGGCTGCACCTCTTCGCGTTCGACTGCCTGCACAAGGACGGCGAGGATCTGGTGGAGCACCCGCTCTCTTCTCGGCTCGCAGCGCTGCGTGCGGCGGTGGTGCTCGGCGCGCAGATGCCAGCGATCGAGACAGACAGCCTTGACCTTGCGCGCGAATTTCTCGCCGACGCGGAGTCGCGCGGCCACGAAGGTGTGATGGTGAAGAAGCTCGACTCCGCGTATCGCCTGGGCGCGCGGGGCGAGGCGTGGCGCAAGGTCAAGAAGGTGCACGCGTTCGACCTCGTGGTCCTCGCGGTCGAGTGGGGCAGCGGTCGCAGAAAGGGCCTGCTCTCCAACATCCACCTCGGCGCCCGCGGGGATGACGGCACGTTCGTGATGGTCGGCAAGACTTTCAAGGGCATGACGGACGAGCTGCTCGCCTGGCAGACGCGCCACTTCCAGGAGATCGAGACCCACCGCGAAGAGCATGTGGTCCACGTGCGGCCTGTGACCGTCGTCGAGATCGAGGTCGGCGACGTGCAACGCAGTCAGAGATACCCGGGACATGTGGCGCTTCGCTTCGCGCGCGTCGTTCGCTACCGCGAGGACAAGCGCCCGGAAGAGGCGGACACGCTCGCGCACCTTGTCGCGCTCGCGCCAGAGGGCACGCCGAAGGCGGGAGCGACGAAGCCAGCCACGAAGCAGCTCTCTCTCTTCTCGGAGTAGCGCGGAGCGATTGCTTCAGTAGCCGTGGGTGGTTCCGATGAGAATTCGCACGGAGTCGAGCTGACCGCCGTGCGCGAACGTCTCGGAGCCAGCGCCCACGAGCACCTGGAGCGGGTTGTCCGTGTCGCCGATCTGCGCGATGCCGATGGCGCCCGAGGCACGCAGCAGCGACGGCCTTGCGTCGTCGAGGTGCGGCCCGAAGACATTGCCGATGGACGCTTGAACCGTGCCGTGGAGCCACATCCAGATCGGCCACTCGTATTTCATCGTGGCGACGAACGCGCTGCGTCCGTAGAGCCGACCGGGGACGAACCCGGGCATGGGGCCCAGACCGCCGAGCGTGACGAGCTCCGTGAACGGGACCTTGGCATCGCCGAGCGGGTCCGCGAAGAACGCGCCCGCGGAGAGCGCGACGACGCGATCATGCCCGTTCACGTCGTACATGCCGCGCACGATGGTGTCGTAGCGCGCCCAGCCGTAGTGCTGCGTTCCGGGCGCCTCGCCGACGGCGCCTTCCATCTCCATGTGAATGCCGGAGCGCGACGCTGTGGGCCCGTCACCGCGTGAGTCGAGCGCGAGGCGTGAGCGACTCTCGCCACCGACGTAGCCACTGCCGAAGGCCTCCGGCTGCTGCGCGAAGCGTCCGGACGCGACGCCGTCCGACACGCTTGGGTCGCCGCTGTAGTGCGAATCGCGGAAGCTCAGCGAGCGCACGGCGAAGCCCGCCTCGAACACGCTCTTCTTCGACATGTGGTTCTCGTAGAGCAGAGACGTCTCGAGCTTCGTGGCGCCATAGCGCGTGCGATCCGCCTCCACCGAGCGCGCTCCGGTTCCGAAGAACGCGTTGTCCGGGCGCGCGGTACCGAGCATGCGAAAGGTGACGGCCTCGTTGTGCCAGCGATAGCGATCGCGGAAGCTGCCGGCGACCCAGTCCTCACCGCCCGTGGAGCCATGGATGCTGAAGTCTTGGCCCTTGACGAAGGCGTCGTCCCAGAAGAAGTAGAGGCCGCCGCTGGGCGCGAAGCCGAAGTCGACGAGGATGATCGGCGCAAAGCCGGCCTTGTGGTCGGGGCCGAACGCGAAGAAGTCGTAGAGGATGCGGGGCACGTCCTTGCGCTCCGCCCAGGTGACGAGCGCACCCAGCGGTCTGCGCACCACGTACTCGGAGAACAGGTAGAACGGATAGAGGAGGATGCGCGGCGCCCAGAGCGCCATGTCCCCTGCGTCCGGCTCTGCCGGTGGACGGTCGTCATAGTGTGGAATCGGCTTCTTTTCAGGCTCGGAGCGCTGCGGCGGGTCCGGCGCGTGCGGTCCGTCTGCGCGTGCAATGGCGGGCGACACGATGACGGCAGCGGCGACAACCGCAAGCGAGACACGGAAGGACTGCAGGCTGATCATGCGGTCGCCTCCACGGCGCCCTTGGGCTCTTCCGATGCTGGCGCGGTGGGCGGCGCGGGCGGCGGGGCGGCGTCCTCTCTGCGTTTGTGCTCACGCACGACAAGCGCGAGGATACCGAGC
>JANXLV010000094.1 GCA_025355005.1 Myxococcales bacterium | reverse complement strand
CGCGGCCGCCGATCTCGACGCCGTCGCTGGTGCGGAGCTGCACGGTGTACTCGCCCGCCTCGTAGCCGCGATCGCGCGTGAGACCGAAGTCGAAGCGCGTGGTCGTGAAGATCTTCCCGCTCGCGTTCGAGAAGTCGACGTCGAGGCTCTCGACGGAGGGCGACTGGTTCTGCAGTACCGTCACGTTGGTGACCGGTCCATCGTGGTTGTCGATGAGCGAGCGCTCGTACACGGCGGTCTTCGTGAAGAGGAAGCGCATCGTCTGGTGGGGAATGGGCGGCGGCTTCGCGAGCTCGATGGTCACGAACACGTGCCATGCGCCGGACTGCTCCGTGACCTCCCCGCTCTTCAGCGTGAAGCGTCCCGCGGCGAGCGCGTCGGTGGACACGAAGAAGACGGCCGCGAAGACGACCAGGGCGAACAGGGCTGTGACTTTGGCTCCGAGCTTCATCGAAGTGAACGCTACCCCACGTTTCACCGCAATTCGAGCGGATTGGGCGGCTGAGACGGCCCGAAGGCGTACGGCTGGAAATCGAGGCCTCGTCCGCGTACGCTTCCAGTGTGCGTAGACTCACCCTCGGGTTGTGCGTCGTCCTCCTTGCCGCGGGGTTCCATGCCGCATGCGGCGCATTTAGCGGCTCCGATTCGTCGACACCTTCCACGAACGACGCCGGCACGAGCGCCGATGGGTCGATCGACGCATCGCAGGGCGACGGGGCCTCACCGCCGGACGCGGCCGGGCTGGACGGCGGAGGCAGCAATGACGCCGGGCTCGACTCCGGTTGTACGATCCTCTTCGACTACCCGACGTGCAATCCCGTGCCGGACGCCTCCATTGGGACCATCCTCCCGAACAACAACGACCACCCGATTTCCGGAACGGGGCCCTCTTGCTCTGCGTCCGTGAATTCGGGGGCCAGCGCGCTGTTTGGCGGCTCGTTCAACACCAACATCACGGGAACTACCTCGCTCGATTTTGCGATCAAACCGGCGTCGAAACCCCTGCCCAACGTCGCGTTTCTTGGCTGCCAGCTACACATCCAGGCGCAGCCCAGCAGCGACTACACGGACGTCAGCCTTCGCATCACGGACGGAGGCCAGGAGGTCGCGCATCACGTAAAGCAGGGCTTGGCGCTCGCAGTGCTCAAAGCCGTGCCTATTCCAAAGGCGCTCCCTGCGAACGCCTGGTCCCATGTCACTTTCGAGCTCGTGCCCGCGCCCGACGCCGGCTCGTCGATCGTCACTGTCGACGACGGCAACGGGAAGACCACGCAGACCTACGGTCCCTACAACGTTCCCACCGGCCCTGTGACGGTCAGCTACAGCTGCGGTGTGACCGCGCCCGAGGCGATGAGTTTCCAGGTGCTGATCGAAGGCGTCAAGCTCGTCTCCTGCCAGTGAACCGCTGCCAGTGAGGAGATACTTCACGCCATGGGGCTCGCGCCTCCTGGCGTGGCAATCGGGGCGAGCTACCGTGCGAGCGCATGAGCCCTCGGCGCCCCCTCCGCATCGCGTTTGGCCGCATCATGCAGGAGACGAACGCGCTGTCGCCCGTCTCCACCACACTCGCCGATTTCGAGCGCACGCACCTGATGGAGGGGCAGGAGCTCCTCTCGGTGTGCTCCTCGCCGCTGCGATGGGAAGTGAAGGGATATCTCCGCAACCTCGAGCTCTCTGGCTTCGTCCGCGCAGCTCGCGCGTTTCGCCCCCGAGAGGTCACGCCGGTGCCGCTGCTCTCCGCATGGACCATCTCTGGCGGGCCGCTCGAGAAGAGCGCATTCGACACGCTGGTCACGCGCCTGTGCGACCGCCTCGCGGACGCGGGGGAGGTCGACGGCGTGTTTCTTTCGCTGCACGGGGCCATGGGCGTGCGCGGTGTGCCGGACGCGGACACGCGCGTGATCGAGGCCGTGAAGCGCGTGACCGGCGGCAAGCCCGTGGCCGCGTCGTTCGATCTGCACGGCAACCTCACGCGCGCGCGCGTCCGCGCGACCGACGTCATCAGCGCGTACCACACGAACCCGCACCGCGATCACAAGCAGACCGCGGCGCGCGCCACCAACGCGCTCTTGCGCAGCCTTGCCGGCAGTGTGCGCATCGAGACCGCGTGGCGCTCACTGCCGATCCTCCTCGGTGGCGGCAACACGATCGATTTCCTGTCACCCATGCGCGGCATCTTCGGGCGCATGCGCCGTATGCAAAAGGACCCGCGCGTGCTCGACGCGAGCATCTTCCCCGTGCACCTGTGGAACGACGATCCCGAGCTCGGGTGGAGCGTGGTCGTCCACACCGACAATGATCGCGACCTCGCGGAGCGCCTCGCCGATGAGCTCGCGGAGGCATGCTGGGCCGTGCGCCACGAGCAGCCGCCGCCGTTCCCGTCCGCGAGCGAGGCAGTGAAGGACGCGCGCGAGGCGAGGGTCCGGCGCAAGCTCGGCACCGTGGTCATGGCGGACGCCTCGGACGTGGTGACGGCCGGCTCCATCGGCGAGAACACGGAGCTGCTTCGCGTGCTCACGGAAGAGGGGAGCGACCTCGTCTCCTACGTGCCCGTTCGCGACGCCGAGGTCGTGGCAGAGATGGACGACCACGAGGTTGGTGACGAGGTCACCGTCGACGTCGGCGGCAAGCTAGATCCTGCGCGCACGAAGCCTTTCCGTCTGCACGCGCGGCTCGTCTCCATGCACGCCGAGGGTCCGTTCGGTCGCGTGGCCGTGCTGCGCGCGGGCAACACGCACGTGTGCGTGACCACCGGCGCGCCCATGGTGATGATGCCTGCATTCTACAAGGATCTCGGCCTTCCCATCTGGAAGGCCGACGTGTGCGTGGTGAAGAACTTCTTCCCGTTCCGCATGTTCTTCCTGCCCTACGCGCGGAAGACGATCTACGTGAAGACCAAGGGCATCACCGACTTCGACGCCGCGTACGACCTTCCATTCGCCGGTCCGCTACATCCCCGGGACAACGTCACGGAATGGCGCTCCACCGATCGCCGCAGACGCGCGCCGAACAAGGAAACGGCGGCATCGCCAGTAGCAACGCCGCCGCCTTGAGAGCGCTGAGCGCTCTGCTCTAGCGCTGTTCTTGCGCTGGTCTATCAGCCGTTCGGGCCGGGCGTGCCGCGGGGGGCTGCTGCGGTGACCGGAGAGGTTGCCTGCGTCTGCTTCGGATTGTTCACGATACCGACCGCACTGATGGACTTGAAATACGTGTGGTCCACGTTGATGGTGGTGCCTGTGCTGGTCTGTCTGAAGCTCGGATCCTCGAACGAGGAGTACGAGATGGTGTTGGGGCCGGGGTCCGGGTTGTACATCATCTCGCCGTAGCCGTTTCCGCGCGTGGCGACGTGGTCGAACGTGTACTTCGAGAGCCCGTCGAAGTGGAACGGGCAGTGCGAGCCAGTGATGACCGTGAACTCGACATGCATCAGCGTGCCAGAGCTGGCGGTCAAGAAGTCGCCGCCGTTGCCGGTCATCTTCGAGTCCGCGATGCTGGCAGTGGCTGACGCGTCCGCGAGCGAGATCCCCGCACCGGAGTAATCGAGGAAGGTCGCGGTGAACGCGCCCGACACGACACTGCCGCCGCCCATGAGGGCCGCTGCGTGGTTCGTGTTGAACACGCCGCCCTTCTCGACGGTGAACGTGCCGCCCGTCATCGTGCCGTAGTCGTAGGACGCAGCCTTGTCCCCGCCTTGGACGTCGATGCCTGCGCCGTCGAGGTCGGTGCCGATGAGCGCAAGCGTGCCGCCCGACGCGACGATGATCCCGCTCCAGCCGCTGCCCGTGATCTTGGAGTGCATCGCCTTCGTCGAGGACGTCAGCGTGCCGTGCACCGTGATGCTCGCGCCTGACGCGACAGTGATCACGGCGCCCGGATCGAGCGTCACGGTCACGCCCGCGGCGATGTCCACGTTGCCGCTGATCTGCTGACCGTTCTTCCACGTCGCATCGGCGCTGACGGCGCCGCTGAGGCCGCCGGTCATCCCACCGCCACCGCCACCGCCTCCGCCGCCACCACCTCCACCGCCGCCACCGCCGCCGCCACCGGGCGGGTTTGATCCACCACCTGTGGAGGTTGGAGCGGGGGTCGTGCCCCCACCCGAGCTTGTGTCGTTCGAGGAGCAACCGATGGCCATTGCCGCAAAAACTGCGGCAGCAAGGAGGATCTGGGTCTTCATGCGATGTGCCTCTCGAAGGTGTTTACGCGTGTCCAGCTCCGTTGGTTGCAGGAGTCGGGCCGCTGTTGGCTTTGTTACAGGGCAGACTGGGGTGTCACCGCCTCACATGTGTGGCGCGTTTTACGGCGGCCTGTGGCCTGCCGGGACGTTGACACTGTCCTACCTGCCCGGCACACTGATGATACCGGCCAAAGGCCGCTTTTTTCGCATGTCCGAACGACCGTCAGTAGCGATGCGGACCTCCAGTCCGCCCGACCCGCTTCTCGGCCGAACGATCAACGGACGATTCAAGATCGTATCTCTGATCGCGCGGGGTGGGATGGGGAAGGTGTATCGAGCGGAGCAGACTCCGCTTGGTCGCGTCTGCGCGCTCAAGGTCCTCACCAACAACTACCAAGGCGACGGCGATCCTGAATTTCAGAGGCGCTTCTTCCTCGAAGCGAGCATCGCGTCGAAGCTCAAACATCCGAACACCGTCACCGTGTTCGACTACGGCCGAACGGACGACGACGTCTTCTTCATGGCCATGGAGCTGCTCGAGGGCAAGACGCTCCACAAGGCGATCCGCGAGACCGGCTCCTTGCCTGAAGAGCGTGCGATGCACATCGCGCGGCAGATCTGTCGCAGCCTGCGCGAGGCCCACAAGATGGGCGTCATCCATCGCGACCTGAAGCCCGCAAATATCTTTCTCACCGAGCACGGTGACGAGTCCGACGTGGTGAAGGTGCTCGACTTCGGTCTCGTGAAGAACATCGATGAGAAGCCCGAGGAGCAGCTCACGCACACGGGCCTCTTCATGGGCTCGCCGAAGTACATGGCGCCGGAGCAGATCCAGGGCGCCTCGGTGGACGGTCGCACGGACATCTATGCGCTCGGCGTCATCCTCTACGAGATGCTCACGGGCAGGGTGCCGTTCGATCGCGCGACGAGCGTGAACACCTTGATGGCGCACGTGAGCGAGCCGCCGCCACCGCTGCGCTCCGTGAAGCCCGACGTGATCGTGTCGCCGGCGCTCGAGGATCTGATCTATCGCTGTATCGCGAAGGATCCGAACCAGCGCTGGTCGTCCATGGAGGACGTGCTCACGGGGCTGAAGCACGCGAGCGGGATGCCCGTGTTGCAGGCCACGGGCGACTACGGCTCGTTCCAGGCGATCCAGTCGGCTGCCCGCCACACGGCGTCGGGGTCGAACCCGGTGCCTGCGTTCATTGGCGAGATCCGCGACGTCCGCAACGTCCGTGCTGCCAACGCGTCGAATAGTTACTCGATGCCGGCGGTCTTTCCGTCCTCGCCTCCGCCTGCGCCCACGGGTGCTGGCGCATCGCAGAGCGCAACGCCGATGCCGCTCGTCGGAGCTGAGCTCAGCGCGCAGCTCGCGGCCGGATCGCAGCGCCGGTCGCCATTCGTGATCCCGATCATCGCGCTCGCCGCGATCGTGATCGGTGGCTCGTTCGGGTTTGGTGTGTATCGCGCCTCCACGAGCAGAGACGCGGCGCCACTCGCGGGCAACGCAGCAGGCAACGCAGGCGGCAAGCAGCTGGAGACGCCGTCCATCCCGGCGGTCCCGGCCAGCAACGCCGCAACAGCGCCCGCCACTGCAGCTCCAGCGCCCAGCGCGATCGTTGCCGATCCCACAGCGCAGCCGCCCGCCGTCGTGAAGTGGGTGATCTCGTCCGAGCCGGAGGGCGCAGCGGTGCGCGACAACGGCGTGGAGGTCTGCAACGCAACGCCATGCGAGCTCTCCATGTTGCAGGCAGATGCGCAGAAGGCGCACCGCTTCGTGTTCTCACGTCCGGGCTTCCGGCTCGAGACGCGCGCGGCGAAGTTCGCGGACGGTGCGCTCTTCGTGCGTCTCGCCCGGACCGGCGGTGGTGCCGTGCGCCAGCCGCCGACGCCGCCAACGCCTCCCACGACTGGAGCAGGAAGCGCCGCCACTCCGAACGGCTTCAAAGAGACGCCGTACTGAGAAGACCGGTGTTTCACGCCAGTCTTCTGAGGGTATAGTGCGACCGATGGAGCGCGCGCGATCGATCTGGCCCCGGCTCGCCAGCGGGCTCGCCGTGCTGGCGCTCGGTCTCTTCGTTGCGCGCACCGCCCAAGCCGACGCGCGAACCGAGGCGCGCGCGCACTTCAAGAAGGGGATGGAGCTCGTCTCCGAGAAGAAGTTCGAGGAGGGCGCTGCGGAGCTCCAGCGCGCCTACGACATCCTCCCGCACCCGAACGTGCTCTTCAACATCGGGAAGGCGCACGAGGAGGCCGGAAATCTCGAGCGCGCGATCGAGGTCTTCAAGAAGTACGCGGACACGAACCCGCCGGACAAGGTGGAGGTCGGTCTCACGATCGCAAACCTGGAAGCACGCCTCCGAGCCGCTGCCGCGCCGCCGACTCCGGCGCCGACCCCGACTCCAACGCCGACCCCGACTCCGACCCCGACTCCGACTCCGACCCCGACTCCAACGCCGACGCCGAGCACGGAGCCCCCGAAGCCGCCGCCGCCGCCGAGGCCGCAGCCCGAAGAGGACGTACGCACCGAGGACGTCTTCGCCGAGAAGGCCGTCACCGCCTCGCGCGGCTCCGCGAGCCCGCTCGACTCGCCCAACTCGCTCAGCATCATCACGGAGCAAGACATCCGCCTCTCCGGCATCACCAAGATCCCCGAGCTCCTGCGGCGTCTCGCTGGCATCGACATCATGGAAGTGACCGGCGGTCAGACCGAGGTGTCCGCGCGCGGCTTCAACCAGCGACTCTCCAACAAGACGCTCGTCCTCGTCGACGGCCGCAGCGTCTACATCGACATCCTCGGCGCCACGCTCTGGCAGGCTCTGCCGGTCGGCGTCGAGGACATCGAGCGCATAGAGGTCGTCCGCGGCCCCGGCTCCGCGCTCTACGGCGCCGACGCGTTCAACGGCGTCGTGAACATCATCACCAAGCGTCCAGGCGAGGGCAAGAACGGCGCGGTCGGCGGAGTCGGCACGCAAGGGCAGACGCACGGCAGCCTCTACACCAGCGGCTCCGAGGGCTTCTTCTCGTGGCGGGCGGCCGCCGGCTACGACTACTTGCCTCGCTGGTCGCGCGAGGTGCCGAACGGGCGCTCGGACATCGTGCTCGGGACGCAGGATCAGGTGCAGTCTGCACGCACCACCCGTCTCGACTTCCGCACGCGCGAGCGGCTGGGCAAGGACGTCAACCTCAATATCGGCGGCGGGCTCACGCAGGGCAGCCTCGAGGTCCTCGGCATCGGCCCGCTGAACGACATCGTGCTGCCGAACATCGCCTCCACCGACGTGACCACCAGCCTGGAGTCGGAGCACGTGGACGCGCGCGTGTTCTGGAACCGCTTCCGTACGGACAACGTCCTCAATGTGAACACGCTGGGGCAGAGCACGCTGCCGTCGCGCGCGGAGGAGAACGTCCTGGACGGCGAGATTCAGGGCAAATACAGCATCAAGATCACGGACACCGTCCAGAACGACATCCGCATCGGCGCGAACTATCGCTACAAGAACGTCGGCTGGACGTACCTCGATCAGCGCCGCATCGAGAACCATGTCGCCGCGTTCGTCCACGACGAGCTGCACATCGGCAAGTACGTCGGCATCGTCGGCGACTACCGCGGCGACTACGTGCCGTACCTGGACGAGTTCGTGCACTCACCACGCGGCGCCGTGCTGGTGCACCCCACCAAGCTCTCCACGATCCGCGGCAGCTTCGGTACGGCGTTTCGCGCGCCCACGTTCCTCGAGTCCTACCTGAACCTTCCCATTCAGCTCCCCGTGAACGGCGGCTCGCTCGTCTCGCAGGGCATCCGCTCCGACGACCCGTCGTTCAAGCTTCATGCGGAGCGCATCGTCTCCGCGGAGCTCGGCTACCTCACGCAGGACAGCGACGTCATCACGGTGGACACGGCGTTCTACTACAACCGTGTCGACAACCTGATCCAGCTCGCGGCCATCCGGCCCGTCACGGCGTCGGACGTGCAGAGCGGCATCGGCGCGCTGGATCCGCAGACGGGCCTGTACCCGCTCTTCTTCGGCGGCTTCGAGAACCAGTGCCAGCGCTTCGACGTGTACGGCGCAGAGATCGGCGCGCGTACGTACCCGGTCGAGGGCCTGGATGTGTATGCAAACTACACGCTCAACCTGGCGAAGCAGGACAACTCGCAGTGCTCTCCCGAGCGGCTCGCCGTCATCACGGACGACCAGCGAACCAGCGCGCACAAGCTCAACGCAGGCGTGCAGCTCCGCACGCAGGCCGGTTTCGACGGCGAGGTCGACTTTCACTTCGTCTCCGATCAGACGTGGGCAGAGCAAGTCACGAACGTGCAGACGCAGCGCATCGAGACCCAGAAGTTCATCCTGTCCTCGTACACACTGCTCAACGCGCGCGCTGGCTACCGCTTCTACGGCAACCGCGCTGAGGTCTCCGCGATGGTGTGGAACGCGCTCGACGTGCAGCACCGCGAGCACCCCTTCGGCCAGCTCGCGGGGCGCCGCGTCATGGGCATCCTGTCCTACAAGTTCTAGCTCTCTCCAAGTTTCAGCTCGGAAATCCAGTCGGCCGTGCGCATCACAAGGAATCTACTCATCCCACTCACGTTGCTCCTCCTGCCGAATGCGTTCGGTGGGTGTGATCCCGTGCCGATCGATGACCAGCGTTTGGACAAGCGGCTCTTCCTTCCGCGCGGCGTCATTCGCGGCGCCGTCACGTACTCGGGTCCGCGCCCTTGCTCGCAGAACGGGCACATCGTCGGCAGCGCGGTGGTGCTGGTGTTTGCGGCGAACAACCCGCCGCCGCCAGAAGGTCTCGCGAACAGCGCCGTCAACTTCACGGTGGTGCCGGGCGATCTGCTCTTCCCGAACGAGGTTCGGAACTCCGGGCCGGAGCTCTTCTGCCCGAACGACTCCACCACGCTCACGATCACGGCGCCGTACATCGTGTCGCCGCTCGACGCTGGCGTGTACGTCATGGGTAGCTTCTTCGATCGCCTGGGTCGCTTCCTGCCCACGTTCAAGTTCCGCAACCTCCCCGAGCGCGGCGATCTGGGCGGCGGCTTCGTCGATCTCACCGACGCACAGAAGAACGCGGCGAACGTCAGCTACTCGCCGAAGTACCTGCCGGTCACAGTCGGGTATCCGGCGCAGACGCCCAGCGGCGGCACCGCGCTCGTGATCCCGGATGAAGGCTTCGTGGCCGACGGCATCCCCGTGACGATCGGACTGCCGCTTTCCTATGGACGCCCGTATTTCTATCCGGAAGGCGCGAATGCTCCTGGCAAGGCCGGTGTCATCACCCCCGGCAACCCCACGGGCGATCCAGCGTTCACCCCCGTGATCACGATGACACAAGACCGCGCCGTGCTCGCACCGCCTGCTGACGCGACCAACATCGGCGCGGTCATCGCGCTCCAGGCGTCGTTCACGCAGGCCATCCTTCACTGGGGCGTCCCCAAGGGGGAGGTCGCTGACGCGACTTCACAGACCGGGCCGTTCGGTCTTCCGCTCACGCCTGCGCCGCCTGGCAACGGGCTCCTCCTGTGGAGCATGGGCACCACGCTGCCGGAGAACCCGCTGCTCCAGAGCGTGTGGCCGCTGGTGGTGTTCGCGAAGCTCGCCGATGATCCCGCGCACGCGTCCGATCCGCAGTCGCTGCGCGCGCAAGGCGGTGCCACGCAGCCGATCGTGATCATCCAGGGCATCACGCTCAACAATGACGGCTTCCTGCCAACGCTGGCGGGCGGACCTCCGAAGGCGCCGACGGATGCGATGGCCGCGAAGGAGCACATCACCGTGCTCGTGCGGCCGAGCGTGCTCTGCATCGACGCGCGCAACGTGGCTGCTGGCGGCGTCCTCGTCACGCCGCATCTCGTCGGGAAGAGCGCCGACCCCGCAGAGGTCGGGGACAAGCCGCTCTTCGACCCCATGGCCGTGCAGAAGGCGAACCCGCTCATCCGCAGCGTGAAGCAAGGTTGCTTGCCGCTCGGTCGCTATGCGATCAACGCGGTGTATCCAACGGGGCAGGCGTGGACCACACCGAACGAGGCGGGCAGCTGCGCCACGCTCGAGGGCTCCATCGTTCCTGGCACCAGCACCACGGGAACTGGCAGCTGTGACAAGAAGGCGCGGCCCGTGCTGCCGTCGCAGGGCACGCGTGCGGTGCTCGAGATCGTGCCGCCCACGAGCCCCGACGGCGAGAAGACGTGCACGGATCACCCGGTGCCGTCCGAATGCGTGGGGAGCCCGTAGATGACGACCCCCGCGCCTCGGGAGCGCAGCAGGAACAAGGTCGTCGTCATCGGCAACTTCGACGGCGTTCACCGGGGGCATCGTGACCTGCTCTCGCATGCGGTCGCCGACGCCACTGCGCACGGAGGTGAGGCGGTCGTCCTCACGTTCCATCCACATCCGGCAGTGGTGCTGGGCAGGCCGCATCCGCCCGTCCTCACGCCGCTCGCGCGCAAGCTGTCCCTGTTGACCGCGCTTGGCGCCAAGGTCCATGTGGAGCCGTTCGACCTCGCGTTCGCGAGCCTCAGCCCGGAGGCGTTCTGCACGTCGCTCCTCGGGTCGCGTCTGCACGCTTCGCAAGTATATGTAGGATACAACTTTCGTTTCGGAAAAGGTCGTGAGGGCGATCTCACCACGCTGAGCGCGCTGGGTGACAAGCTGGGCTTCTCCGTGTCAGTGCACGCGCGCGTGGGAGACGCGAGCGGGCCATGGTCCAGCACGCGCGCCCGCGAGGCGATCGCGCGCGGCGACGTCACGGAGGCGACGCTCGTGCTCGAGAAGCCACACGCGCTGACCGGCATGGTCCAGCACGGTCGCGCGCTGGGACGAACGATCGGCTTCCCCACCGCAAACCTGGGTGCGGTGGAGGAGATGCTGCCGTCGAACGGCGTCTACGCAGTGCAGGTTGAGGAGCTCTCCGGAGAGCGCGTCGTCGCGACGCTCGGCGGCGGAGTCATGAACGTGGGCACGCGCCCGACCGTGACGGGCGGCGCTGCGGAGCGTCTACCCGAAGTGCACTTGCTCACCGGCGCGCCGGACCTCTACGGCAAGACGCTGCGCATTCATCTGGTGCACCACCTCCGCGACGAACAGAAGTTCGCAGGCATCGAAGAGCTCCGCACCCAGATCGCAAAAGACCGAGACGAAGCCGCACGCCTCCTCGGCTAGAAGGCTCACCCCCGGCTGATATTGGCCCAGACCGCGAGCAGGCCTCCGAGCAGGAGGAGCACGAGGACAAAGTAGATCGTCATGCGGCGGCCGCGCTTGTTGCCGTCGAACATGGCGACCTCGTCGGGCGAGAGGTGCGCGTCTTCGAAGTTCAGCTGCTGCTGCGGCATGGACGCAAAGGCTGGTCGCATGGGCGCCACGGGAGCGGCTGCAGGCACGGGCGCGAACGCAGACGCGGACACCGGGACGTTGGAGAACGGCGACGCGGGCGCGAAGGCCGGTGCGTTGATCATGGGCGGCGGCGCCGGCACGTAGGCCGGCACGAACGCTTGGCCTACGGGGGGGGACGGCATCGCCGCGTTGGGGCGCGTTTCCTCGGGCGACGACACGGCCTCCCGAAAATCGGCGTCGAGAAGCGCGAGACGTAATTCGAGCTGCTTGATGCGCGTCTCGAGTGGAGCCGTGGCCTCCTTCACCGCGTTGAGGACGATCTCCCGGATGTCCATCGACGGCATGGTCACTTCGCGAGGAGAGACGACGGAGGGCGCGCGAGGAGTGACGCCCTTCCGGTCAATCGTGGCGCCGGTCTGCGCGTCGATCTCGTCGGTCTTGGACGGCATGCGCGGGCGCTGAGGCGGGACAGCCGGTCCGGCCGGCTCGCGTGCCCCGCTGAGCTTCGCCGTGGTGCCAGGTGCGAACTTGGGATCACCCTTCTGCGCCGGGGATTGACCTGGTTTCTGAACAGCCACGCGCCCATCGTAATCCAAGGAGTGCCCGCATCCCAACCCAGAAAATAGCTTGATGCGGGCGGAAGCTCGGGCGACCCTCGGGACCATGTCGAAACGTTCGCGCGAGGAGCTGGAAGCGCTCGATCGTGACACGCTCATCTCCGAGGCAGAGTCCGCTGGCGTGAAGCGCGCCCGCATCCTCACGCGGCCCGAGCTCGTGGACGAGCTCCTGCTCGCGCGGACCGTTGATCGCGCTTCGGTGAAGAAGGCGCGCGGGTTCTTCGGCATGGCGCGCGATCTCCTGTTTCGCGCGGTCGAGAAGGGCCTGAACCTCCCTGATGCGCAGCAGCGGTACTCCGTGCCCACGCCGCGTCCGCGTACGTCCGGAGAGATCGTCCCCACGGTCACGCTCGCGGAGATCTACGCGGCGCAGGGGCACACGGACCGCGCTGTGGAGACGCTGCGCGGCGTGCTTGCCCGCGAGCCGGACCACGCAGCGGCGCAGATCCTCCTCGCGCGACTGACGGACCAGGAGTACGCGCCCCCGCCGCCAGCGCTGCCCCCCGAAGACGAGCACGTCCAGACGGAGCAGACCGAAGACGAAGAAGACGCCGTCACGCCGACGCGCGGGCTGGCCATCGCGGAGCCCAAAGAGGCCCCGGTCTCCATCCGTGGCTATGCGGAGGATGCCTGCGTGGCGGTGCCAGTGGACGGCGCGCTGCGTGTCGGGTGGCGCGTCCGTGAGCGTGCGCTCGCGCATTTCAGGGAGAAGCTGCCCGACGGCCATCTTTCGCTGCGGGTGGTCGTGCTTTCGCCGAACGTGATGCGTCCGCGCCGCACCATGCGCGACGTGAGCATCTCGGGCGCCGAAGGGCGAACCATCGTGTCGGGGCTGCCAGAAGAGGTCGTCGTGCGCGTGGCCGTGGGCATGCTGCAGGGCTCCGTGTTCATGCCGATGGCCCACTCCGACCTCATCGAACGCGACGGCGCAAAGCTCGTCATCCGCACCCCAAGCGGCACCGAACCGCTCTCGCCCGAAGTCGCAGCCCTCGCGCTTTGAGCGAGAAAATCCAGGTCAAATGATGTCGAGGGGATAACCGCGATCGGCGTAGGCGCGGTCTGCTACGGACTTGCGGAGTTCGTCGTCGTTCTTGTCGAAGGCTGCCACGGCTGCGCCGAGCCTTCGCTCCACGGAGGCAGCGAAGACGGCCAGGAGATCCATCTCGCGCCGCGACCCCTCCTCTCCGCGGGTCTCGATGGCACGTGTGGTGCGCGACACGCACGCGGAGAGCGCGACGAGATCGATCGCGATGTCGGCGATGCGCCGCTGGGTGAACTGCATCTCCACGATGTTCTTCTCGTGGCGCCGCAGCACCTTGTCGACGTTGCGCGCGAGTGTCTGCGCGTACTCCTCCACGATGTTCGCTTCGCGCGAGACGGCGGGGTGCGCGAGCGAGAGCCGCTCACGACCGAACGCGCTCTTCGCCTTGCGCATCGCGAAGTCACCCAGGAGGCCGAAGCCCTTGATCGGCTCACGGAGCGCACGAGACACCTCGGTGATCTTTTCGCCGGGGGCCTGCATGCCGGAGAGCGCGACGAAGCAGCGCAGGGTCTCGTTCGTGCCCTGGTAGACCAGGAAGAAGCGCGCATCGCGGACGTGCTTCTCCGCGAAGTTAGGCACCAGGTAGCCGGCGCCCGCCATGATCTGCATCGCCTCGTTGGACACCTTGAAATAGGCCTCCGACGCCATGATCTTGAGCATGGCGCACTCGACCGAGATGTCGACGGTGCCCGATGACTCGGAGCCGCTCCCTCCGAGATGGCCGCGATCCGCGAGACCCGTGACCAGGTAGAGGGCGCTCTCGAGCGCGAACACCTCCGACGCCATGAGCGCGATCTTGTCCTTGATGAGCGCGAACTCGGAGATGGGACGAAGGAACGCCTTTCGCTCCTGCACGCGGTCGGCGCACGAGCGCACAAGCCGCTTCATGTTGCCGAGGCAGCACGCAGCGAGGCCGAGGCGGCCGTTGTTCAGCACGTCGGTGGCAATGCGGAAACCCTTGCCGGGCTCACCGAGGAGGTTCGTTGCCGGCAGCTCCGCGTCCGTCATGACCATGTCCACCACGTGCAGATCGGGCATGCCGTGCTTCGCGATGGGGTTGCCGGTACGCGTGCGATCGGAGCGCGGCACGACGAACGCGCTGAGCCGCGGCTTCGCGCCGTCCTCTGCGAGCGAGGTGCGTGCGAAGACGACGAACGTGTCGGCCTCCTGACCGTTGATGACGTAGTTCTTGGTGCCAGTGAGGTGGTACGTGTCGCCGACCTTCTTCGCGTGCGTCTTGATTCCGCCTGCATCGCTGCCAGCCCCGAGCTCCGCGAGACAGAACGCGCCCAGGTTTTCGCCCGTGGCCATCTCCGGAATGAATCTCTGCTTCTGCTCATCCGACCCGAACGCAAGGATGGCGCGCGCGGCAAGGCTCTCGTGCACGTTGAGCGAAACGGCAGCGGCGGTGCGGTAGGAGGCGATCTCCTGAAGCAGGCGCGTGGTCGCGGTCACCGACAGCGCGGCGCCGCCGTACGCCGTCGGCATCGCAAACCCGAACGCGCCGACCGCGCGAAGACCGCGCCGCATGTCGTCCGGAAGCGAACCCTTCGCGGCGACCTCCGGAGCAGACGTGTCGGGCAGGCGCGGTGACGAAGGGTCGGGCAGGCGCGGCGACGAGTGGTCGGGCAGGCGTGGGGACGAGCTGTCGCGATCGAACAGCTTCTTCACCTCATCCATCTTGCCGAGGACGACGTCCGCCTCGGCGCGCGCCAACGAGGGGTAGGGGAAGGCGAGGGACTCGGCCACGACGCCAAAAAACAGGGATTTCGCGAAGGACTCTTCTTCAGCCATGGACGTGCGGACATGCGGCCCGTGCGGAGACCCGAGCGCGTTCTGTCGAGACTTAGCACAAAGGTTGCAGGCCGATGCGTCGCTTGATACCTAGAGAAGAGCGGGGCTGTGCGTGAGAGCCTGCGGGTCACATGCCGTCGCCGCTGTCGGCGGAGGTGTGTCCATGGTCAGCGGCGGCTCGGGCGGAACGCGCAGAGAGAGGTTCTTCGAGGTCATCTCGAAGGCCCGCGCGCGCCGTTGTGCGGCCATCATGGGCGTCTGCAATGTGACACCTGACTCGTTCTCCGACGGCGGTCGCCACCTCTCGCGTGCGGATGCGTTTGCTCGCGTCGACGCGCTCCTCGAGGCGGGCGCCGACATCCTCGACATCGGCGGCGAGTCCACGCGGCCCGGTGCGAAGCCGGTGTCCGCGAAGGAGCAGCTCGAGCGCGTGCTGGAGGTCGTTCGCTACGCGGCCCTGCGGGGTGGCCATCGGGCTGTCGTCTCCATCGACACCACGCTGCCTGAGGTCGCTCACGCATGTCTGGACGCAGGCGCCGTCTGCGTGAACGACGTGTCGAACCTCCACGAGCCCACGCTCGCCGACGTGGCCTTCGGCGCGGGCGCTGTGCTCATCCTGTCGCACGCGCGACACCCGCAAGAGCTGATGCGCGGCGACACCCGCGTGAAAGAGACGGAGTACGACGACGTCGTGCCCGAGGTCCTGGCCGAGTTTCGCGAGGCACGGAAGAAGGCGGAGGCGCGAGGCGTTCCTCACGACGCGATCGTGATGGACCCCGGGCTCGGTTTCTCCAAGACTTCGCGGCACTCGATGGAGCTGCTCCGTCGCACGGCGGAGCTCGTGTCCGGCGCGGATGCCTCCGTGCTGATCGGCGCCAGTCGCAAGTCGTTCCTCGCGCTGGTCGACAGGAGCGCCGGCGGCAACGAGCGCCTGGGTGCCAGCGTCGTCGCGGCCGAGTTCGCGGCGCGCGCTGGTGCCAGCATCGTGCGCGTGCATGACGTCCGTGAGACGCGTCAGGCCCTGGATCTATCGGTTGTACTCTGCACGCATACCGGCCATGGCGTGGGAGGCGGTGTCCCGTGATCGAGGGCTTCCTTCACCTCTTCCAGGCGCGCAGCCCGTACGAGGTCTTCAAGGACCTGATCGACCTTCTCGTCGTCACCTACGTCATCTACCGCGCGCTCCTCGTCCTGCGCGGCACGCGTGCGATGCAGATGGGCACGGGCCTTGGCGTCATCTTCGTGGTCTATGTGATCGCGAAGTGGGCGGGGTTCATCACGCTCGTCAACCTGCTCTCGTCGCTCCTGTCGTCGATCATCCTCGTCGTCGTCGTGGTCTTCCAGAACGACATCCGTCGCGGCCTCATGCGCGTCGGCTCGCGCGCGTTCTTGGGCGGCATCAACCGCATGCAGGAGACCAAGGTCATCGACGAGGTCGTCGCCGCGGCCACGGAGCTCGCGCGTCACCGCATGGGCGCGCTCATCTGCTTCGAGCAGGACGCCAACCTGGATGAGTTCGTCGTCGGGCAGGGAACGCAGCTGGATGCAGCCGTGCAGCGCGATCTCCTGGTGTCGCTCTTCATCCCCGAGGGCGTGAACAAGCTGCACGATGGCGCCGTGGTCATCCGGAATTTTCGCGTCGCCAAGGCCGGCGTCTTCTTCCCCATGCCGGACACCAAGGTGCTCGACAAGTCGCTCGGCTCGCGTCACCGCTCCGCGCTCGGAATCACCGAGGAGACGGACGCCGTCGTCGTGGTCGTCAGCGAGGAGCGCGGCACGATCAGCTTCTGCTTCAACGGCAACATCGTGAGCGGCCTCGACGGTGCGTCGCTCAAGCAGGCGCTCCTTGGACTGTTCGGAAAGAACACCCGTGGCAAGGCGAAGAAGCCGGGACCCGAGCGAGAGCGTCGCGGCAGCAGCATCCGTCCGCCCACGCCTGGCCCGATGGTCCCCATGCGCACCATCCCCACGCCGCTCCCGCTCTCGGCGATGCACACGCCGCTCCCCATCTCGTCTTTGCCACTATCCACGCAGCGACCGAGCGTGCCTCCGCCCGCGCCTGAGTCCGTGCCCATCTCCGCGTCGCCCCCGCGCGAGCCCGAGACACATCTCATGGCTCCCGCCGCGCCGATCGAGCCCACACCGATGAGCGTGCGCCCACCTCCCCCTCCGCCCGCAGTGGATGCGCACAACGCGGATGGCTCGCCCGACTCCGAGCAGTCGGAGCAGTAGCGCACAGGAGAACAAGAGATGGAGACACTCCGCCGCATCCTGCTCGAGAACTGGAACCTGAAGTTGATAAGCTTCCTGTTCGCGGTCGTCCTCTACTCGCTCGTTCACGGCGGTCAGGACTCGCGTCGTTCCATCGTCGTCGAGCTCGAGGCCGTGTTGCCGTCGGAGAGCGCGAACCGCGTGCTCGCGAGCAACATCCCGCAGAACCTGAGGCTCACGATCCGCGGCTC
The DNA here is from genome assembly GCA_025355005.1 of Myxococcales bacterium. Classification (GTDB taxonomy): domain Bacteria; phylum Myxococcota_A; class Polyangia; order Polyangiales; family Polyangiaceae; genus JANXLV01. The sequence goes on along the minus strand of JANXLV010000094.1, from coordinate 1,968 downwards.
GAACCAGTCGATCGACGATCTGCGCGCGAACGCCGTCACGGTCCTGATGGACGTCTCGGATGGCCGCCAGCAGCACGTCAACTTCGACACGAAGATGATCAAGGGCCCGGCCAACGTGAAGTTCGAGGTCGAGCAGTTCGAGCCACCCGGCATCGACCTCACGTGGGAGGAGCGCATCACGCGCGACGTGCCCGTGCAGGTGAGCGTCGTCGGCACGCCGTACAAGGGCTACGTCGCGCGCGGCATCCCCGTGCCCGATCCGCCGCGCGTGAAGGTCCGCGGTCCCATGAGCGAGGCCGCCGTTCTCCAGCACGTGCGCGCCGACGCGTTCGACGTCACGGGTCTCAGCGAGGGCACCTACACGAAGCGGCTCGCGCTGGAGAACCTCTCCTCACGCCTCAAGGTGGAGCCCGCCACGGTGATCGTCACCACGGACATCATGCGCGAGGTCGCGGAGCGCCCGTTCACGAAGCTCGCGGTCGCCGTCGTCGGTCAATCGAAGGGCCGCACGCAGCCCGCCGAGGTCGACGTCCACCTCACGTGCCCCCCAGACATCCTGCGAGGCCTACGCGCCGAGCAAGTCGTCCCACGCGTGGAGGTCACCTCGAAAGATCCCACGGGATCGATCTCGGCCCAGGTCGTCGTCGCAGTCGAGCACTGCGAAGCCACGTCGACGCCGGGCACGGTCGTCGTTCGCTGGTAGCCGCTCGCTGGTAGCCGTTCGCTGGTAGCCGCGCGCTTGTAGGTCAGTTCACGCGGCTGGTGCCGGTGGAGACGTTGCCGCCGATCCACTGGAAATTGTCGATCAGCACGCTCGAGTCGAGGAGCTCGTCGCCCGCGTCCCAGATCATGAACTCGAGGGTGAAGGTCTCGCCTGGGGCGACGGGGGCTTGCGTCGTGAGCCAGCCCGTTGCGCCACCGACGGTCGCCTTCTGCCGTGAGGTGCAGTCCGTGTCGGCCGTGCCGCCATAGCCGGTGCCTGCGAGCTCGGTCACGCCGCCGCCGCACGCCGCGGTGGCGCTGGGCGTTCCCATGCCGACGCCGTCGCAGCCGACGCCCGTCTTGGGCGTGCAGCGGTTCAAGAAGTTGTTGTTCACCGCGACCGGGTTGTTGTTGGAGTCGAACGAGATGTTGTCGCCGGGGACCTTGGTCGACGTCAGGTACGCGATGAAGGCGTCGTTGAAGTTCGAGCACACGTAGTTCGGCCACTCGCTCGAATAGAAGTCGAAATCGAACTGGAAGCCCGTCGCGTCCTTGGGGGCCGTCAGCGTGAGCTTCACGTCGATCATGTCGTTGACCTTGAGGTCTTGCTTGCAGCCCATGGCCGTCTTGGGGAACCCCGGAGGCGCCTTGCCTGCGGGGCTGCCGCCGCCGAAGAGTCCATAGAGCGGCATGCCGCTCACGAACTCCGTCTTGCCGCCGTTGAGATCGTCGTACTCCCGCGCGAGGCCGGAGCTCAGCACGCCGAGGGCCCCGCCTTCGCGCGGCTTGATGGCGCCGCCGAACTGCGGAAGGATGCCCCACTGACCCTTCACCGGCGCCGAGCTCGAGCCGAATGCCTTCGACATGGTCGCGGACACGAGCCCGTAGCCGTCGCTGCCGGCCATGGTGCAGATGCCGATCGACTTTGCGAAGGCCGCGGCGTCGCCGTCCACCGCGAGTCCGTTGTCGCACGCTGCCGTCTTGTCGACCTGGCCCGTGACGCCGCCGCCACCACCACCGCCTCCGTCACCATTGCCGCCACCGAGCAAGCCGCCGCCACCAGGACCGCCGCCGCCACCGCCACCGCCACCGCTCGTGTCGTTGAAGCCATTGCTGTTGGTGGAGCCGGAGCACGCGAACAGGAGCGCGCCGATACCAGCGAAACCGAGGGCGAGAGCAAGAGATCGCATGAATTGCACTCTAACGGACACGCGGCCACGCGCCAGTCCCACTCGCGAAACAGGCGCGGATCGTGCTCAGCCGCAG
>JANXLV010000076.1 GCA_025355005.1 Myxococcales bacterium | reverse complement strand
GCCCGGCTTCTTCACGATGTCGATGCCAACCGCGTGGTCCACGGCCTGATCCGCACGCGTCCGCCCTGCGCCCATCTGCACGGCGCAGAGGCCGATCTCGTGCGAGTCGATCGCCATGACGTAGCCGTTGCGAATCGGCGCGACGGGATAGGTCACCGTCGCCTGCGGGAACAGCGCGCGATTGGTCACCACACCGGGATCACCATGCTGCGCGGTGATCATCTTCTCCAGCGTGCGCAAGGCGGAGCCATCCTTGATCGCCGCGTCCATGAGCGCGCGCGCAGCATTCACGTCCTTCGCCTTGCCCCCCATCACGAGCATCTCCGCGCCGAGCGCGAGCGTGCACTCCGTGGTGTCCTCTGGCGCCATGCCGCGGAGCACGTCGATCGCCTCGATGGTCTCGTTGGCGTTGCCGACCGCGTAGCCGATGGGCGCGTCCATGCGCGTGAGCAGCGCGACGACCTTCTTGCCAGCGCGCGTCCCCACGCGAACCAGCGCCTCTGCGAGCCGCCGTGCGCTCGCCTCGTCCTTCATGAATGCGCCCTTGCCGACCTTCACGTCGAGCACGAGCCCGTCGATCCCCTCAGCGAGCTTCTTCGACAGGATCGAGGCGACGATGAGCGGGATCGACTCCACCGTGGAGGTCACGTCGCGCAGCCCGTAGATGCGCTTGTCGGCAGGCGCGATCTCCTTGGTCTGGCCGATCATGCACGTGCCCACCTCGCGCACGATGCGCTCGAAATCAGCGGTCGAGAGGTCCGTGCGGAACCCCGGGATCGCCTCGAGCTTGTCGAGCGTGCCTCCCGTGTGGCCGAGGCCGCGCCCGCTCACCATGGGTACCGGAACGCCGCATGCCGCCACGAGCGGCGCGAGCGCGATGGAGATCTTGTCGCCCACACCACCCGTGGAGTGCTTGTCGACCTTGAAGCCGGGGACGCTCGCGAGCTTAAGCACGTCGCCGGAATGGAGCATGGCCTCCGTCAGCGCCACCGTCTCCGCGTCATCCAGCGGATTGAGGAACGCGGCCATCAGAAACGCCGACATCTGGTAGTCCGCGAAGGAGCCATCCATGTAACCGGCGATGATCCGCTTGATCTCCTCGCCGGAGAGGCGGACGTTGTCGCGTTTCTTGGCGATGAGCTCGACGAGGCTGACGGTCATGATGAAAAATCCGGTAAGGTCAGGGGCGGCATGAACACAAGAGCGTCCTTCTTCGCCGCTGCAATCGTCACGATTTCATGTTTCGCGTGTGACAACAAGAATCCCGCTGGGACGGAGCCCGCTGGCTCGGCGAGCGCGGCTCCTGCCGTCACACCCGCGAGCACCGGAGCGACCGCTGCGAGCGGAAGCGCACCCGGCCCCGCCGTCGCAAGCGCCGCACCCAGCGCAACACCCAGCGCCGGCCCCAGCGCCCCCCCCGAGCCGAGCAGCGCATCGACCACGCTGCCTGATGGCGGGCCCGGATGTGGATCCAAGGTCAACCCGTGTCCGATGCAAGCGTGGATGCAGAAGAACGCGCAGCCCGCGATGCAGAGCAACGACGCAGCGAAGGTCGGTGTCGTGCTCGAACAGATCGCGAAGATGACGCCGCCGGGCGCGTACCCCAAGTGGGAGAAGATCTCGGTGGACGGCGCCGCAGCCGGAAAATCAGGCGATTACGGCGCTGCGAAGGCCTCGTGCAGGACCTGCCACGAGGAATACAAGTCGAAGTACAAGAACGACGACCGCGCGCGGAAGATCTGATCCATGGCCGGCTCGCCCAACACGCGTGCGCCGTCCGCCCTCTCGCCGCAGCGCGCACCCACGCTCCCGTTCGCCTCGCAGAGTCCACAGCGCCCCACGCCACGCGCGCAGAAAGCGAAGATCCGCGCGGGTCGTCCCAGCGGGCGTTTCACCCAGGTGAAGCGGCTCGATCGCCTGCGCGAGCTCCTGGAGAAGGAGCCGTCGGGCATCGAGATCACCCATCTGGCGAACGCGCTCCGGATCACGGAGCGCTCCGTCCGCCGCTATCTCGAGGTGCTGTCGGGCGTGACCACGCTCGAGTCGATCCCCACCACGCCGGGCGGTCCGCATCGGTGGCGAATCAAGCCAGTCGAGCGCGCGCGCACCGTCACGCTTCGGCGCACGCAGGCGTACGTCATCCTCTCTGCGAAGCGCGTGTTCGACACCTGGCGCGGCTCGGCCCTCTACGAGGAGCTCTCCGTTGCGCTCGACCAGATCCGCGCGGTCGGCGCCAGGGCTGCTCGCGGGGGCTCCGTCGGCGAGGCCGTGCTGGATGTTCGCACCGACGAGCGCTTCTTCCTCCTGCCAGTGCCGGCGCGCAGCCTCGCTGGACGCGGCGACGACATGGACGCCTTGTTCCAGGCCGTCGCCATGTTGCATCCGCTCTCGTTCCGTGGAGAGCAGCGCGGCGCCGCGAAGGGTGAGCGCGCGCCACGACAGGTGCTCCATCCGTACGCGGTCATCGAGTTCTCCGGCAGTCTCTTCATCGTGGGCCCCGAGGCAGGCACGGAGCAGATCGGCGTCCTCCCGTTCGAGAAGATCAGCGACCTGCGTGCCGTGGAGAAGAACAAGTTCTTCATTCCGGCCGACTTCGACGTGAACGCCTACACGCACGGCGCGTTCGGTGTAGCCCCGCCGACCAGCGAACGCGCCCTGGTGGAGTTCGACGCGGTCGTGGGCGAGGACATCCGCGCGCGGAAGCTCCACCCTGCCCAGAAGCTCTTCACCTCGAAAGACGGCCGAATTCGCCTCTCTTTCCCGCTGGTGAACCGCGAGGTGGTCGCGTCGTTCGTCCTTGGATTCGGTGAGGCGGCCCGCGTCATCGAGCCGCCCGAATTCGCCGCCGAGATAGGCGCCCGGCTGCATCGCGCAGCGCGTCGTTACGGCGCACCGCCTGAAATGTCCGCGCCGAGCTTGCCTACGCGTCCACCCACTGGGTAGAACGCAGCATGGCCAGCGACACCTCGGAGACCAAAGCCTCCAGCCACGTGCACACCCCGCTCAAGGTCCTCCCGCATGGCGTCGCGGAGCCGATCGTGCCGAAGACGCCGGCCGTCGATCCCGCGACCTTGAAGCACAAGGATCTGGTCCGCGGCCCGTTCTGGCAGAAGATCCCCGCGTACTCCGCGATCGACGAGAAGACGTTCCTCGATCACACGTGGCAGGCCAAGCACTCGATCACGAAGGTGTCGAAGCTGCTCGAGACCGTGCAAGGCCTCGCGTCTTCCGCGTTCATGACCGACGCCGAAGAAGGCTTCAAGCACGCGCCCATGAGCGTGCGCGTGAGCCCGTACATGCTCTCGCTCATCGACTGGAGCGATCCGTACTCGGATCCGATCCGCACGCAGTTTCTTCCGCTCGGATCGTGACTCTTCGCGGATCATCCCAAGCTCGATCTGGATTCGCTGCACGAGCAGAAGGACGCGCCCGTCCCCGGTCTCACGCATCGTTACACCGACAAAGCCCTATTTTTGCCGCTCGACACGTGCCCGGTGTACTGCCGCTTCTGCACGCGCAGCTACGCCGTTGGCATCGACACCGAGGAGGTCGAGAAGGTCAACCTCAAGGCAAACGAGGAGCGCTGGAAGCAGGCCTACGCGTACATCCGCACGCGCCCCGAGCTCGAGGACATCGTCATCTCCGGCGGCGACGCCTACCAGCTCCGCGCGCAGCAGCTCGAGGACATCGGGATGTCGCTCCTCGACATGCCGAACGTGCGCCGCATGCGCTTCGCCACGAAGGGCCCCGCGGTCATGCCGCAGAAGATCCTCACGGACGACGCATGGGTCGATGCGCTCACGCGCGTCGTGGAGAAGGGCCGCAAGCTCCACAAAGAAGTTGTATTGCACACGCATTTCAACCACCCGAACGAGATCACCGGCATCACCGAAGACGCCATGAACAAACTCTTCGAGCGCGGCATCTTCGTGCGCAACCAGAGCGTGCTCCAGCGCGGCGTGAACGACGCGCCGGAGACCATGCTGCTCCTCGTGAAGCGCCTGGGCCACGTGAACGTGCACCCGTACTACGTCTACGTGCACGATCTGGTGAAGGGCGTGGAAGATCTCCGCACCTCCGTGGACACCGCGATTTACCTGGAAAAACACGTGCGCGGCAGCACCGCCGGCTTCAACACGCCGGTCTTCGTGGTCGACGCACCAGGCGGCGGCGGCAAGCGCGACGCGCACAGCTACGAGTACTACGACCGCGAGACCGGCATCAGCGTCTACCAGGCCCCGAGCGTGAAGCCCGGCGAGTACTTCCTCTACTTCGATCCGCTCCACCAGCTCTCGACGCACACGCAACGCCGCTGGCAAGATCCCGCCGAGCAGCAGGTGATGGTCGACGACGCGTTGTCGAAGGCAAAAGCCCGGCTGCGCTGAGGTCGAGGTCGAGCAACCTGAAGCCACCTGTGGGCCGACGTGTGGGGGGCGCTGCTACGCTTGTTTGTTCGTGGGAAGGCGGCGTCTTGACCCTTCGTAGATGGACAGGCATCCTTGTCTACGATGACCCGTGCTCTGACTGCGCTGGTCGTGTCTGCCTCCCTGCTCGGTGCAGGTTGCGGCAGCCTCGACGCCAAGCCGCCCGCGCCTTTTCAGGTGCGGATTCGCGTCAGCGGTGACGTGGGACGCCCCGTTGGCGGCGCCACGGTCCTGCGCGACACGAAGGAGCTCGGCGCGACCCAGGCCGACGGAGCCCTCCTCGTTGCCCTGAATGGGACCGAGGGCGAGACCGTGGACCTCACCATCCGCTGCCCACAGAACTTCGAGTCACCAAAACGCCCGATCTCGGTGACGCTGGTGCGCTTCGTGGACATCCAGAAGGTGCCGGAATACGGCGCCGCGTGCGCCGCGCTCGAGCGCCGCGTCGTGGTCGCCGTGCGCGCCGTGAACGGGGCCAATTTGCCGGTGAGATACCTGGGAAACACCGTCGCCCGCACCGACGTGGCCGGTGCTGCGCACTTCGAGCTCGCCGTCCGTCCGAACGAGCCCTTCGCGGTCACCATCGACACCAGCGAGAAGGGCAGCGACCGCCTGAAGCCCCAGAACCCATCGCGCGAGTTCAACGTGGGCGCCTTCGAGGGCATCATCCTCTTCAACCAGGTCTTCGTTCAGGAGAAGAAGCCCGTGGTCTATTACGCCCGACCCACGGGCCCGGTGAAGATAAACCAATAAGTCCTACAGTGTAGGCATTGGTGTGACTCTTGCGAGACACTCTCTGGATCAAAAGAACCCCATACATGGACACGTCAGGATCCAAGAAAACTTCAGCGGTGGTGTAGGGAAACCGCCAACTATGCGGATCGTGGTCCGCCGATGTCACAATCAGGAGACACCAGTTGGACGTCTCCAAAAAGTATCGCTGGCACGAATGATGGATTGATTGGTCGCACGACGACGCGACTGCGGCGGCGACCGAAAGCGAAACGAAGAATCGAAGCGGCGGTCAGGTAGGTCGATACGAGTTTGAGCGTACCCAGTATCATCGGGTGCGCGAAGTTACAGAGACAGCCCCCAGGGCGATTGAAGGAGAGAATCAAATGAAGAAGGCAATGAAGTTCGTGAAGCGTGGCGCGTCGATGGTCGAGTACGCCCTCCTCCTCGTGGCAGTCCTTCTGCTCGCGGCGGCCGCATACAAGGCTCTCGGCCCGAAGGTTGGCGCTGCCGCCACGAACGCCGGCACCAAACTCTAAAGCCTTCTCTGCCAAAGGGGCTCACGGGCGTCCGCAACGGCAACGTTGGTGGTTCGCTCGTGAGCCGCATTTCCGCGTAGAGAAAATCCGGAGTCAGCCACATCGTGGCCAGCTCCACGTGTATTCCGTTTTCCCAGCTTGGAGCCGAACGTCATGAGCGTGAAGGCGAGCACATCAAACGACACGGATCGGGCAAGACTGGCCGCGATCATCTCACGCAAGGCGCGTCGCTCTCGCGGCGCGGTGCTCGTGGAGTACGCATTCCTGCTCACGGCAGTGGCTATTCCCGTACTCGCGGGGATCAGCGCTGGTGGCGTGCAAATGCTCAATCAGTACAGAGCAGCCCGCACGAGCATCATGGCTCCGATCCCATGAGGCCCATGAGGCCCATGAGGTTGACCTCGGGATGATGCCTTTTCTCATCGCAGCGGTCGTCATCACCGCCGTCGCTGCGGTGTTTGACGTCAAGACGGGAAACATTCCGAACTGGCTCACGCTGCCGCCCCTCTTTCTTGCGCCGGTTGCGCACTATATCTACGCGAGCTCTCACGGGGTGGAGGCTGCAGAAGTCCCATACGAAGCGGGTTTCTCCGTGGCTGGCGCGCTGGTGACCGGGATCGTCCCCATCATGCTCTTTCGCCAGAACGCCATTGGTGGCGGTGACGTGAAGATGCTCGCGGCGCTCGGTGCGCTCTGCCAGCCGTCACTTGGTCTCGAGGTGGAGCTCTACACCTTCGTCGCAGCGATCGTCATCGCGCCAGCTCGGCTGGCATACGACGGCAAGCTACTCGCCACTCTGAAGAACACGGGCTTCCTCATGCTGAACCCCATTCTCCCCAAGGAGAAACGCCGCACCGTGGAGCCTGAAGTGATGTCCTGGTTCCGGCTTGGCCCTTGCATGTTGATTGGCGCTGCTGTCACCGTCTACCTCCACTGGGGTTCCAAATGAAGACCGAGCGTGTGAGGCCGAGTGAGAACAAGACGACACCCAGCCTGCTGCGCGATCGCAGAGGCGCGGTCCTCGTCGAGTTCATCGTTGCGCTGATGCCGATGATGATGACGTTCTTCGGCTTCGTCGAGGTCTCCAAGATCTACGCGGCGAAGCTGGCGACGAAGCACGCGACGATCACGGCCGCGCGCGCCGCTGCGGTGTTCTCCAACGCACACGAGAACAACCCGGGCGCCGAGGGCAGCGGTGAGGAGCAAGCCAAGGGCGCCGCCGCCGCTGCGCTGGGTCCGTGGATCGGAAACGGCGCCATCAGCTCGGTTGACGTGACAGTGACCGACCGCTCCTCGAAGGAGGACCCCTACGGTCCGGTCACCGTGAAGGTCACGGCCACGTACCAGTGCAAGGTGCCCATGATGGGCCAGGTCGTTTGCAAAGGTGGAACGATGAAGATCCCGTACGAAGCCACCATGCCGCACCAGGGTGCGAAGTATAAGGCCGAATGAGCACCTCAATCTCATCTTCATGGGTCGGTAGCAAGTGGGCTGAGCTCGCTCCGCTGTCCATATTGGCCATACTCGCCATACCCGCGTCGTGGTTCAGCTTCGATGTGCCCGCACGCACCGCCGGACGCGGGCTCAGCGAGCGAGAGAAGTCTCTTCGCCAGGACGAGCGCGGCGCAGTGATGCTGATCGGTCTCTTCATGGCGACGTTCCTCATCGGTTCGATGTGGTTCATGAAGGGCGTCGGCGACGCGATGGTCTTCAAGGACCGCATGCAGGAAGGCGCCGATCACGCCGTGTTCAGCGCGGCCGCCGTCAACGCGCGCGGCATGAACCTGATCGCCGTCATCAACCTCATCATGTTCGTGCTGGTGATCGTTCACTGCGTGCTCGCGGTCCTCAAGTGGGCTGCGCTCGCATGCTCCTTCGCGATCATCACCGCAGAGGTTTGCTTCCCCGCGTACGAGGCGCTCGACAAGGCCGAGACCGCATACGACAACACGGTCATCCGCTTCGGTCTCCCCGCATTGAGCATCGCGAGCACGGCCGCTGCGATAGGGTACCCATGGTACGGGTCGTATGCTGGCTTCAACGTCGGTTCGGACTACGAGTCGACAGCGATAGCGGCCAGTGCTTCGAACATACCGGGCTTCTCCTTCTCACTGCCGCTCGGTAAGCTGTTTGGTGGAGGCAAGGCGCCGGCTGGTGGCAGCACCGACATGAGCGGGCTGCTGTCGCAGTTCCAGCGCAGCGGCTCCGCGAAGAACAAGCCCAACAGCGCGTCTTTTTCGAGCGATATGAAGCTCGGACTCCCAGTCATCCTCGTCAAGAACAAGCAGCTTTGCGAACGTGCGGTCGACAAGGTCGCGCAGCTCACTCCAGGCTTCTTGCGCTGGCTCATCAAGTTCATTGGCGACCTCACCACGGACTGTGACGGCGGCGTGTGGGACCAGAAGATGTTCGGCTGGAAGCGCATGTACGCGCCTGCCCAGAACGGCAGCGACTGGATGCAGGTCTGGAGCTTCAGCTTCCCGAAGGACTACACCGAGGACGCCGAACACCGGGTGGCGCTCGCGCAGGGAACCAAGAAGGGTGTGCCGCTCGCGGCGTCCCTCAAGGGACAGAATCCTTCGACCCCGATGTACTTCGCCCAGTCCGAGTTCTACTTCGATTGCGAGGAGAAGTGGGACGCCGAGAGCTGCAGCAAGGACGACAACGCTGTCTTCAACATGCGCTGGACCTCTCGCATGAAGCACGTCGCCTCACCGGACTTCTTCGGCATGCTCATGGGCGTCATAGGTACCAACCTGCTCGGTCCGCTGCTCGACTTCGGTGCCGACGCGCTGACCGATCAGCTCAAGAACTCCAAGATCGCTCGAAACATCTCCGCGGTTCTCGGCAAGAGCGCCAAGCAACTCGGCGGTGGCGCTGGCGAGAAGGGGGTGGACGCGCTCGGGTCCCTTCTCGACGTGAGCGAGAAGGCCATCAAGGACTCCTACAACGAATCCATCACCAAGGCGATGGGAAGCTCGGTCGGCAAGGCCTCGCAAGGAGTGTTGCACTGATGGTCTCTCGATCCCTCCATAAGCTCATGAGCGCCCGGGCTCGCGCCCGTCAGCGCGGCGCGGCGCTCGTCGAAGCAGCGGTCGTCCTACCCGTGATGATCGCGATGCTCGGCCTGACCATGATGATGTTCAACGCCTACTCCACCAAGCTCACCTCGAATCAAGAGGTCCGCTCGGAGGTTCTCGACTATGCTTCCCACGCCTGCAAGGCGCAGAAGATCTCGTATAGCGGCACCTCCAAAGGCGCTGGCGGCAGCGTTGCCACTGGTCAGTCCGGTGCCGGCGCCAGCGACAGCACGTCGTCGGGCGCGCTCGGGTCGAGCGGCGGCGCGGCCAAGGCCAGCGGCTTCATGCAGAAGGCCGAGGTCAACTACTCGTCAACGACCATCAATAACCCGAAGCCCAATAGCGCGACGGGCGGCAAGGGATTGTCGATCAAGATAACTGGCATGAAGTCGACCGCGCTTTGCATCGAAGAGCCCGAGGATGGTAGCATCGGGGGTCTCTTCAGCTACGCGAAGAACAAGATCGGTTCGCTCTACTAGGGAATCTCGCGAGGTACTCATGTTGCCCCTTGTTCTACTTGCTGCGTGGAAGCGAAATCTGAAAGCCGGCTCTCCGAGCCTGCGCCGGGTCAAGGGCACGCTGCGCGTGGCCGCGTGGCTCTCCTGCGCGAGCCTCGCCGGCTTCGGCATCCTCGCTCACTCGGCCAACGCGAACGCGCGGCAGACCAGCATGTCCTTCGGTCGGGAGCTCGCGGCTCTCGCGCCCGAGCCCGAGGGCGTGACGCACATCAAGCTCAACGGCCAGTCGATTTACTACGCCCAGGAGTTCAACAAGGACTCCGTCCACGACGTCCTCGGCCACTTCCAGGAGATCTGCGAGAAGAACCCCTCCGCGTTCGGTGAGGTCTTCGCGAAGATCCCGAAGGACCAGTTCCGCAACCCGAAGGGTGAGCCCATTCCTGCACCGCCGAGCGACATCGCCGCTGGCGTCATCAAGCAGGAAGGCGACACCGAGGGCATGATCATCTGCTTTACCAAGGGCACGAAGAGCGGCTCTACCTTCGCCGAGGCGATGACCAAGTTCAACCAGACGCAGGACCTCGGCGAGATCGGCAAGCTTCGCTACGTCTACGTCACGAAGGGCGCACGCGAGACCAAGACCATCACCGCATGGACCGAGGACAGCTTCCGTTTCGACAAGATCGGCCTCACTGCGAACAGCAGCGAAGAGTCGCTTGGAACGGACACAGCGCTGCCGAAGCCGGAAGGCGCCCGCCGCGTGATGAACGCCGAAGTGGTCGGGACGCCCTACGGCGTTCGCGTCTACGAGGTGAAGCAGTCACCCGATGAGGTCGCGGCCTTCTACGACAACTGGGCGCACAACGCGCACTTCACCGGCATCGCTCCGGACCTCGAGAACGGCGCTCGCGTTCGTGCCTACTTCCACGAAGGTACCCAGGTGATGCTGGGCTCGTTCGAGACGGAAGGAAAGCGCTACCTCTCTATCTCCGAGCTCACGCCGCAGAACCACGGCTCGCTCCAGGCTGTCACCCCGCAATGATCTCTCGCAACCTCTCGGCTCTGCCTGGTCGCGCCTCACGCGCTGTCTCACGGGCTGCCATGGGCTTCGTGGTGGGCGGCGCGATCTTCTGCGGAGTCTTCACGGTCGCCTCCACCGAATCCTCCGCCGAGGCCTCGGACGGCACGGCCATCAACGCGAGCACCGCCGCCAACGCGATCGGCGCTATCAATGACTGCGGGCAGGGCTGCGAGAACAACGCGAAGGTCTGCGTCAAGAAGTGCGTCGTCGACCAGAAGCCTTGCATGGACAAGTGCGACATCGACGAAAAGGACAACCCGAAGTACCTGAAGCCCAAGGACCAGAACTGCCTGAAGAGCTGCTTCGATAAGTCGCGACCCTGTCAGCAGCGCTGTCAAGCGAACCGCGCGTCCTGCGCTCGAAGCTGCTCCAACTGAGCCTACTGAGTACCCGCGCAGGGGGGCGGTGGAGGGGGCGGCAGATCCCGCTTGCGCCGCTTCCCCTTCAGCGCGAACACGGGTACCTTCCCAGACAATGAATCGTCGTGCTCTTTTCATCGCGCTCGTGGTGGGAATCCTCGGCGTATTCCTCCTGCTTTTGTACCAACGTCGGTTCGAAGCGGAGGCATCCGGCGGTGAGAAGGTGAAGCTCCTGATTGCTCTCAAGCAGATCGATCGGGGCAAGCCCATCACGGAAGACGCCGTTGCCACGCGTGAGGTCCCGCAGGCCTACGTGGAGGAACGCGCCATCAAGGAGCTCGACAAGAGCAAGATCATGAACCTCAGGGTGGGCAACACCGTGAAGGCGCAGCAGACGCTCATGTGGACGGACCTCGTGACTGCGACCGAAGAGCAGCGCGATCTCGCATCCATGGTGCAGCCTGGCTATCGCGCCGTGTCCATCCGGACCGCGCGTGAAGAGTCCAGCACGCAGCTCATTCGACCCGGTGACTACGTCGACGTGATCGGCGTGTTCGGCACCGGCACCGCGGACAACGGTGACAAGGAAGCGGCGGTCGTGCTCCTGCAGCGCGTGCTCGTCGTTGCCTCGGGCGCCAGCACGCAGTCCGACGGGCAGAAGGAAGCCGACCGCTACGGCGGCGATCCGATCCTCACCGTGAGCCTCACGCTTCCGGAAGCGCAGATCCTCGCGCTCGCCGCGGATCGCGGGCGAATCGCCGTCGCGCTCCGCAACCCGGACGATCAGCGCACCGCAGAGCGTCTCCCGGACATCAACATGGCAGCGATCGTCGACAGCAAGCAGCGAACGGCGATCCAGGGCGTGCGGTCGAACGTGCCGCAGCGCATCGGTGGCGGCAACTAAATGAGCGCACTCGGTATCTACTCGCGGGTCCGAAATAGGCGGTCCGTCCTCGCCCCGCTGCTCGCTGCCATCGTCGGCTGCTCGCTGTGGCTCTCTGGTGGCGTCGCGCTCGCCGCGCCAGATCCCAAGGGTGCCGCCGCCGCGGCCCCGGGTAGCGGCCACGCGGAGGACATCGGGCTCGCCGTTGGCGAGACCAAGACGATCCCCGCCACCGGCGTGCGCCAGTACTCCGTCGCGGCGGAGGACATCGCGTCGGTCACGCCCACGCCCGAGGGCTCGCAGTTCGTCATCAGCGGTCGCAAGCCCGGCTCGACGACGCTGCTCCTGATCAAGAACGACGGCACGCGCGTCACGTACGACATCAACGTCGCCCTGCGCTCTCCACAGGCGGTCGAAAAAGAGGTCGCGCAGCTGATCGAGGGCATCACGGGCCTCACCACCCGGCGCATCGGCGCGCGCATCTTCATCCAGGGCGGAGTCTCCTCCGAGGCCGACCTGAAGCGCGTGCAGCGCGTCGCGGAGAGCTACAGCGGCCAGGTCGAGTCACTCGTCACGTTCGGGCCCACCGCCGCGGAGCGCAAGCTCCTCGTCCGCATCGACTTCTTCTTCGTGCGCTACCAGAAGGCGCGCCACTTCGCGGTCGGCGTCGGCTGGCCGGACAGCATCAACGGCGTGAGCGCTCAGGGACAGCCGATCGTCCAGAGTCAGTTCACGTTCGACTTCGTATCGAAGACCGCGACCGCCGCGCAGGCATCCATCGTCGACCAGCCCTTGCCACGGCTGGACATCTCGTCGACGCGTGGCTGGGCGAAGGTCCTGAAGCAAGCCACCATCATCACGAGCAACGGCTCCGAGGCCCAGTTCAACAGCGGCGAAGAACAGAACTTTCAGACCACCGGTCTGACTGTCACCATCCAGAAGATCTTCTCCGGCACCAACGTGAAGGTCCTCCCTCGCTACGACGCCGTCACGAGGGACTGCGAGGTCAAGATCACGACCGACTTCTCGGAGTTCACCCCGCCCGTCACCGGCTCGATCCCCGGGCGCAACACCACGAACGTCGAGACGCTCGTGACGCTGAAGCTCGGGCAGGCCGTGATTCTCTCCGGCCTCCACACGAGCGAGCTCCGCAACGACAACAAGGGCCTGCCGTTCATCAGCGAGGTCCCGGTCATCGGCCTGCTCTTCGGCACGCAGACGCGTAACTACCAGGAGGTGGAGGGCGCGCTCTTCATCATCCCGAGCATCATCGACTCCGTTCCCAAGTCGTCGCTCGAGCTGATCAAGACGGCGGTGGATCAGTACAAGGAGTTCTCCGGAGACATCGAGACAGTGGACACGTTCCCGAAGGCGCCGCCGTCGGCGAAGTAATTGGTCGTTTGCGGTGGTCGCACACCACACATTCTCGCGAAGTTAATTTGTAATATGCACGTACAGGTCGTCATCCAGTCCGAGGACGGGAGGGAGCGCACGGAGACATTTCCCGTGGGACGCGCCATTTCCATCGGACGCCACCCGACCTGCGTGCTGCGCCTGGACAGCGATCTCGTGTCCCGTCAGCACGCCGTGGTGGAGCCGCGTGAGGGCTCCATCATCGTCGAGGACGTCTCCACCAACGGCACGATCGCTGGCGACATGCTCCTCAAGCGCAACATCGTCGAGGTGCCCTATGGCACGCCGATCGTCGTCGGCGACTTCACGGTGTTCTTCTTCCCCGCGGACGCCCAGGAGATGCATCCGACGGCGCACGGCGCAGGCCACGGCGGTCACCCCACCGCGATGTCCGGGAGCCACCCCGCGCCCACGCACGGCGGTGCCACCCATCCTCCGCCCACCTTCGCGGGGCCGCAGGATCCGACGGGTGCGCTCCGCCACGCGCAGCAGCACCTCGGCTCTTACATGGGCCCGAACCCCACGGGCCAGAACCCTGCCATGAGTGGCATGAATGGCGTGAATGGGATGAACGGCATGAACGGCGGAATGCCGGCCATGAATGGCATGCACCCGCAGGGTATGCCGACGGGTGGTCCCAACGGGATGACCTCGCCGAACGGAGTTCAGCACGCAGGACATCCTGCGCAGCACATAGCGCCCACCGCGCCCGTCGCCGCCGCCCAGCAGATGCCCGTTCGGCACATGGACGACTCGCGCAAGAAGGACGTCGAGCTCCGGCGCGACATCCACAAGGCGCTGCTCGAACACCTCGACCTCGCCACCATCGACGCAAAGAAGCTCGACGACCCGTCGATGCGCCCGAAGGTGCTGAACGCGCTTCGTCGCATCGTTGGCTCGATGGACGCGCGCATCCCGAAGGAGATGGATCGCGACACGCTCATCGGTGAGCTCTCGGACGAGGCGCTGGGCCTGGGCCCGCTCGAGCGCTTCCTCTCCGACCCGACCGTGAGCGAAATCATGGTCGTCGATCCCAACACGATCTACATCGAGCACAACGGCAAGATCCGCCTCAGCGAGGCCCGCTTCACGGACGACGAACGCGTGCGCGCCGTGATCGAGCGCATCGTCACGCCGCTTGGTCGTCGCATCGACGAATCATCGCCGCTCGTGGACGCGCGCCTCAAGGACGGCTCGCGTGTGAACGCCGTTATCAAGCCGATCGCGCTTCGTGGCTCGTGCATCACGATCCGAAAGTTCGCGAAGGTGCCGCTCACCCTCGACAAGCTGATCGGCTACGGGACGTGCACCGCGCAGATGGCGCTCTTCCTCACGCGCTCCGTCATCGCGAAGAAGAACATCGTCATCTCCGGCGGCACGGGCTCCGGAAAGACAACGCTGCTCAACGTGCTCTCGGGCGTCATCCCGGAGGAAGAGCGCATCGTCACGATCGAGGACGCTGCGGAGCTCCAGCTGAAGCAGCCGCACGTCGTCTCGCTCGAAACACGCCCTGCGAACCTCGAAGGCCGCGGTGAGTACACCATCCGCGACCTCGTGAAGAACGCGCTGCGTATGCGCCCCGACCGCATCGTCGTCGGAGAGTGTCGTGGCGGTGAGGCGCTCGACATGCTGCAGGCCATGAACACGGGTCACGACGGCTCGCTCACCACGACGCACGCAAACTCCCCCAAGGAGGCCATCGCGCGCCTGGAGACGCTCGTCCTCATGGCCGGCGTCGATCTCCCCGTGCGCGCCATCCGCGAGCAGATCGCTGGGAGCGTCCACGTCATCGTCCAGCAGTCGCGCCTCTCCGACGGCTCGCGCAAGATCGTCGCGATCAGCGAGGTCATCGGAATGGAGCGCGACACCGGCGAGATCGAGACGCTGCCCATCTTCGAGTTCGTGCGCACCGGAACTGGCGCGAAGGGCAAGGTCATCGGTGAGTTCCGTGCGACGGGCTACCTGCCTTCGTACCTCAACGACTTCATCGTCATGGGTCTCGTGAAGCGAGGGGAGAAGTACCTCTGACATGACACACGTTTCCGATGTCGCTCCGCTCACCGAGATCTACAAATACGCCGGCTCCATCCTGGTCGTGCTGAGTGCGTTCGTGGGGACGTGGGTCTCGCTCGCGGACCAATCGAGCTTTCCCTACCGCATGTGGGCTCGCTACACCGGCTGGCTCGAGCGGAAGCTTCGCCCGATGTTCATCTTCGTACCGGGCCGTCACATCGCATACGGTCAGGTCGGCGCGCTTGCCGTGCTCCTCCTCCTGGTCATGTCGATCGAGGTGCCGTACTGGTGGCTCGGTGTCGTCGCGATCTTCGCCGCACCGGCCGTGTGGATCGAACGCAATCGTCGCGAGCGCGTGATCCTCATCGAGGAGCAGCTCGACAACTTCGTGCTGGCGCTCGCGAACGCACTGAAGTCCACGCCCAGCATCGGCGCGGCGTTCAACACCGTCGTCACCGTCATCCAGGATCCCATACGGCAGGAAGTGGACCTCGCGATCAAGGAGATGAAGGTCGGGAGCACGCTCGACCAGTCGCTCCTTCACATGGCCGCGCGCGTCGGGAGCCGCCCGCTCGACTCCGCGCTGTCCGCCATCCTCATCGGACGGCAGGTGGGTGGAAATCTGCCACGCGTGCTGGAGACCACTGCGCTCACGCTGCGCGAGATGCGCCGGCTCGAGGGTGTCATCCGCACGAAGACCGCCGAAGGCAAGATGCAGCTCTGGGTCATCGCCGCGCTTCCGTTGGCGTTGCTCATTGGTCTGAACCAGCTGTGGCCTGGGTATTTCACGCCGCTTCAGACGACGTTCGTGGGGTACATCATCACGTTCATGTGCGCTTCATGCTGGGTCTCCGCCCTGGTCGTGGCCCGCAAGGTTCTGGCGGTGGACATTTGAACGCGCAGGCGCAGCCGTGAAGCCGATCTTCGGTTTTCAATTCCAGGGCATGAGCGTGATGGTCGTCGCGCTGCGCATCATCGTGCCCGTGCTGTTCGGTATGGCGGTTGGGATCTTCTTCTGGTCGATCGCAGCGTCGAAGACGCGCGTCGCCAGCCGCCTTGGCTTGCGCGGCCTCAAGCGGCAGCAGGCGCTCGCGTCGAACGAGTTCTGGCGCAGCGTGGAGCCGCTCGTTCGGTGGCTCGGCGTGCGCGTGTCCGGTATCCCCACCGACGAACAGCGCGCGTCCATCGACGAGCAGATCGGTCTCGCGGGGGACTACATGGGTCTCACCGCGGACGAGTTCATCGCCCTCACCATCCTGTCGTCCATCGGTGGCCTGTTCTCCGGTATCGCGCTCGGCTACATGTTCGACCTCGGCGCCATCATGGTGATCGTCGGCGCGCTGATCGGCGGGGCGATCCCGTACATGCAGGTCAGCGGCGTCGCGCAGGAGCGGCTGAAGCAGGTGAGCCGCGGTCTGCCGTACTTCATCGACGTCATGGCGCTGTGTATGGGTGCTGGTCTCGACTTCCCCGGCGCGATCCGCAAGGTGGTCGAGCAGTCCTCCAACCCCGACGACGCGCTGGTCGAAGAGTTCACGCTCATCTTGCAGACGCTGAACCTGGGACGCACGCGCAAGGAGGCACTGCTCGAGTTCTCGCGCCGATGCCCCGTCGACGCCGCGATCGAGTTCGCGAACTCCCTCATCCAGGCGGAGGAGCGCGGCAATCCCGTGGCGGAGGTGCTCACCATCCAGGCGACGATCTCGAGGCAGCGCCGCAGCGTGCGTGCAGAAGAGCTGGCAGCGAAGGCCGGCGTGAAGATGGTAGGCCCACTGATGCTCGTGTTCTTCTGCATAATGGGGCTGATCCTCGGCCCCGCCATCATGCAGATCACGGGCGGTCTGTAAGGAGGACAGGTGCGCGTTCTCAGGTTCCAAATCAGGCTGCCTTCGGGACAAGTAGATCAGCTCAACGTCGAGAGTGAGCGCGTGCTCATCGGCAGCGGCGCTCACTGCGAGATCCGCCTCCCCATCGATCAGGCGCGCGTCGAGCACTGCCTCATCGAGCTCGGTCCCGCCGGCGTGTTCGCGCGCGCGCTCAACTTCGAGCCGCCGCCCACGATCAACAACATCGCTTTCACGCAGGCTCCACTTCCGCCGGAAGCGGTGCTCGGTGTCGGTCAGGTACAGATCTACGTCATGGCCGCGGATGCGGCCGGCGCAGGCCAGGTCGTCCAGACGAAGCAGAAGGGCTCGTCCCCGATCACCCTCCTCGCGCTCATCGCGCTCGTGGCGGGCGGCGGATACTACGTGCTCGGCGACGACGGCTCGGGAGGCGACATCGCGCGCCCGAAGGAGGCACCGGAGCTCTGGGGACCGCCCGTGGCGCAGTGCCCGCAGCAGGGAGGGCAGGCCCTCGCGTTCGCGCGCGACCGGCTCTTCATCGCCGACGCGAAGCGCGAGCGACGCCCGTTCCACGTGCAGGACGGCGTGCAGTGCGTGCCGCTCTACGAGCAGGCCGCCGCGTGCTTCCGCGCTGGTGGAGATCCGCAGACGGCCGCTGCGGCGGATGAAACAGCGCAGCGCCTCAGGATCGACATCAACGACGACTACCGAACACAGCGCGTTCGCCTCGAGCACGCCCTCAACGTGGAGGACTACAGCGGCGCGCTGCACGGTGTGCACATCCTCCGTCAGTTCACGGAGGGCAAGCAAGGTGAGTATGTCTCGTGGCTCAACAACCTCGAACGGAAGTTGAAGAGCGAGATCGGCAAGGACCAGCCTCCCAAGTGAAGCTGTCGCGAACGCTGCAGCCGTCCCGACGCTTCCCCAGCTTCCCCGGCGTGATCGTGATCCTCGGTGCATCGGTCCTCGCATCCCTCACATGCCTCGCTTGCCAGAAGACCAAGGGCGACGAGATGCAGGAGAACCTCGCGACCTTCAAGCAGGAGCAGACGTGGGACAAGCTCTTCGCGCGAGGCCAGGGCTTTGCCGCGATCGGCGACTGGACGCGCGCGGAGGAGTACTTTGCGGCTGCTCTCGACGCTGGCGGCGATCCGCGGAAGATCGTCCCGCAGCTCCTGGTCGTGTGCATTCGCGGCCAGAAATACCGGGTCGCCATCCAGTACGGCGCGAACTACCTGCGCTCCCATCCGGAGGACACGAGCACGCGCTTCATCGTCGCGACGCTGTACATCGCCGTCGAGGAGTACCCCGCGGCGAAGGCAAACCTCGACGTCGTGATGACGAAAGAGCCCGAGAACGCGGAGGCCCACTTCGCGCTCGGCGTCGCGTTTCGCGATGGCGACAACGATGCTGTCCGCGCCGACAAGGAGTTCCGCGAGTACCTGCGGCTCTCCCCCAAGGGAAAACACGCCAGGGAAGCGAGCAGCGGCCTGCTTCGTGACGTTCCCAGGCCGGCCGTGGAGCCGAAGCCGACCGAAGCGCCGGAGCCTCTGCAGGTCCCAACGCCGGTCCCAACGAAGATCTCGCCGACAGGCGGGCCGCAGCTAAGACGCGGAGATGCGGGCGCGCCCTGATATACTGAAGGGACTTTGATCCCCAAGGAAATCTTCGAAGAGACGCTGCTCCAGTTCTTCGCGCCGATCAAGAAGCACCTCGATGACCCCGCGGTCAGCGACATCATGATCAACGGGCCGAACCAGATCTACGTCGAGAAGAAGGGCATCCTGCACCTCTCGGACGCGAAGTTCGAATCGAAGGAAGCGCTCATCGCGGCGCTGCGCAACGCGGCGCAGTTCGTCGGTAAGCACATCGACGAAGAGCGCCCCATCCTCGAGGGGCGTTTGCCCGACGGCTCACGTATCGAGGCGGTCCTTCCACCTGCGGCGCCGGAGGGCCCGTGCGTGTCGATCCGCCGCTTTTTCAAGGAGACGCTGACGGTCGAGCGCCTCATCGGCTTCGGCGCGATGGACGAGGACACCGCGATGGCGCTGCATGCGCTCGTGGTCTCGAAGCTCAACATCCTCATCGCGGGCGGCACGGGCAGCGGCAAGACCTCCATGCTGAACGCGCTCTCGTCCTTCATTCCTGAAGGCGAGCGCGTCGTCGTGATCGAGGACTCACGCGAGCTCCAGCTCCAGCGCGCGCACCTGTGCGGGCTGGAGGCGCGTCCGCCGGACCCGAAAGGTCGCGGCGGCGTGTCGATCCGAGATCTTTTCAGGGCCACGCTTCGTCTGAGACCTGACCGCATCGTCGTCGGAGAAATCCGCGGCGGCGAGGCCCTCGACCTGATCCAGGCGATGACCTCAGGTCACGGCGGCTGTATGAGCACCCTCCACGCAACCTATCCACGCGACACGATCTCGCGCTTCGAGACCATGGCCATGATGAGCGACCTCGACATGCCGCTCGAGGCGCTGCGCATCCAGCTCGCCTCGGCCGTCAACATCATCTGCCAGGTCTCGCGTTTGCAAGACGGTAGCCGGAAGATCACCCACATCTCCGAGGTGCTCGGCTACGACCTTCCGACGCAGGCCTACCAAATGCAGGACATTTTAGTCCGTGAATACACAGGGTTCGGCAAGAAGGGGGAGGTGCTCAGCCACATCGCCCCCACAGGTATTTTACCTCGTTGTATCCCGCAACTTCACGAGCACGGCGTAGATCTGCCAAAATCGATATACAAGGCCGCGAAGCAGAACCAAGGGCAGCGGCGCCCGGAGTACTAACTAGCGGCTAACGAGTCATGGCAGGCAACGCGACCACGCACGTCATCGAGATCGAGAAGGGAGTCGGCGAGCCGACTTTCATTCCGCTCTCGCTTGGCTCCGAGCTCGCGCCCATCAGCGTGGGGCGACGCGGCATGTGGCGCATCGAGGGTGCGAAGATCCTCGACGTGCACGCGTTCATCTATTTCGACGGGAAAGCCCTATTTTTGCAGAGCGCCGACGGCAGTCAACCCGCGCTCGCCGAAGGGCAATCGGTGAGCTCGCAGTGGACGGAGCTGCGCTCGCCGTGCCGGATCGACATCGGCTCCGCGCGGCTGCACTACCGCTCGCTCATCGAAGAGGACGACGGCGCCGCCACTGTCGCGAGAGCGGTCTCCAACGAAGAGCGTGAAGCATTCGTGCGCGAGGTCGCGGCACGTCGGCAGAACGCGGGCGCCACCGGTGCGCCGCCGCCACCGCCCGTTCCGCCGAGGAACACCAAGAAGCCCGCGCCCCCGCCCGCGCCGGATCGTCCCTTCGAGCCCGGACAGTTCGCCGCCAAGCCACCCGACAGCGAGTCCACCCGCTTCAACCCGGTCAACGCCAACGCCGGCAGCAACGCCAGCACGGGGGCCCGACCCGCTGGAGGGGCACCAGGGCCGGGACGGAGCGCGGGTCCACCGCCGCCACTCGCCGGAGCGGATGAAGCCGAGCCTCTCCCGGGCGACGAGACCCGCGTTGAATCAGGGCCCATCCGCCGCCCCGCCGGCTATCCCAACATGGCCTCCGGCGCGAACCCCGCCGTGATGAGCCGCCCGCCGACCGGGGGTTATCCGCAGGCGCAACAGCAGCCCCCCGGGTACTCGCAGGTGCCGCAGGCTGGGCCGTCGGGCCCTGCGATGATGCAGCAGCCGCAGATGATGGGCAGCGGTGGCTACCCGCAGCAACAGATGCAGCAGCCGATGGCCGCCTCCGGGGGCTACCCGATGTCGGGTTCCTATCCGCAGAATTCCCAAGGTCAAATGGGAGGCATGGGCATGGGTCCGCCAGTACCGACCGGCGCCGGGCCGATGATGATGCCGGTGAACAACGGCGTACAGACCGTGATGGTCGCCGCAATGCCGCCGGCAAACAAGGTCGAGGAGCTCATCCAGCAGTTCCAGATGGCCTCTCCACCGCGGAAGATCGGGCTGGCGCTAGCCCCGTTCGCCATCATCGCCGCGATGTACGTGCTCTTCTCGGATGACAGCGACGAGGCGGCGAGACCTCAGCCCATGAGCTCCGCAATGGCCGGGATGGGCCCCCTTCCGACCAGCAGCAATTACATCATTCCCGCTCCCTGGAACCCGACCCAGCCAGGCCAGCCGGGCCAGCCGGGCCAGCCGGGCCAACCGGGCCTGCAGCCGGGGCAGCAGCCTCCCTGGCAGCCGAACC
>JANXLV010000061.1 GCA_025355005.1 Myxococcales bacterium | reverse complement strand
GGACGCAGGCGTGATCACCACGCCAACCGTGGACGGCGGCAACTGCGGACACAACACGACGCCGTGCCCGACGGGCGCGAAGTGCAAGGTGGCTGCGGACTGCATCAAGGCTGACGTCTGCACCAGCGGCGTATGCAACGTGCCGCCTGCGTCGTGCGGGGACGGGTCCAAGGATGGCGACGAGACCGACCTCGACTGTGGCGGCTCATGCCCGCCCTGCGCAGACGGCAAGACGTGCACGGCGCCTACGGACTGTGTCAATGCAGTCTGCATGGGAACCTGTCAGGGCCCGTCGTGCACGGACAAGCTGCCGAACGGCAACGAGACCGGCGTGGATTGCGGCGGCGGCATGTGCCCGAAGTGCACCGTGGGCGGCGGATGCAAGACGGGCGCTGACTGCGACACAGCCTCGTGCGGCAAGGACAACCTCTGCGCGGCCGCGACCAGCACGGACGGCATCAAGAACGGCTCGGAGACGGATATCGACTGCGGCGGTGGAGCCCCCACGAACGCTCCGACCTGCGCCGTGGGCAAGAAGTGCGGCGTGGGCCCGGACTGCTTCTGGGGCCACTGCAACGCGGGGGTCTGCGGCGATCACGTCGTCGGCACGAAGGACGGCGACGAGACGGACATCAACTGCGGCGGCACGAAGTCCCCCGCGTGCGACTGGTACAAGGGCTGTCTGGTTGACAAGGACTGCACCACGAACGCCTGCGACACGGGCAAGCACTGCGCGGTGGGCCCAAGCTGCAAGAGCCAGATCCATGGCGGCTCCACGTGCGGCCTCAACGAGTTCGATCCCGATCCCATGGACCCGAAGCACAACCTGAACCTGAGTCACGAGACCTGCTGCAAGTCGCTCCCCGTGAACGGCTACACCGACCCCGTCGTGGGCGCAGGCAAGACGGTCTATGTCGACAAGTACGAGATCACGGCTGGCCGCATGCGGGCGTTCGTCAACTACGTGAGCGGCTTGAACGGCAACGTGCCCGCAATCCGCAGCTACACCGCAGCGCACCGCCCGTCTCGCTGGAACAATGGCTGGGAAGAAGCGCTCCCTGACGCGAATGCCGGCTCAGCTCAGACCTACACGATCAAGAACCCGACCATAAACCTGCTCTACCCAGGACAGGACCAGTACTCGATCCCCGGCCGATCCACGCAGACGAGCTGGTGGGTGGGCGACGCCGGCGGCGCGTATGGTAACCCGTCGTCCCACGACTTCACCGTCGACAACGGGCTCTTCTATGCCGTGAGCAGCAACTCGAACTTCCCCGAGTACTACGCTGGGGCGGGTTGGCCGAGCATCGACTACTCGGTCTATCACTCGCAGAACTGCTCGAACGGGGATGAGTCGTTCGGCCTCGCGACCTATTGGTTCAATGGACCGACCACGAGGATGTACAGCGGCGGGACCCACGACAGGGCCTTCACACAGGACATCCTGGATGAGAAGACCCTGAACTGTACGCCGAACGCACTGTTCGCGGCGTTCTGCGCGTGGGACGGCGGCCAGCTCGCGACGGCGGAGGTGATGGACGCCATCACTGGCAACACCCTTTCACCGGTCTACGACGGCACTGCAATCAATCAGTTCGTGTACCAGAACGGCAAGCTCGCCCCTGGCCAGTCGCAATGCCACGGCGCAGCGGGCGACCTCGTCACCTACGGTGATGGCGCATCGGGCCTCTGCTACGCGTACTACTACCCTGACGACATGGGCAAGAACCACTGGGACGGCACCGCCCGCATCGCCCCACCAGGGCGTGCCGTCGCCGACTCCATCAACAAGGCGGGCGACGCTGCTGGAACCGAGCCGTGGATGGACATGATCGGTAACATGCATGAGGCGGTGCTCAAGAAGGCGGAGACCGCACGCTTCGACTACCGTGGCTACGGCACCGAATACAACAGCATCCAGCACCACAAGAACCAGCAGACCACGCCGCGCTTCAAGTCCGGCGCCATGGGCGCGCGCTGCATGCGCTTCAAGTGAGCTGAGCCCCGCGGGGTGAACCAACGGCGTCCGGCCACACGAGGCACGGGCGCCGTTGTTTTTTGCTATATCGAGGGGGTCGTGACCATCCGCTCCCGCTATCTCTGCATCACGATCGACACCGAGTGCGACAAAGGCGCGGGCTGGAAGGTCGAGAAGCCGCTCGGCTTCGCAGGCGTCACGGACGGTCTCGGCCAGCGCCTGGCGCCGCTCTTCCGCGCGCACCGCGCGAAGCCCACGTACCTCCTGTCGCCCGAGATCATGCGACACGACGAGAGCGTCGCTCTCTTGCGCACGCTCGCGAAGGAGAGCGATCTCGGCACGCATCTCCATGCAGAGCTGGCGGAGCCCGGCGCCTACGTCCCCGACGAGACCGCGGCCTTCCAGCGTGACTGCTCCGAGGACGAGGAGCGCGCGAAGCTCACCACGCTCACCGACTCCTTCAAGAGCACGTTCGATCGCAAGCCCACGTGCTTCCGCGCCGGGCGCTTCGGCGTCGGCAAGAACAGCGTGCCCATCCTGGAGTCGCTCGGCTACGAGGTGGAGTCGAGCGTGACGCCGCACATGGAGTGGGCAAGCGCGGGCGCGCCCGGCCTCGATTTCCGCGGCGCTCCCACCCAGCCATACCATCCGGATCCGAACGAGCCCGGCCGTCCCGGCAGCTCACGCATGTGGGAGGTGCCCGTGACGATCCGCCCCAGCGTGCTCGCCCGCGTCCCCATTGTCGGCAAGCTCGCAGAGCCGCGGTGGCTACGCCCCACGCGTGGAACGGAGGAGAGCATCGTGCTCGTGGCGAAGGAGGAGCTCGCTGCTGCGCTCGCCGCCGCGCCAGAGCGTCCCGCGATCCTCTGCGCGATGTTCCACAACGTGGAGATCGTTCCCGGCAAGAGCCCATACGCAAAGAACGAGTCCGAGGCGCGCGCGATCCTGTCGCGCCTCTCCGCGCTGCTGTCGTTCTGCGAGCGCGAGGGCGTCAGCGTCGTCGGCCTATCGGACCTGCCAGAGATCCTCGCGCCGTGAGCAAGCAGATCGCCAGGACCGCTGCGCTGCTCTTCCCGGCGCAGGTGGTGTTGCGCGCGACAGAGGCCCTCTTGCCGCTGCTCCTCGCCACGCTCTTCGGGCGCTCGGTGGCAACCGACGTCTACTATTTCTCGTGGGCCGTATTCTCGCTGGCCGGCTCCCTCGTGTTTGCGGCCTACCAGGACTCCGCCGTGGTGCCGATCCTCGCGGAGGCGCGCAAGAAGGACCCGGCGTCGCTCCCTGAGCTGCGTGGCTCGCTCGTCGCGTACACGCTGATCGTTGGCGGCGGCCTGTCGGCTGTCATCGGGCTCCTCGCGACGATCTACTTCCGCATGAAATATGGCGCCGCGGAGCTCGAGCTCGCCGCGAAGATGGTCGTGCCGTTCTGCTTCTTCTTGCTCGCGCTCTCGGTGAAGACGCTGCTGTTCGCGCTCCTCTCTGCGGAGAAGAAATTCTTCCAGCAGCCGATCCTGAGCGCGGCGGGCGTGCTCTGCACGCTGGGCACCATCTACGGCATGCGAACATCCGCAGGCGTGGCCGCGGTGCCTGTGGGGCAGCTGGGCGGCGAGCTCACCACGATCGCGCTCACGTGGCTCTTCGCGCGCAAGGCGCTCGACATCAAGCTCTCTCTCAAGGTGACCGAGCCGCTGCGGCGCTTCGTACGCCTGATCGCCGCGGAGGTCTCGGGCGGCGCCGTGACGCGCGTGAACCCCGTCGTCGATCAGCTGATGGCCGGCATGGCGAACGTGTCGGGCGGTGGCACCCTGCTCCGTTACTCCGGTGACGTCGCGTCGCTGCCCACGTCGCTGCTCCAGGCCGCTCTGCTCCCCGTTTTGCTATCGCACCTCTCCGACGACTACGCGGAGCGCCACTACGAGAAGCTGCGGACCACGGTGCGCAAGGCCATCGTCTGGGTGACCGCGGCTGCCGTGGCGACGAGCGGCCTCCTCTTCGTGGTGCGCGGACCGCTGCTCCGGCTCGCGTTCCTGCACGGGCAGATGGACGCGGGAGGCGTGGAGCGCATGGCGAAGATCGTCCCCTATCACCTCGTGGGCGTCGCCTCGTTCGGCGCTCTCCTGGTGCTTGCGCGTGCCCACGTCGCCATCCAGAACAGCGGCATCATGATCTCGATGGGCTTCCTGAACGCCGCGGCGAACGCCGTGTTCAACGTGATCCTGCTCTCGGTGCTCGGCCTCGAAGGGATCGCGCTCTCGACGTCCATGATGCAGACGGTGGTGGCGATCGTCTTCTACGTCCGCTTCGAGCGGCGGATCGCGCAGCTGATCGAGCGCGACGCCAGCGAGAAGGCGGAGCTCGCGAACGATCGACCACCGGGAGTCATGCCGTGAAAATTGGGCACATCGTGGTCGCGGGAGAGATCGGCGGCGCGGAGCGCATGCTCGCCACGCTCGCGCAAAGCCCGGAGACGGGCGCGGACCACGAGGTGTTCCTCTTCACGCCGTCGCGCCCGCTCTACAAGGTCTTTCGTGATGCGGAGCTGGTTGTCCACGACCGCGGCGCCGTCCAGGAGAATCCGGTCGCGTTCATGTGGAGGCAGCTCGGCCCGCTGGACACGATGTGGCTGACACGCGAGCTCACCGACGCAGCGGTCGACGTGGTGCACGTTCACACGCTCGGCTCGCAGGTGCTCGGCGCGCGCGCCGCGCGATCGCTCGGGTTGCCGGTGGTGCGCACGGAGCACTCCACGCGCGTGCTCGACGATCCCACGGCCTGGCCCTTTGCCCGCTGGTCGCTCGCGCGCGCATCCGCGTCCGTCGCGGTGAGCGCACACGTCGGTGAACGCTTCCGGAAGAAGGCGCCGTGGGCCGCGAAGAAGATCACCGTGATCCCGAACGGCGTCGACACGGACAGGTTCGTGCTCGCGCCGCCGCTCCCGGCTGGCAGACCGCTGACGTTGCTGTTCCTGGGGCGCCTCGAGCCACGCAAGGGCGCCGACCTCGCGCTCAAGGCCCTCGCCCGCGTCCCCGGCGTGCGGCTCCTGTTGTGCGGTGACGGCGAGGACCGCGCCGACATCGCGCGGCTGGTGAAGGACCTCGGACTGGACGCGCGGGTGGAGCTTCGCGGCCACGTGGACGATCCGACCACCGTGATTCCAGAGGCACACGCCATCCTCGCGAGCTCGCGGGCCGAAGGCCTCGGTATCGCATTTCTGGAGGCGATGGCGATGGGGCGCCCCGTCGTGGGCCTTGCTACGGGCGGCATTCGCGAGATCACCGATCCGGACACGTCGCTCGTCGGCGCGCCCTCACGCGAGGTCGACGTTTCGCGGGTCGATCAGCTCGCCGCCCACATGCGCGATGCCAAGGAGAACCTGGCGACGTTGCCAGAGCTCGGCGGGCGCGCGCGCGCCAAGGTCGTTCTATCCTATTCGCGCGCGTCGATGGCCGCCGGCTACGCGGAGATCTACCGGAGCGTCATGTCGGCTCGCCGCTGAGCATTCCGTCGGCGATGCGGTCGACCATCACGCCGAAGCGCGCCTCGTCGAAGCCGGAGCCGGACGTGAGCCAGTCCTTGTGTCCGCTCCCGGGCTCCTTGCCGGAGAAGTGTCCAAGCACGTCGAGGTGATCGCCGAGCCCTGCCCAGACCAGCTTGCCCCAGATCTGGGAGCGGAGCGGGACGACGCCGTCGTTGGAGCGACCGCCAGGCGCGTGACCGAACGCCTCGCGCAAGATGGCCTCCACGTCGTGATCGAGCGCCTCCGATGAGCAGGGGTAGACCTCATCCATGCGCGACGTGATGCCATACAGGGTGGCGAAGATGGTGCCCGACAGGACGGTCCACGGGTGGAGGAGCGCCTTGATTGCCCGGCCCGGGCTGGGCGGCGTCGCCATGGTGGCGACCGATTGGTACCGGATTGTCGGGCAGTCCTCGATGCCGGCGACGAAGAGATCCATCGCCTCGGGCATGAGCTGCACCATGGCGCCCTGGTCCTTCTTGATGGCCTCGAGGTAGCGCGTCACCTCTCGCATCTTCTCGGGCTCGAGCACGTTGAGCAGGCGGTCGGTCGCCGAGTCCAGCACACGGAGCCGGAGGCCGATCAGCTTGTCGATACGGCCGATGGCGAGGACGAACGTGCCGCCCACGGATATCGGAGGACCGCCGAGCGAGAGCGCGATGAACGTCAGCGCGCTGAGCCCATAGAGGAGCCGCTGGCCGCTGACGGTGGCGAAGAAGCTCGCGAGCGGCGTCCCGAAATGCGGGGTGTTGATGGTGGTGACCGTCCGGATCCGAGGCCGAAACGCGAGCTTGTCCACGGGCACACCGAGCGCGCACGATGGCGACGCCACGAGGCGCGCATCCAACCCGCCGGTCGAGTGCCCCACGAGGTGAATCGGCCCGTGATCGTCATCGGCGGTGCGGGTGATGAGCTCGGAGAGCCGCGCGGCTCGCCTTCTTATGGAAGCCGTCGGCGCGACGTCGCTGACGAACGTCTCCACGGAGCACCCGCGCGCCTCGAACCGTTCTGTCAGCGCCCGCTCGAGATGGGCGAAGTAGTCGACCTCGGCAAGACGACCGAAGCCGAACATGCCGGGAGAGAAGTAGATGCGGTGAACGACGGCCATCCGTCGGGCAAGCCTAGCGTGACTTTGGTGGCCTTTTTTGGCTCGATTGAGGGGGGTGAAGGCCCATTTTTTCGATGAATTTACTGTAAGATACACGCTTCGGGCGATTTCGAGAGACTGGCGCTCAACCGACCAATAT
Organism: Myxococcales bacterium; assembly: GCA_025355005.1. Lineage (GTDB taxonomy): Bacteria > Myxococcota_A > Polyangia > Polyangiales > Polyangiaceae > JANXLV01. Next base: position 58,931 of record JANXLV010000061.1, on the reverse strand, counting down.
CGCAACGGAATTTTTATTCCTTTCGTATAGATGCGCGATCCCGCACCTACATAACGGGAACGTCTCAGCGTCGATTTCGGTTTCGCTGAACACGCGGGAACTGTATTCCCGTTGCGTCGCGTACATCCGTTCGCGGCACGCTCTGGAGGTGAAGTTTTGGCCGTACTCCCGAGAATCGCGTTTGCTGGTGTCCTGGTTCCGCTGTCCCTCCTCGTGGTGGGGACCTCGCTTGCGTTCACTGTGACCGGCTGCGCAAAGGCGCTATCCGAGCCGTCGGATGCGACTGGAGCGACTGGAATGACCACCGGCGTGGGCTCCGGCGGCACCGGCGGCTCCGACGCGCGCGCGAGCAGCAACTCGGGAAGTTCGATTCACCGCGTTGCACGCGGCGGCTTCAAGCGTACAGCCAACGGACTCACACCCAGCTCCACCGAGCTCGGGGCTCTCACGGTCTCCCCCGCCCGCGTCCGCGCACCGATCTTCGCGTTTGGCAGCACCAACTCTTTCGGAGTCGGAGGCGGAGTCGGAGGCGGACTTGGCGTCGGAGTCGGTGGCGACTCTCTCGGCAGCCTGGGCGGCACCGCGCTCGAGGACCTGCTTCCGGAAGGCGCCCGCCCCCTCGACAAGAACGGGTTGTGCCCGCCCGATATGGCCTCCGTGGACGATCTCTACTGCATCGATCGCTACGAAGCCTCGCTCGTCGAGCTGACCGAGGACGGCCTCGAGCTCCCCTGGCCGCACTATCTCCCCGTCGAGGGCCACGTGGTCCGCGCCGTCAGCGAGAAGGGCGTGAAGCCGCAGGGATATATAAGCGAGAAGCAGTCGATCGAAGCCTGCGGTCGCTCCGGCAAGCGCCTCTGCAAGCCGTCCGAGTGGCGAAAGGCCTGCAAGGGTCCGGAGAACCTCCGCTACGGCTACGCCAACGAGGACGAAGCCAAGCGCTGCAACAACTACGGCCTCTCGCCCGTCACCCGGTTCTGGGGCAACAGCAGCGGCGATCTTTCGGTGCAGGCGAACTGGGACAACCGGCGCATGAATGCCCCGGAGCTGAACCAGATGGGCCAGACGCTGTCGGGCACCGGCGACCACCAGGACTGCTCCAACGGCTACGGCGTCTACGACATGGTCGGCAACATCCACGAGTGGGTGGACGATCCCGAGGGCACCTTCCTCGGCGGCTACTTCCAGGACACGAAGCTGAACGGCGAAGGCTGCAACTACCGCACGGACGCGCACGCGGCCTGGTACCACGACTACAGCACCGGCTTTCGCTGCTGCGGCGACGTCGGCCAGTAGACGCGCCAGTAGACGCGCCAGTAGACGCGCCAGTAGACGCGCCAGTAGAGCCCCCCCGTTCCCTTAGTAGGGCCTGAATTCTGCTGAATTTGGGCTGCTATTGGGTTGTTCGGCCCTGTCATGCGGGATAGTGTCCGAAGCATGCGTGACAGAGGTGGGCCGCCGCGAGTTGCCCCTTTCCTTTTCTTCTCGGGTGCTTGTGCGCTCGTCTACCAGGTCACGTGGGTCCGTGAGCTCCGACTGATCTTCGGGGCGTCGACCGGCGCATCGGCCGCCGTGCTCGCCGTGTTCATGGGTGGGCTTGGCGTTGGTGGGGTGTGGCTCGGGAAGAAGATCGATGCGTCGAAGACCAAGCCGCTGGTCCTCTATGCGCACCTGGAGCTGCTCATCGCGCTGTCTGCGGCGCTCACGCCACTCATGATCTTCCTCGCGAAGAAGATCTACTTCGGTATCGGTGGCTCGAGCACGCTCGGAAGCGGAGGCGCCACGGTGCTTCGCCTGCTCCTGGCCACGCTCGTGCTCGCCGTTCCCACGGTCCTGATGGGCGGCACCATGCCCGCGGCCGCCCGCGCCGCATCTGCGCGTACGGACACTGGGCGAACGGCCGTCGCCACGCTCTACGGCGTGAACACCTGCGGCGCCGTCGCGGGCGCCGTGCTCGCGAACTTCGTGCTGCTCGAGGTGCTCGGCAACCTGCTCACCCTGCTCATCACGTGCCTCATCAACGTGCTCGTTGGCATCGTTGCGCGCGCGGTTGGTCGTGACTCGGAGTTCGTGCATGCGGTGGACGGGGAGGCGAAGGGCGAGGGCGAGGCGAAGAGCGAGGACCACGACAAGGACGAGGGCGAGGGCGAGGCGAAGGACGAGGGCGAGGCGAAGAGCGAGGGCGAGGGCGAGGGACTGACGAAGACGGCTGGCGCGAAGGCGGCGAAGGCGGGCGAGGGCGTGGGGCTTCCCATGCCGTTGTGGTTTCCGCCGGCGGCCGCTGGTGTGTCCGGATTTGCATTCTTGCTGATGGAGCTCGTCTGGTACCGGATGCTCGGGCCGGTGCTCGGTGGGTCCTCGTACACGTTCGGATTGATCCTTGCTGCGGCGCTGCTCGGCATCGGCATCGGTGGCCTGCTGTACGCCGTGGCTGGAAGAGGCCGACAGGCGTCGTTGAATGCGTTCGCGATCACGTGCGCGCTCGAGGCGCTCTTCATCGCCATTCCGTACGCGCTCGGTGATCGCGTCGCAGCCGTCGCGCTCCTGCTTCGTTCGCTCGGCACCCTCGGTTTCCTCGGTCACGCGGCGACATGGTCGGCGGTGACGGCCATCGTCGTGGTGCCTGCTGCGGTGGTCTCGGGCTACCAGTTTCCGCTCGTCATCGGCCTGTTCGGTAGCGGAAACAAGGCGGTCGCGCGGCACGTCGGCGTCGCGTACGCGGCCAACACCGTCGGCGCGATCGTTGGCTCGCTCGCCGGTGGCTTTGGCCTGTTGCCCTTCCTCACCGCCACGGGCTGCTGGCGGCTCGTTGCGTACATGCTCGCCGCGACCGCGCTCGTCACGTTCTACCTCTCGATCCGCGCGAAGGAGCGGAGCAGTGGCAGCATCGTCGCCCTGAGCGCCGCGCTGCTCGCCGTGTTTCTTTCAGCGAGCGCCATCGGTCCGACGGCCGCGTGGCGACACACGCCCATCGGCGCGGGCCGCGCTGACGCATACGCGAAGCCCGGAGCAACGAATTCGCTCCTCGGCTATTTCAACTCTCAGCGCCGCAGCATTCGCTGGGGCGTCGATGGCGTCGAGAGCGCGGTGGGTCTCGACACGCACATGGGGACCGCGTTCATCGTCAACGGCAAGAGTGACGGCGACGCGCGCCTCGACGCGAGGACGCAGGTCATGGGCGGGCTCGTCGGAGCGGCGCTCGTCCCCTCCCCACGGCGCGCGCTCGTCGTCGGGCTCGGCACCGGAAGCACTGCCGGCTGGCTCGGCGCGATCCCGGAGATGGAGACCGTCGACGTCGTCGAGCTCGAGCCTGCGATCTTGCACGTGGCGAAGGTGTGCGCATCCGCCAACCACGACGTGCTCGACAACCCGAAGGTCCACATCACCATCGGCGATGCGCGCGAGGCGCTCCTCACCTCGCGAGGAACGTACGACGTCATCTTCTCGGAGCCCTCGAACCCATACCGCGCGGGCATCGCCAGCCTCTACACCGTCGAGTTCTATCAAGCAGGCAGGTCGCGTCTCTCCGACGACGGCGTATTCGTGCAGTGGATCCAGGCGTACGAGATCGACGGCGCGGCGATCCGCGTGGCACTCGTGACGTTGTCCCAGGTCTTCCCCACCGTCTCCGTGTGGCAGACGGAGGCGGGCGACCTGCTGCTGATCGGCGCGAAAAATCCGCGCATCGACGGCGCTCGGCTCCAGGCGCGGGTGAGCAGCGAGCCATGGAAGTCCGCCATGAAGTTCGCGTTCCGTTCAGAAGGCGTCGAGGGCTTCCTCGCGCACTTCCTTGCGTCGTCGGAGCTCACGCACCGCATCGTCGAGCACAACATGGGGCTCGTGAACACCGACGACCGAAACCTGCTCGAGTACGCGTTCGCGCGCAACGTCGGCCGCAGCAAGGCCAACGTGGAGGACGAGTTCTGGCGCCTGTCGCGCGCACAGAAGACGGACCGCCCGCTCCTCGACGGCATCAAGGTCGACTGGGCCAAGGTGGAAGGCTACCGAGCCGAGTACACGAAGAGCCCGATGCCGGAGAACGCGGATGAGCGCCGCTTCATCAACGCGATGCGGGCGTACGAGGCCGGCGATATCAGCCGCTTCGCCAGGGAGTATCAAGCGCTCGGACGCACTCCCCGCACGATGGTGGAGCTCGAGGCGGCCGCCGAGGGCCTTGCCGACCTCGGGAGCGAGGCAGCGCTGCCGTTGATCGAGCGATTGCGCGCGATCAACGAGGTCGAGGCGAGCCTCGCGCTGACGCGGCTTCGGCTCCGGCAGGGCAAGCCCACAGAGGCGATCGAGCCGTTCGAGCGCGCCTGGGCCGACCACCGGAAGGACCCATGGGCGGCTGGGGACATGGCGTACCGCGGGCTGCTGCTCGCGGAGGCGTTCGTCAACGACAAGGCGCTCGGACGCCGTGCCTATGCTGCGCTCGCAGAGCCGTTCTTGCTGAACTCGCAAGATGAAGAGCGGCTGCTCACGCGGATTCGCATCGCGCACGCCATTGACTGGCCGGGTCTCTGCGTCGAAGCATTCCAGCCGTTCGAAGAGTTCCCCCCCTGGTCGTTCACCTTCCTGAAGCAACGCTACGACTGTCATCTCACTGCGCACAGCCCGCGCGAGGCGAAGGCGAAGGAAGACCTCCTCGACTACATGTCGCGGGCGCCGACGACGATCACGGGCGACCTGGATACAGGGGAGTCGACATCGAAGGTCTCGGCCCTTCCGAAGGGCAATCCGGGCCAGGGCGCCGCTGGCAAGGCGGAGCCTGACGAGCCGTCGGACCCGACCCCGCAGAACGAGCCGAGCACCACGCACGTGGGTCCTCAGGTGCCAAGCTTGATGCTGAGTGGCGACGCCGGAACCGCCAGCGACGCGGGCGCCGAAGACGCCGAGATCCCCGCTGATGCCGCTGCCCGCACTCTCAGCCGCGACCATTGAGGTAGCCAGGTGCGTTCCGTTCGACTCTGGTCTCTCGTGAGCACGTGCACATGGCTCGCCGCCGTGGGCGCGTGCTCGTCGCGATCCATCCCGCAGAAGTCGGCGGACTCCGGCGCGACCGCCGCGACGGACGCGAGCGAGCGCGACACCGCTGACGCGACCGCTGATGCCTCCGTCGACGCACTCGCGGACGTCGTCACCGACGCGACGCAGTTCGCCGACGGCGGATATCCGATCCTGTCGCGGTTCGCCGGCAAGCGCGTGCTGCATTGCGGAGACTCGTTCGTCGGCGGTGCGGGGGGCCTCACGCGCGCGCTCGAGCAGCGATTCCGCGGCTCGTCCGCGAAGTTCATGCACGACTCGCAGACCAGCCTGTTCATGCACGAGGCCGCGCAAGGCGACTACCTCCCGAAGCTCCTCGGGCGCACGAACCCAGACGTTGTCATCCTCACGCTCGGCGCGAACGACGTCTTCATGCCGCACCCTGAGTACTTGATCCCGCACATCGAAGGCGCTGTGCGAAAGCTCAAAGGCAAGGAGTGCTACTGGGTGGCGCCGCCGTTGTGGAAGCCCGACACCGGAGTCATCAAGACCATCTCGGAGCACGCCGCGCCGTGCCGCTTCTTCGACGTGCTCACCGATCACCCGGGCCTCGTGATCCCGCGCCGCAACGACGGCATCCACCCCACGGACGAAGGCGGCGAGCTGTGGGGCGGTGCGTTCTGGGAGTTCCTGGCCACGCAGCCTGCGCCCGAGCCTCCCCCCGAAAAGCCGAAGGACGGCGGCGCCGACGCACGCTGAGCCGGACGTCTTCCGCGCGGCTCACCTCCCGATGGTGATGAGCTTCCTGAACTTCTCCGCAGCGGCGCGCATCATCGACGGATGGTGTGAGCTCACCGTCTTGCCGGTCCGCGCCGAGACACACACGAAGAACTCTTCGCCGGGCGAACGGAGCGCGACACCGCTGTACTCGTAACGTGCATAGTACACGGGATATCTGCAGAGCAGCACCGAGCGGATCGTCGGATCGTACTTGGAGATGAGCGCGTTCTGCGGCGACACCGCGCGGACGACCATGCGCGCGGCGATCTTGGTGGCGCCCTCCTGCGTGACGTCCGGGTCCACCACCTCCCCCGCTGCGATCTCGCCTTGTGGCATCTGGTCGTAGGGGAGCAGCTCCGCGACGGACACCTCGAGCGGGGCGACGCCATCCAGCTTTCCGCTCATCCACGACGGCAGCTTGGGCTCGTAGGGGAAGAGCGTGCGCGCACAGACCATCACCACGGCCTCCTTGTGCCGCGAGCCGCCAGTTGGCAGCGGGATCTTTCCCACGGTCAGCTTTCCGATGTCCACGTGGAACCCGTCCACGGAGACGTCGATTCGCCAGAACGGCACATACAGGAGCTGCACTTCCTGGATGCGCGCGGACTCGATGTCGGACGGCTTCAACACGCCGTCCTTCACTGCGCGCCGCGCGTGGTCCTGTCCCTGCGGGCGGTCCAGGATGGGGCGCGCCGCGTAGTCTTCGGCGGCGCCCGGAACCACGCGCTTGTCGACGGGGGCATAGATGCGGGAGCCGTTCATGCGGGCAACTCTAGCGCATGAGGGGCTGTATGCTCGCTCTTCACATGCTCCACTGGGAAACACGCGCGTTCGACAGTCTCAGCGCCTCCGAGCTCTACGACGTGCTCACGCTCCGGCAGCTCGTGTTCGTGGTGGAACAGAAGTGCGTCTACAACGACTGCGACGGCAAGGATCGCGTCGCGCTCCACCTGCTCGGCCGTGATGACGATCTCAGGCTCGTGGCCTATGCGCGGCTCTTGCCAGCGGGAAAGAGCTTCGCGGAGCCGGCGATCGGGCGCGTCGTCACCCACCCCGACCTCCGCCGCGCGGGCGCGGGACGTGCGCTCATGACGACCGCGATCGCCCAGACGCACGCAGCCTTCGGCCACGGCCCGATCCGCATCGGCGCGCAGCGCTACCTGACACGGTTCTACGAGTCGCTAGGCTTCACGGCCGCGGGCCCCGACTACGACGAAGACGGCATTCCACACATCGAGATGCTCCTCGGCAAGAACCCTGGCTGAACGGGAGCGGAACGCAGTTCCTTCACGCTTCACGCGAACGCGCGGATGACCATGTCGACGAGCGGCTCTACTGCATCCATCGCGCGCGGTCCGTCGTTGCGATCCACGTAGCGCATGGCGACGGCTTCCATGGCGGCGACCAGGGCGAAGATGCGGAGCTCGTCGGGGGGCTTCGTGGCGATGCCCATCACGTTCGCGCGTGCCACGCCCGCGAAGAGCAGCGCGACGAAGCGACCGAGGATCACCTCGCGCTTCACCTCGTGCTCGGGACCCGCGGCGCGCACCTCGCGAAAGAGGACGCGAGACTGATCGCCGAAGTTGGCGATGAGCCCCATGAACGCCTGCACGCCGGCGCGCAGCTGATCGTTGGGGTGATGCTGACCTTGGACCATGCTCTCGATCGCGCGGAACGAGGCGTTCGCGATGCGGTCGTGGAGCTGCAGGAGCACGTCTCGGAGGTCGTCGAAGTGCTCGTAGAACGTCCTCCGACTGACACCCGCCTCCGCACAGATCTGATCAACGGTTGCGCCCGCGAACCCCTTCTTTGCGAACACCGACGTGGCCGCCCGGAAGATCAGGCGCCGCTGCTGCTTCTGCCGTTCCTCGGGCGACGCCTGACGATCGTACTTTCCTCTTCCGGGTGCGCGGGCGGTGGACACACGCAAATTCTGACGTAAATCGGCGTCTCGTTCAAGGCCCCATCATTGGAACAGTAAAGTTTTTATTGCGCCGACCGCAAGCGTGGGGTAGCTGTTTCGCACCGTGATGAAGCTCTCCACCACAGGGATTACTTCGTTTCTATGCGCCATCGCGCTGGCCGCCTGTGCGGGCGGCGGATCGGACCCCGCTGGCGCCGGATCCGGCACCGGCAGTGGCGCCGGCGGGAGCGGCGATGGAGCAGACGCGAGCGCCATGCCCATGGGCACGAGCCACGCCGACGCAAGCGCGCCTGACCACTCCGGCGGTGGCACCGATGGCGGCAGCACGATCGACGCCGGTCCGCCTACCGCGGCGGCGTGCTTCAAGAACCTCACGGGCGCGAAGCAAGGCCCCGACTACGATCAGTTCCACCCGACCATCCTTCCGAGCTGCCTCGGCACGCACCACCAGAACATCACCGGCGTGCAGCGCGTGGTGTTCCTCGGCGACTCGATCACCACCGGCACGCCGCCCACCTCACCCACGCAGTTCTACCGGACGCTGGTGAGCGAGGCGATGGTCAAGAAGTTCGGGGCCATTCCCGTGGACGACTGCTCGGCATGGGGCGCTCGGTTCGACGATCTCCTGATCGGCAAGGGCGAGATCGCAAAGTGCTTCCCCAACGCGGTGGACACGCGCCACACGCTCGTCGTCATGACCAACGGCGGCAACGACATCGCCGCATGGGCGAAGGACCAGCTCGACGCGCCCACCGCGCTCGCCGCCGCGGACGACGCGATCCTGAAGATGGAAGACGCGATGCACTGGCTCAAGGACCCGGTGCGCTTCCCCAACGGCGTGGACGTCGTCCTCTCCAACGTCTACGAGTACACGGACACGTCCGGGAAGCTCGACTCGTGTGCGGCGGCCTCGATCTCCGGACTCAAGGGCAGCTGGCCGCAGGGCGCGGGCGCGGTCGTGCACTTCGAGGAGCAGATCATGCGCGTCGCGGTGCAGACGAACATCGACGTCGTGTTCCTGTTCGAGGACTTCTGCGGTCACGGCTACGAGCGCACCGACACGTCGCTCCAGTGCTACCGCGGTGCGAGCACGCCGCTCTGGTTCGACGCCACGTGCTACCACCCGAACCCCGACGGCCACGCCGAGGTAGCTCGCCTCTTCAAGGCAGTCATCGATGGCTAGGCCACTCCTCTTCACCGCATGCGTGATGCTCGCCGCATGCGCGGCCTCCAGCGACACGGGCAGCGCTGGCGACAACGCGGGCGCGGCGGACGACGGCGGCGGCCCTCCCATCGCGGCGACCGACGCCGGGTCCGCGGATGCCGCGGGCGCGTCTGCTGTCGATGGTGGCGGTCCCGACACTGACGCGGGAACGACCTCCTCTCTTCGCTACGATCACGACGGACCGTTCGCGTTCACCACGGCGAACGCGATGCTGACGAACGGCACGCGCTCCTTCACGGAGATCGCGTACGTGCCGACCACCGCGGGATTGCACCCTGTCGTGAGCCTCTCTCCGGGCCTCCTGCAGAAGGCTGCGGCGTACGCGCCCTTCGCTTCGCGGCTCGCAAGCTACGGCGTCATGGTCCTCCTGCGCGACGACCCGGGGCCGCTCACCGTCACCACGGACGTCGCGGCCGACGTCGAGTACGCCGTTGGAACGTGGCTCCCCACCGCGTATGCGGGCAAGGTGGATCTCGCGCACGTTGGACTCGCCGGTCACTCGCGCGGCGGCAAGACGACGCTCCTGGCCGCGGAGCAAGGGCTCAAAGGAAAGGTCGTCGCCTGGTTCGGTCTGGACCCAGTCGACACCACGACGGTCAGCGGCGGCAAGCAGGCGCGCGACACGCTCCCGCAGATCGGTATCCCGACCGTCTACCTGGAAGCGGCGGTGGCCTCCTCGTGCTCACCAGCGGCTGACGGCGCCGAGACCCTGTTCCCGCTGAGCCCCTCGCCTTCCGTGAAGATCGTCGGGCTCGGCGCGGGCCACACGCAGCTCCAGGATCAAGCGTCGTGCACGCAGTGCAATCTGTGTGCGCCCGCTGGGAAGGCAGACCCCAAGATCGTGCTGGCCTACGCCGTGCGCTACATGACGGCGTTCTTCGCGCGCGAGCTCCTCGCCGCCACGGACGTGGGGCCGGCGTTCGAGATGGCTGGCGCATCGGCGGACGTGCAAGCGGGCCACGTCAGCATCGACGCGAAGTAGGTCAGTGCATTTCGGGGTCGTCGTCGGGCTCCGGCCCTGGCGGGCGGCGCTCGAGGTATTCCATGCACAGTGCACGTATCGACGGCTCGACGTGCGTGTACTCGATGACGAGCCGCAGCTCCTGACGCATGAGCAGCCCGCACACGAGGGCGGTGGTCTCTGGCGGCGAGTCGGGGTTCAGCACCAGCGCGAGGCGGATGCGCGGGCGGTGGATCCAGCGCGGCGATCGCGCGATCGCCACGAGCACTGGCGCGTGACCCGGGCGGCGCGCGGCGATGCGCAGGACGTCCTCCTCGACGAGCCGCGGGTTCGCGAGCAGCCGTTCGATGACCGCCGGATGTGGATCCGCGAGCAGCCGCTCCAGCGTGTTGCGATCGGGCTTCCGCGCAAGGCTCTTTCGTTCGCCGAGCGTGAGCGTCCGTCCGCGCCCGTAGTCCGGGATGTGCTCCTTGCGCGCCGCGCGTTCGCCGAGCGTGATCACCGGCTGCCGAAGGAGCCGTTCGAGCGCCAGGAACGCGCGACCGGTGGCCTCTTCGCGGAGCCGCTGCGTCGCGCCCGCCAGGTCCGGCCGACCGAGCGCATCCACGAGCGCGACGAGCACCTCGCGCGCGGGTAGCTCCGCCTGTTCGGCGCGCGCGCAGAGATCCTCGAGCACCGGCGCGAGCTCCTCCGCTGGCTCGTCACGCACGAGCGCAAACACGAACGACGCGCGGAGCTCCGGCTCGAGCAGCCCTCTCGTCTTCTGGATCAGCCCGTCGGCGCTCATTCAGAACCCCAGATCGGGCTTGCCGCCGGGTTTCGCGCCGGGCTTTCCGGAAGGCCTGGCAGCGCCGCCGACGACGCCACCAGAGACACCGCCGCCCTTTGCCTGCGTCCCAGTGCCTGGCTTCGCAACGACCTTGCCGACGTCCGCGCTGGGAGCCGCGGGGCCAACGGGATCAACGGGAACAACAGGAATGGCGGAGCCCGCGGACCCCGCAGAACCCGCGGGCATCGAGATGGGATCGGGCTTTGCGCTGTCTGCGATGGGCGCTTGCACGCCAGCGGCTGTCTTCGGGCGAAGCGTGATGACGCCGACGACGGCCGCGCCCACGAGGAGCACCACGCCCGCCGCGATGAAGACCATCGGGCCCACGCCACCCCTTGCGGGGACGCCCGCCGCAGTCTCCGCGCGTGAGCCGTCCATCGTGACGCTCAGTGGGCGAAGGACGGGCTCGCTGCTGACGCCCGCGACGCCGGCGGATACGGGGCCGACGGCCAGGTTGTAGGCACCAGAGTCACCTGCGCCTGAAAACGACGCCATCCGTGGCGCGATCGGCGCGGCGATTCCGAGCGAGACGGACAGCGCGTCCGCGAACGCGCGCGCGGTCTGGAAGCGGCCTGCGGGATCGCGGGTCGTCGCCTTCGCGAACCAGGCGTCGAAGCCAGGGGGCACGGTCGGATCGATCTGCGAAGGAATGGGCATCGGGTTGACGATGATCTTCACGAGCAGATCGCCGAGCGCCTTGCTGTCGAGCGGGAGCTCCCCGGTGATGCACTCGTACGCGATGATGGCGAGCGACCAGAGATCGCTCCGGGCGTCGATCGCCTTGGTGCCCTGCGCCTGCTCCGGGCTCATGTACTGCGGCGTGCCGAGGATGGCGCCCGTCTTGGTGCCAGAGCCAACGTCCATGCCGCCGTCGGTGAGCTTTGCGATGCCGAAATCCAGGACCTTCACGATCTCGCGATCGTCGTCGCGCACGATGAAGATGTTGTCCGGCTTGAGGTCGCGATGGATGATGCCCTTCTCGTGCGCCTTCTGGAGGCCACGGCACGCCTCGGACATGACGTGCGCGAGATCGGCGTGGGGGATCTTTTTCAGTGCCTTGAGGCGCTTGCCGAGATCCTCGCCCTCGAGGAACTCCATGGCGCAGTAGGGCACGCCTTCCCACACGTTGTGGTCGAAGATCTGGACGATGTTCGGGCTGCGGAGCTGCGCGGCAGCCTGCGCCTCGCGCTTGAAGCGGGTCTGGGCTTCGGGCCGCTTCGCGAGATCACCCTCGATGAACTTGATCGCGCAGTCCGTGCCGAGGTTCTGGTCGAACGCACGCCAGACCGACCCCATCCCGCCCTTCCCGACGAGGCGGACTAGGCGGAAGCGGTTCGCAACGACTACGTTCTCCGCAAGCTCCATGGTCTAAGATCTACATAGTATGTACCCGGGCCCCCTGCCCCCGCGTCTTAATTCGATCTTGCGGAAACAAGTGCACGACCCACATTGGGGGTCCTACATTCTCCTCATGAGCCCGCCCCGAAATCAGAAGAAGCCTCCGCCTTCCGGCCCCGGCGGGCCTTCAGGACCGTCAGGCCCGTCAGGACCGGAGTTCGACGAGGACGCGGGCGTAGACGTCGACATCAAGCCGACCACCCCAAAAAGGTACAAGGTACTTTATCACAACGATGACTACACCACGATGGAGTTCGTCATCGAGACCTTGCTGCGCTTCTTCCACAAGACCCAGGCGGAGGCGACGCACATCATGCTGACCGTGCACACGAAGGGCAACGCCGTCGCGGGCGTGTACACTCGCGACGTGGCGGAGACCAAGGTTGAGAACGTCATGAACCACGCCAGGGAGAGCGGAATGCCACTGCTCGTGACATCGGAGCCCGAGTGACCCATGCGCATTAGTCCCGAAGTAGAGATCGCCCTTTCACTGGCTGCCAACGAGGCGGCGCGGCGGCGGCACGAATTCATCACGGTCGAGCACCTCACGTTCGCGCTGCTCTTCGACGAGCAGACCGGGCTGGTGGTGAAGCACTCCGGCGGTGACGTGAAGGATCTGAAGAAGAAGCTCGAGTCGTTCCTGGACACGCAGCTCGAGGCCCTGCCGGAGGAGATGGCGACCACGCCGTCCGCGTCCCTGGGTGTGCAGCGCGCGATCCGGCGTGCGGCCGCGCACGTGCAGTCGTCGGGCAAGGACCAGGTCACGGGCGCAAACGTGCTCGTGGCGATCTTCGCCGAGCGCGACAGCTACGCCGTCAACATCCTCGAAGAGGGCGGCGTGACGCGGCTCGATGTCGTCGCGTACCTCTCGCATGGCGTGTCCAAGCTCGAGGACGACGAGAACGACGTGAAGGGGCCCGACGGGGACGAAGGCGGCCAGAAGAAGACCAAGAAGGATCCTCTCGAGGCGTTCACCGTCAACCTGAACGAAGAGGCCCGCCAGAAGCGGATCGATCCCCTCATCGGCCGCGCGAGCGAGGTCGCGCGCATCGTGCAGATCCTCGCGCGACGCAAGAAGAACAACCCGCTGCTCGTGGGCGATCCAGGCGTCGGCAAGACCGCGATCATCGAGGGCCTCGCCCAGAAGATCGTCGAGGGCGACGTCCCGGCGCCGCTGAAGGACTCCGTCGTGTACTCGCTCGACATGGGCGCGCTGGTCGCGGGTACGCGGTTCCGCGGTGACTTCGAGGAGCGCCTGAAGGGCGTGATCAAGGCGCTGCAGAAGCTCGAGGGCGCGATCCTCTTCATCGACGAAATCCACACCATCGTCGGCGCCGGCGCCACCTCCGGCGGCAGCATGGACGCATCCAACCTGCTGAAGCCCGCGCTCGCGTCGGGTCGCCTCCGCTGCGTGGGCTCCACCACGTTCGAGGAGTTCCGCCAGCACTTCGACAAGGACCGCGCGCTCTCGCGCAGGTTCCAGCGCGTCGAGGTGATGGAGCCCGATCTCGAGGACACCAAGAAGATCCTGCGCGGCCTGCGCCCCAAGTACGAGCAGTTCCACGGCATCCTCTACACGGAGGAGGCGATCGACGGCGCGGCCGTCCTCTCCGCGCGATATCTCCACGACAAGAAGCTGCCCGACAAGGCGATCGATCTTCTCGACGAGGCCGGCGCGGCCGTGAAGCTCGCGGGAGCAAAGACCGTGGAGCTCTCCGACGTGGAGACCGTGCTCGCGCGCATGGCGCAGATCCCGCCGCGTCAGGTGTCCGCGAACGACAAGGAGCGCCTGCGCCTGCTCGACCGCGATCTGAAGCGCGTCGTGTTCGGCCAGGACGACGCGGTGGACCGCCTGGTCTCCGCCATCAAGCTCTCGCGCGCGGGCCTTCGCCGGCCCGAGAGTCCGATCGGCAACTTCCTGCTCACGGGGCCCACGGGCGTCGGCAAGACGGAGGTGGCGAAGCAGCTCGCAAAGCAGCTCGGCATCGCGTTCGTTCGCTTCGACATGAGCGAGTACATGGAGCGGCACACCGTGTCGCGCCTCATCGGTGCGCCTCCGGGCTACGTCGGCTTCGATCAGGGCGGCCTGCTCACCGACGCGATCGCGAAGACCCCGCACGCGGTGCTCCTGCTCGACGAGATCGAGAAGGCCCACCCGGACGTCTTCAACATCCTGCTGCAGGTCATGGACCACGGAAAGCTCACCGACAACAACGGCAAGGCCACGGACTTCCGCCACGTGATCCTCCTCATGACGTCCAACGTGGGCGCGCGCGATCTCCAGAAGCGCGCGCTTGGTTTCGGCGAAAGCCGCGTCTCCGGCGACGCCGAGCGCGAGTTCAAGCTGATGTTCAGCCCGGAGTTCAGGAACCGCCTGGACGCGCGCATCTCGTTCAACTCGCTCTCGCCAGCGACCATGGACAACATCGTCGAGAAGTTCGTGGTCGAGCTCGAGACGCAGCTCGTCGAGCGCGACGTGACGATGATGGTCACTACCGCAGCGAAGAAGTACCTCGCGGTGAAGGGCTACGATCCGGACTTCGGCGCGCGCCCGCTCGCACGCGTCATCCAGGAGGAAGTGAAGCGTCCGCTCGGAGACGAGCTGCTCTTCGGAAAACTGGAGAAGGGCGGCCGCGTCAGCATCGACGAGAAGGACGGCAAGCTCGTCTTCGAGTTCAAGGCGGCAGAAGAAGACGCGTCGAAGATCAGCTCCCCGATCCTCAACTGAGCTTGCAACTATACATTCGTTCAGTACGATGAATGGGTGCGGAAGCTCCCCATTTCGAACCCTGCGCGGCGCTGGGATCGTGAGGTCATCGAGTACGACGGTGGTGAGTCTCCCCTCGCCCACGTCGAGGTGATCGACGACCACAGCAAGAGCATCATCGCGCAGAACGACAGCCCCGACATCGGCTTCGACTTCAGCGTGAACCCGTACCGCGGATGCATGCATGCGTGCGCGTACTGCTACGCGCGGCCCACGCACGAGTACCTGAGCCTTGGCGCGGGGACCGACTTCGATCGGAAGATCGTCGTGAAGCGGCGCGCGCCGGAGCTCTTGCGAGAGGCGCTGGAGAAGCGCTCCTGGAAGGGCGACACGCTCGTCTTCTCCGGAGTGACGGACTGCTATCAGCCACTGGAAGCGCAGCTTGGTCTCACGCGCGCCTGCCTCGAAGTGTGTGCACTCTACAAGAATCCCGTCGGCGTGATCACGAAGGGCGCCACGATCGAGCGCGACATCGACGTCCTCGTCGACCTGACGCGACGCGCACGCGCCACCGTGAGCGTGAGCATTCCCTTCTTCAATCCGGACAACGCACGCGCCATCGAGCCGTATGCGCCTTCACCCGCGCGGCGCTTCGCGATCATCGAGCGCCTGGCGAGCGCCGGCATCTCCGTGGGCGTCAGCGTGTCGCCTGTCATTCCTGGCCTCTCGGACCAGGACATCCCGAAGGTGCTCGAGCGCGCCGCGGCGGCCGGTGCCTCCCATGCGTTCGCCGTGTTCCTGCGGCTGCCAGGCGCCGTCGCCCCCGTGTTCGAGGCGCGCGTCCGTGCTGCATTCCCGGACCGCGCGGAGAAGATCCTGCGCCGTGTGCGCGAGGGCTCCGGTGGAAAGATGTATAATGCACAGTTCGGCAAGCGCGGAAAAGGCGAAGGTGCCTATGCGGAGATGGTCGACAGGCTCTTCAAGAACACCGCCGAACGCCACGGCCTCCTCGCGCGCGAGGACTGGAAGAGAGACGAACCAAGCACCTTCGAGCGTCCCAGAGCCCAGCTCGCGCTCTTCTGACACCCACCTTCGAGCCGTCCCGGATGCTTGGGGTGCGCCGCAGGGAGACGACCACAACGGAGGGCGCGAAGTGCGCCAGCGCGCGGGCTGCGATAGCCTCGTCCCATGCTCCAGCAGGTTCTGAAACGCGTTCATGCGAAGGCGCGCTGCCGAAGACCGTGGATGCGAAGGCTTTGCTGTGGCTGAAGCAGAAGAAGGTGTCGGGCAAGGTCGTGGCGGTGCTGCGCATGTGCACGTTCACGGCGCCGCTACAGATCGGACGGTTGACGCTTTTTCCGCTCGCGATGTTGCCGGAGAAGAACCGAGGCAAGCGAGATGGGCAGGCGATCAAGAACGGATTTCTTATCATCGGCGAAGGACCCACGGGTGATCCCGTCGCTATCGAGCTGTCGAACGGGCAGGTCGCGTTCCTGTCCCACGACAGCCTATGGGGCCGTGATCCAGACTGCGTGGGCATGGAGGAGTGCATTGCGAGATCGACGCTTGGCATCGACGACTTCTTCGCGCTCGCGAGCACTGATTCGTCGTTCCCTGCCGACTTCTATGCCGCTGGCGGCAGCTAGGACGGGTGCCCTGCGCGCGTGCTAATGCGTGGGCCGACATGCGCGTCGCTCGAGGCATCGTGGCGTTTGGTTTTCTCTCGAGCGCGCTTGGGCTTGCGGGCCTCGCTGGCGCGCAGAGCGACGCGACGAACCTGCCTCCGCCCGCCGCGCCACCTGCAGCTTCGGAGCCGCACGAGACCTACGTGGGCGTGGAGACGCCTGCCCACGCGGATGGGCCTGCCGTCGACTACACGCTGCGCGCCACGCTCGATGCGACGGCCCACACGATCACAGGCACCGGCACGATCACCGTGCACAACTCCACGAACGCGGACCTGCGCGAGCTCTGGGTCCACCTCTACATGAACGCGTTCAAGAACGTGGGGTCGCGCTTCCTGCGTGAGCCGGTCGGTCCGTTCCGCGGCGGCGGCGGCGTCACGGCGTGGGGCATGATCGACGTGACCCGCTTCCGCGCGCGCGGCGAAGATCTCTGGCAGAAGGCGGAGATCTCGAGCGGCCGCGACAGCGACGAGACCGACGTCCGCGTGCCGCTCCCCTTCCCCGTGCAGAAGGGCGGCGTGCTCACAATCGAGGTCGAGTTCCTCACCACGCTGCCTAGCGTCGTCGAGCGCACGGGATTTTCGGGCAGCTACCACTTCGCCGGTCAGTGGTTCCCGAAGATCGCGAAGCTCGAGCCGAACGGCACGTTCACCCATTTCGCGTTCACGCACCTCACGGAGTTCTACGCCAACTATGGCAACTACGACGTGACACTGGATGTGCCCGCGGGCTTCGTGCTCGGCGCGACCGGACCCATCGTCGAGCAAAAGGACGAGGGCGGAAGACACACCGAGCGCCACGTGCAAGGCGACATCCACGACTTCGCGTTCACCGCATGGGACCAGTTCGAGCGCGCCGAGCGGAAGATCGGCGACGTGTCCGTTGCCCTTCTTTTCCCGCGTGGAATGCAGCACACGATGGAGCGCGAGCTCGCGTCCATCACGTGGTCCCTTCCTGCGTTCAGCGCGAAGTACGGACGCTATCCATACCCGGTGCTCACAGTCGTGCATCCGCCGGACCGCGCGCGCGAGAGCGGCGGCATGGAGTACCCCACGCTCATCACCACCGGCGGACCGCACTGGCTACCCGATGGCTTCCTCCTGGGCGAGGAGGTCACCGTCCACGAGCTCGGTCATCAGTGGTTCTACGGTCTCATCGGCTCGAACGAGAACCGCTATCCGTTCCTCGACGAGGGCCTCAACAGCTTCGCAGAGCAGGACGCGCTCGCGGAGCACTACGGGCAGGCCTCCGTGATCGACATGCTCGATCTCACCCTGTCCGACACAGCGGTGCAGGCCGTCTCCAGTCGCTTCGCCGTCCACGACGATCCAGTGAACCTGCCCGCGGACGAGTTCGCGACCGGCTTCAACTACGGGCGCCTCGTCTACGGTCGCACCGCGGCGGTGATGGAGACCCTGAAGCGCACGTACGGCGAGTCGATCACGACGACGATGGGGAAATATGCGCGCAGACAGCGCTTCCAGCATCCGACGCCCGAGACCTTCTACCAGGAGCTCGGCGACACCGCAGGCGACGACGCACGCGCCTTCGCGGAGCGCGCGCTAAACGAAAAGGGTTGGCTCGACTACGTGGTGCTCAGCGTGGCCGGGGATGAGGACGCCGAGGCCGGCGTCTACGACAAGGACGGCAAGCGCGAGACCGTTCCTCGCGGCGCTCCGAAGGGGCACGGCGGCACCGCGCTGATCGGCAAGCGCGGCACGCTGTCACTGCCCGTCGACATCGAGCTCACCGACACGAACGGCGCGAAGCGACGCGTGCGATGGGACGGCAAGGGACCGCATTTCCGCGTGCACTACGACGGCGACGCCCCGCTAGCGTATGTCGTGGTCGATCCGGATCACGCGGTCCTCATCGACCAGAACTTCCTCAACAACCACATGGCGACGGCGAAGGGAAGCTCGCAGGGCGCGCCGCGCAGCTTCGAGCGCGCCTTCTTCTGGGCGCAGTCACTGCTGCTGTCGGTGAGCCCATGAGCGTCGCGCGCACCTCACGCCTGCTGCGCGTGTCGCTCTTCTACTGGCTGTTCGAGGCGGCGCTCGCCCTCGTCATCGCGCTTCCCGTTCGCAGCGTCGTGGAGCGCGCGTACGGACAGCATCCGGACGGCGACGCGGTGCTCTTCCGCGCGGGCGCGCTCGAGCTCACGGAGCTCGTCTACCGGTTCGATCCGGCGACATCGCTCTTGCCCACGCTGATCGTCACCGTCGCGGTGCTCGCGCTCTGCATGGGACACGTGCCGCTCGCGGGCGCGATCTCCTACCTGGACGAGCAGGAGGACTGGGCCCGCGTCGCGCTGCGCTCCTTCTTCCGCATGCTCACCATGTTCGCGACGTTCGGTGTGCTGCGCTGGCTCTTGCTTGGCGCGGGCGTCGCACTCTCGTTCTGGGTTGCAGGTGCGCGCGCAGAGGCGCACGGTGAGGTCGCCGCGTTCAACTGGGCCGTCGCGGTCTTCATCCCGTTCGGGCTGCTCGTGTGGGCGCTGTCCACGGCGGAGGACTACGCGTACGTCTCGGTCGTGCGCACGAACGGCCTGCTCGATGCGGCGATAACGACGTATTCGGCGCTCCGAAGGAAGCGGCTCGCGCCCGCGCTCTACTTCGGCGCGCAGCTTGCGGGACACGCGCTCTGCATCGCCATGGCGGCCTCGTTCGCGGCATCACTGGGCGGCGGCAAGGGCGGCTTCGCGCTGTTCGTGTTGTTCGTCGCCCACCAATTGATGCAGCTTACACGCATCTTCCTCAAGGTGCGCTGGCTCGCCTACGTCGTCGATCAGCAACGCGCAGCGACCACAAAACGCGCCGCCACCAGCGCGGACTGAGCGGAGTCAGGTCGCGCTGCTGGAGAGCAGGCTCTTGTAGAGCTGCTCATACTGGCGCGCGGCGCGATCCCAGCTGCGGTCGAGACGCATGATGCGTCGCGTGAGGCGCGGCCACGCGGTGAGGACACGAGCAGCCAGTGCGCGCTCCACGGCGCCCACGAGCTCGCCGACTTCGTCGCCTTCGAAGACGAACCCGGTGCCGGTCTCGAGCTTCGAATCGCAGTCGACCACGGTGTCCGTCAGGCCGCCGGTCTTGCGGACCACCGGAGCTGCGCCGTAGCGCTGCGCGTACATCTGGACCAGCCCGCAGGGCTCGAAGCGGCTCGGCACCACCACGATGTCCGCGCCCGCGAACACACGATGCACGACCGCGTCCTTCACATGCCCGGTGGCGACAGCGCGGCCGCCGGACTTCGCGCACGCGGCGTCGAGCTGGGCCTTGATGGCGGCGTCGCCGTCCCCGACGATGATGAACTGCGCGTCCGTGCCGCGAAGAAGCTCCGGTAGCGCCTGCGCGAGGAGGTCAGGCCCCTTCTGTGCGGCGAGGCGACCGACGTACGCGACCAGCGGGGTCTCGGGCTCGAGCGGGAGCCCGAGCTCACGCTGCAGCGCGCCCTTGCACCGCGTCTTGTTCGTGCAGTCCTCCGCGTCGTAACGCGCCGCGAGCTCGGAGTCCGAAGCGGGATTCCACACGGCGTAATCCACGCCGTTCAGGATGCCGAGCACCGCGCTCTCACGCGCGCGCAAGATGCCGTCGAGGCGCTCGCCCGTCTTCGGGTCCTGGATCTCGCGCGCGTACGTGGGGCTCACCGTCGTGACCGCGTCCGCAGACACGATGCCCTGCTTCAGCAGGTTCAGCTTGCCGTAGAACTCGATGCCGTCGACGTGGAACGCATCCCACGTGAGCCCGAGCTTCGGGAGCACGTCCTTCGGGAAGATGCCCTGGTGGCTCAGGTTGTGGATCGTGAGGATGCACTTCGCGGTGACGCCGAGCTTCTGGAGATATGTGGGCACGAGCGCCGTGGGCCAGTCGTGCACGTGCACGATGTCGAAGGGCTGTCCGCCGTCCTGACGCGCGAGCGCGATCTCCGCAGCCGCACGCGAGAGGACCGCGAAGCGCTCCGCGTTGTCCTGATAGTCCTCGCCGCGCTCGCCGTAGGTCGCTGGGCGCGTGAAGAGAGCGCCAGACTCCACGAGGATCAGCTCCACGTGGGAAGAGAGGCGCACGTCGTACAAGGTGACCGAGTGGTCAGCGCCGCCGAAGTTGAACGTCAGCGGCGTGAGGCGACGCGCGAGAAGGAGCCCGGCGTCGTCGAAGCGCGGCGTCTTGGGGAGGACCACGGTCACCCTGTGACCAAGCCCTCGAAGCGCCTTGGGGAGCGCCGCGACCACATCCGCCAGTCCGCCGACCTTCTCGTACGGAGCGATCTCCGTCGCCACGAAGAGGATATCCATGGGGCGGCTCATTACCACGCCGCGCGCGGAGACCGCGGGTTTTGTCCTTCAAGCGTCGTCGAACGGGTGTATTAGGCCCTTGTGACAAGGCTCCGGGCGAGACACATAGACGCCGTCCGCCCCGACGGCACCGAAGAGGGTTCCATCCTCTCCGTGTTCCGCGTGCCCAGGGAGTCGGAGGGAATGCGCCTCGACGTGTTCTTGGTGAGTCAGTTCCGGCGCACCAGCCGCACGCGCGCGCAGGGGATCATTCGCACGAGCGCCTTCGGTCAGGACGGCAAGCCACTTCGCCCGAACGACCGCGTGTTCGCAGAGCAGCTCGTGTGCCTCTGGCGTCCGCCGTGGGACGAGGTCTCGGTGCCGACCGACGTGCCCGTCCTCTACGAAGACGAATGGCTCATGGTCGTGGACAAACCCTCCGGCCTGCCCGTGCATCCGACCGCGCGCTACTACAAGAACACGCTCATCAAGGTGATGGAGGCGGAGCGCCCGGGGCAGTTCATCACGCTGGTGCATCGCATCGATCGCGAGACGAGTGGAACGCTCATCATCGCGAAGGATCCAGAGACGGATCGCAAGATGAAGAAGCAGCTGGAAGAGCGCGCAGACGTTGAGAAAGGTTACCGCGCGATCACGTGGGGTGTTCCCGGCGAAGGTTCTTTCGAACGCACCAAGGGACTCGCGCGGAACGCGGACGACCCGCGCGCGTTTCGCTACGAGCAGTCCATCGAGCTCGATCCCACACACAGCACCGGCGTGAAGATGCGCCTCGGCATCGACGACAACGCGCTCCACGCGGCGACGCGCTTCCGCATCCTGGACGTGCGCGCGCGCGGCGACCGTCGCTACGCGGCGATGCAGTGCGATCTGGAGACCGGACGGCAGCACCAGATCCGCATCCATCTGGAAGCGCTGGGCGCGCCGATCGTGGGCGACAAGCTGTATGGGCCGGACGAGCGGCTATTCGCGCGCGGCGCTGATGGCGAGCTCACGGAGGAGGATTTCGCTCGCCTCGAGCTGCCGCGCCACGCGCTTCACGCGGCACGGCTGGCCTTCAATCATCCGCGCACGGGCGTGCGCCTCGTCGTGGAGGCGCCCATGCCCGAAGAGCTCGCGGAGTTCTGGGACAATCTCGAGACCATTCAGCCAGCGTCCGCGCCTCGCACGTAACGCACTCTGCTTACATGCCCTTCGGCACGCGCTCGAGATCGACCTGATCGAGCGCTGCGCGGATGAGCGCGCTGCGGTTCGCCTTGGTGAGACCCTTCTTCTTCAGGGCGTCGACCATCTCGTCGAGCTTCTCGAGGTCCTTCGTGTACATCGAGATGCAGATCACCTTGTAGTGAGTCGGCTTCCCTTCGTCCTTCGCGACCGGGGCCGCGGCACCGGGCGTGTAGAATGCACCTTTCAGCACGCTCTCCACTTCTTCTCGGTCCAGAACGCGCGCGCCGGCGAGTCCTTCGTCTCTCTGTGCCATGACAATCCTCCTCGTGATCCCAGATTCTTGAAACTCAGGTACCAGCGCGACGCGCTGGCTCACTCGCCGGCGCAGCGGCAACGGCCGGCCCGCCCGCGATGATGCGGTCGACGACCGCCATGTAGTCCTCTGCCGCGTTCGACTCGGGCGCGTACTCGAAGAGCGTCTTGCCCTGCGCTGGTGCTTCCTTCACCTTGGTCGCCGCGCGAACTGGCGACAGGCAGCGATCGCCGAAGTGCTCCTTCAACGTGTCGACCGCATCGCGACAGATGCGCGCGCGCGCGTCATAGAACGTGGGCAGGACGCCGAAGATTTGCACCGGATGACGCAGGTGCTGGTTCACGTTCTTCACCGTCTTGATCACCTGCCGCACGCCGACGAGCGACAGGAAATCGCACGCGACCGGGACCAGGATTCCGTCCGCGAACACGAGCGAGTTCTGGTTCAAGAGCGACAGCGATGGCGAGCAGTCGAGGACGACGATGTCATACGCATCGGCCGTTGCGGCGAGCCGCTCACGAAGGATCCGGTCGCGGTTCTGACGTCCGGCGAGATAGAGCTCTGCGGCGGCGAGCGTCTCGTTCGACACGAGCACGTCGAGGTTGGGACGTACGTTGATCGCGGCCTGTAGCGGCGAGAGGCCCATGACGAGCACGTGGTAGAGCGATTTTTCTGCCTTCACGCCGAGCGACACGCCGACGTTGCCCTGCGAGTCCGTGTCGACCAGAAGGACCTTCACGCCCTTCTGCGCGAGGCCCGCCGCGATGCTGACGGACGTCGTCGTCTTGCCGGTGCCGCCCTTGTGATTGAACACGGCGAGCTTCCGCGGGCCGCGCACGTTCACCGCGGGCTCCGGTCGTTCGTCACGTTGCTCGCGGGACAGGTCGCGCACGTCCGACACGCGGGGCGCAGGCGTCGCGATCTCGGGCTCGCTGTCCAGCGCGGGGAGCGCGGGGAGCGCAACGGCCCCATGCGCCGCTGTCTCGCCTGCGATCGGAAACACGTTGCTCTCACGCGCCCCTTCTGACGTCGGCGCCGCGGGCGGCGGAGGTGTCGCGAACGACGAGAGGCGCGCGCCGCTGGCCTCTGCAAGGATCTGACTGCGACACGACTCGCCGCAGGCGTATCGTCGCGCGGTCTTCACGCGGACGATCTGCGAGACAAGCTCGACAGAGAAACGCTTACCGCACGCATCGCACGTGACGCCGGTCTGCGCGTCGCCGCGCACCGCACGCTCATGGCATGCCTGCGAGCAATAGAACGAGAACCCACCGTCTCGTTCTTCCATCTGATAGCGGAACTGGACCTCGAAGGCGGATCCACAAACCGTGCAGCTCTCGTGCATGGACATTGGTAGCTCTCCTCGAGGGACAAGGAACCCTCGCGCCACCGACGAATGTCATAGTCGGATCAGGTGGGCCAAATTTGTTATCGAAGTGTTCCGAAGACGCCGCCGTCCCAGAGCATCACGCCGCCCTCGAACGACGCGACCTTGCACTCGGGCCGCAGATCGATCGTGGCGTCGCTCGGCGGCTCCTTCTTCACGGAAGGCGGCACCTCCTCCGGATGAAGCGGGCGCATGATCTCCGCCTTCGCTTCGACCTTCGCCTTGCCCTCGCCCTTCTCCTCCGGCTCCGTCCCCGTCTCCGTGACCACGAGCTCACGCTGCGCAGGCTCTCGGTAAGAGCCCTTCGCGCGCGGCTGCGGAAAGAATGGATCGTCTGCCACCCCCGACGTCTCCCTTCGCTCAGTGCCTGAAGTGGCGCACGCCGGTCATCACCATGGCGAGCCCCGCCTCGTCCGCGGCGCGAATGACGTCCTCGTCCTTCACGCTGCCGCCCGGCTGCGCGACCGCGGTGATCCCCGCCTTCGCGGCGGCCTGCAGACCGTCCGCAAACGGGAAAAATGCATCGGAGGCGAGCACGCTTCCCTTCGATCTCTCACCCGCTTTTTCACATGCAATCTGCACCGAAATCACGCGGGACATCTGGCCCGCGCCCACGCCCACCGTCTCGCCCCCGCGCGCGAGCACGATCGCATTCGACTTCACGTGCTTGCACACCTTCCACGCGAGCTCGAGCGCCGTGAGCTCTTCCTCCGTGGGCTTGCGCTTCGTGGGCACCTTGCCGTTTCGGACCTCACCGCGCGCCGTGGCGTCCCGCGTCTGCAGGACCACGCCGCCCGACAGGCGCTTCACGACCCACGCGGCCTCGTCGGCGGGGAGGAGTGAGCCCACCGACAGCACGCGCAGGTTCTTCTTCGTGCGAAGCACCTCCACGGCCGCCGGGCTGAACGCAGGAGCTATCACGCATTCCAGGAAGGTCTCGGCCAGGGCACGAGCGGTCTCCTCGTCCACCTCGCGGTTCAGCGCCACGATGCCGCCGAACGCGGACAGCGAGTCCGCCTCGCGCGCATGCACGTAGGCCTCACGGATGGTCTTGGCCGTTGCGACGCCGCACGGGTTCGTGTGCTTCACGACCACCGCCGTGGGCTCCTCGAACTCGCGCACGGCCTCGAGGGCGGCGTCCACGTCGACCAGGTTGTTGAACGAGAGCTCCTTGCCGCCGGCGCCCAGGCTCTCGGCGCGGGCGATGGAGCCCGGCTTCGCGTTCGCATCCGTGTAGAACGCGCCCTGCTGATGAGGGTTTTCGCCGTAGCGAAGCGTGTACGCGCGCTCGAAGGGCAGCTGCAAGAAGCGGGGAAACTGCACGCTTTTATCGGTGCGTGCACCGCTCATGTATCCGGCGATCTCTGCGTCGTACGCCGCCGTGTGCGCGAAGGCCTTCGCCGCGAGCTCGATGCGGAGGGCGTCGTCGAGAGAGCCTGTTTTCTCGAGCGCCGTGGCGACGCGCTCGTAGTCGGTGGGATCACAGACCACGCCGACGCGCGCGTGGTTCTTCGCCGCGGAGCGCACCATCGACGGGCCGCCAATGTCGATGTTCTCGATGATCTCTTCGGTCGTAGACGCAGGATTCGCAAGAGTTTTTGCGAACGGGTACAGGTTCACGATCACGAGATCGATCTTCTTCGCGCCGATGCGCTCGAGATCCGCTTCATCCGTTCCGCCGCGGGCGAGGATGCCGCCGTGCACGCGCGGATGGAGCGTCTTCACGCGGCCGCCCATCACCTCGGGCGAGCCCGTATAGCTCTCTACCGTGCTCACCGGGACGCCAGCGTCCGCGAGCGATTTTGCGGTTCCGCCGCTCGAGAGGAGCTCGTAGCCCAGCGCAACGAGGCGCTTCGCGAACGGAAGAAGGTTCTGTTTGTCGGAGACCGAGAGAAGCGCGACACCAGCCATGGAGCCGGAGTAGCGAGCCCGCGCGCGCGCGTCAACGGAGCCCGCGCGAACGGTCTCAGACAAAAGGAAAACGCCCTCGGGGTGGGCTGCGGCACACCGAAGGCGTCGTCTAATGTTTGAAGCAAGAAGTAGGGTGAGGTGCCTCGTCGGGTCAGGGGTCCGACGAGGACCGATCGGTCATTCTGCGTCCAGGGCTTCGCTCGCGAACTCTTCCACGTCGAAGTCGGCGGCGATGGCGGTCTCGGGGATCGGCGCGGCCTTGGCGGCCTCCGCTGCGTCCGCGGCGGCGAAGTCGTCATCCTCGTCCTCGTCCTCGTCGGTCTCTTTCTCGACGTCGGCCTTGAGGATCGGGAGGCGGCGCTTGCCCACGGGGCCCTCGTCCACGTAGTCGCGGAGAGCTTCCATGTCGTCGAGCGCCTGGAGCTTCGCGAGGCCCTTCACTTCGACCTGGCGGATGCGCTCGCGCGTGAGGTTCATGATCGCGCCGACCTCTTCGAGGGTCGTGCCGCCGCGGTCCGCGACGTCCAGCGCGCAGGTCTCGACCATCTCCCAGACCTCCAGATCGGGGAAATTCAGCTTGATCGCGCCCGTCTTGGCGGACACGTCGAGATAGAGGTGGTGCTTGCAGGAGACGAAGGGGCACGGGCGCTCGGCGCCGATGCACTCGGCGCGGAACTTCGGCTTCTCGACGTCCGACTCCGGGTAGAGGAGGCGGCCCATCTCGAGCTCACGCTTCGTCATGCGCTTCACGCTGATGGTGCGCGCGCGGACGTCGCGCTTGCGGCGCGAACGGCGCTGCTCGCGCGTGACGGAGGTCTCCGAAGTCTCCTCGGTCGTCGTCACGGTGTCCCGTGCGAGCGCTCCCTCGGTCTCCGTCCCCACCACCTCGGACATGTCCATCGCGTCTTTCGTGTCCATTCTCGTTCTCCCAAAGGCCTCACGCACACGCTGACCTCTCGGTCAGCGCCACGCGGGCGCACCTTCGCTCGTTTTTTCATGAAGCCTCCGTGCGGAGCAGCCTCGCCCACACGTCGACACATGATTGTCTTTCCGGGCAGCCGTGAGATTGGTGCTGCACACAGGCACGCGTTACCGCCGCGCCCGCATGCCCACCGAAAAGGGGACCGTCTCGTACAGCGTACGATCCCCCTCACAATCCCCCGTGGGAACGTGCGCTCATACAGCAAGCGCCACGCTCGGGTCTTTGGGTAGCTTCACCCGGAACCCAGTTCTCACATCCACGGTTACGACGTTGGCCTGGTCATGTTTCTTCGCAGAAACAAGCCGGCGAAGTATCAACGAGGCCGACCATACGTGAGTCAAAGAAACGGGGTCAACGCTTTCTCGAACGTTTTTTTGTGGCTTTCCATAATGGAATGCGAAACGCCAACTTAGGTCCATGCCCTGACATAATATGTCCTACCAAAAGCATGTTTTTGAACCTCGAAAGCTTCAAGAGTTTCCATTGGATGGAGTGTGTCTAGTTCCGTAAGTGTGTGCGGAGATCACACAGTCTCCCATCCATGGAACACGTGATAAAACCGCTCCCGGGCGATGCAGTCAGGCGACGAACACACGGCAAAAACCAGGGAAGCCGTCGTGGTGCGCGATCTCACCGCGCGCGGGGTGCGGGTGCGGTTCTCCGAGGCCGGCGAAGGTGCGCCGGTGTTCCTGCTTCACGGGTTCTTGCAGACGCGCGAATCGTTCGAAGGAATCCGCGGCTTGCTCGCGAGACAATTTCGCGTGATCGTCCCCGATTTTCCCGGCTTCGGTGAGAGTGAGAAGCCCGATCCCGTGCGCTATGCGTACGGCCATCACGAGTTCGCGAGCGTCGTCGCGGATCTGGTCTCCGCGCTCGGCCTCGGCCGTGTCTCCGTGTGCGGCGCGGGCATGGGTGCGAGCGTTGCGCTGATGTTCGGTGGCGAGCACAAGGACTTGCTCCACAAGCTGGTGCTGGTCTCACCGGTGGTCTACGAGAACGCGCAGAACGCGATGGAGCGCGTGATGTCGTTGCCGATCATCGGAAGCCTGGTGATGAAGCAGGTGGTGAACAAGCGCCTCTTCTCGATGCATCTCGCGCGCACGCTCTACAAGGGCTCGCGCGAGCCACACGAAGACGCGACGTCGCACTACTACGACGCGTTCAACACGCCTGCTTCGCGCCAGGCCGCGCACGCCACGCTTCGCGGTACGCTGGACGCGCGCCCTCTGGTCGCCGCGCTTCCACGTATCGTGGCGCCCACGCTGATCGTGTGCGGGCGCAACGACACACGTGTCCCGCTCACGCACGCGCGCAAGCTGTCGCGAGAGATCGCTGGCGCGAGCCTCTCCGTTCTCGACTGCGGACATGCCGTGGCGGAAGAGGCGCCGACCGAGCTCGCGCACGCCGTCACCTCGTTCCTGGGCAAGAAGCGCTAGGCATGGGCGCGGACGACGAATCGCTCTCGCGACGCGTCCTTCGCGAAGGCAAGACGAAGGCGGGGCTCGTGCTCGTGCTCGTGCTGGTGCTGTTCTCCGCAGCCGGCCCGCTCGTCTCGTCGCACGATCCATTCGCCTCCGATTTCACGTTCGGGATCTCGAAGGAGCAGACGCCGCTCGGCCCATCTGCGCTGCACTGGCTGGGCACCGATCGCATCTACCGCGACGAGCTCGTCCGCCTCGCGCTCGGAGGGCGTTTGTCGCTGGCGATCGGCCTTGGCGCCACGGCGATCGCGACGGCCGTCGGCGCGCTTGTCGGCATGATCGCTGGCTTCTTCGAGGGCTCCGTCGTGGACGTGGTGCTCATGCGCATCGTGGACGTGATCCTCGCCTTCCCTTTCCTCTTGCTCGTCATGACGCTCGGCGTGGTGTTCGAGCGCACCACGCCGCTCACCATCCTGTTCACGCTCGGCCTCACGGGGTGGCTCGGCACTGCGCGCATCGTCCGCGCGAAGACGATCGGGATCAGGAGCCTGGACTTCGTGCAGGCGGCGCGCGCCCTGGGCCAGAGCACCCCTCGCCTCATCTGGCTGCACGTGGTGCCCAATGTCTCGCCGCTGCTCCTGGTGCTGGGCACCATGTCGGTCGCGCAGATGATCATCGCGGAGAGCGTCCTGTCGTACCTCGGCGCGGGCATTTCTCCGCCCACGCCCACGTGGGGCCACATGCTGTTCGAGGGCCAGGACTACTACCAGGCGGCGCCATGGATCCTCCTCGCGCCGGCCGTCACCATTCTCGCCAGCGTGCTCGGCTTCAACTTGCTCGGGGAGGGTCTGCGCGATGCGATCGAGCCGAAGCGCTGACCGATCGTTAAGTCCCCTCGCGGGGCCGACGCGCGGGCTGTTCGGCGCGCTGGTCCTGGGCGCCTTCCTCACGCTCGGTTGCGATGCGTCTCTCGCGGCGCCCATGCCCGCCGCGCACGACGGCGAGGCCACGCCCGTCAGCGGCGGCGTGTTGCACCTCTCGAGCTTCGCGGACATCCGCGCGTTCGATCCAGCGAACATAAGTGATGGCCTGGTTGTGGAGCTCCTGGAGCTCGTTTTCGCGGGCCTGGTCAACTACGACGACGAAGGCAAGGTCGTCCCCGACCTGGCCGAGAGCTTCCGCATGTCCGACGACGGAAGGTCGTACACCTTCACCTTGCACCAGGGTATTCACTTCCACTCCGGCGAGGAGCTCACCGCCGCGGACGTGAAACGGAGCGTGGAGCGCGCGCTGCACCCCGACACGCCGAACCCGATGAGCTCTTTTTTCTCGATGATCGAGGGCTACAAGGAGCTGCAGTCGAAGGCCTCGGAGGTGCTGTCCGGGGTGCGAGTCCAAGGCAAGTACCTCGTCTCCTTCCATCTCACCGAGCCCGACGCGACGTTCCTGCCGCTCCTTGCCATGCATACGCTTCGGCCGGTGTGTCCGAACGGCGGTGCGCGCTACTCGGACACGTGGCACGCGTGCGGTGCTGGCCCGTTCATGCTCCCCGAGAAGGGTTGGGACCGCGGCCGCGAGATCAACCTGGTCCGCCACCCTGGCTACTTCCGTCCAGGGCTTCCGCATCTGGACGGCGTGTCCATGACGTTCTTCGTGAACTTCATGACCGAGAAGTACAAGCTGGCGCGCGGAGAGATCGACATCCTGCGCGAGTTCCAGCAGCCCGACTTGGTGCGCTTCCAGAGCGATCCGCGCTGGTTACCGTTCGGTCAGTACGAGGCCGACAAACAGATCAACGGCGAGATGATGAACACGGAGATGCCCCCGTTCGACAACGTGGAGCTGCGACGCGCGGTCGCCTCTGCGATCGATCGCGAGCACTACCGCCTGCTGAAGGCCACAGCGCTGCGCTCTGCGACCCAGCCCATTCCTCCAGCGGTTCCGTTCCACGAAAACGACTGGGACTGTCAGAAGTACGACGTCGCCGCCGCGCTCGATCACATGAAGAAGGCCGGGTACCCGTACGATCCGGCGACCAGGACCGGCGGCTATCCGGACCCCATCCCGTACACTCTCTATCAGCAGGGGCTCTCGAGCTACACGGCGCAAGTGCTGGAGCAGGATCTCGCGAAGATCGGCATCCGGATCCAGATGCGCGTGGTGAACTACCCAACCTACCTCGCGCTGATCGGCCGCAGGAAGACGACTGCGTTTGCGCCCGCCGGCTGGAACCAGGATTTTCCCGACCCGAGCGACTTCACCGACACGCTTTTCCACTCGCGCGCGATCAACGACGAGGACTCCTCGAACTACGCCTTCTATGCGAGCAAGACCGCGGACGACCTGATGGACCGCGCGAAGCACGAGCTTGATCCCGGCCGGCGCGCGACGCTCTACCACGACATCCAGAAGCAGATCTGCGACGACGCGCCGTGGGCGTTCACGCACTACTACCGCTTCTACGACGTGCATCAGCCGTACGTGAAGAACTACCGAACACATCCGGTGTGGACGCACGACGTGAAGTTCTCGTACCTGGACCGCGCGGGCGAGGGCACGCGCGCCTCGCTGTCCAGGCTAGGGCTCGCACCTGCAGCCATTCTTCCGAGGTGGCCGTGAGCATCATAGGTGACGGCATGGTGACGGCATGGTGAAGGCTGCGCTCCGGCGGCTCGCGTACGTGGTGTTCGTCGTGTGGGCGGCCGTGACGCTGTCGTTCATCGCATCGAACGTGCTGCCGAGCGATCCCGCGCGCATGGTCGCGGGTCCCCAGGCGCGCCCGGAGGACGTCGCGCGTATCAAGAAGGACCTCGGGCTCGATCGCCCGGCGACCGTCCGTTATGGCCTGTTCCTCTCGCGGCTCCTGCATGTGAGCTCGCTGCCCGACACGGATGCGGCGCACAAGACCTGCGGCACGCTCGGTCCGCTCCACGTGGATCTGGGCAAGAGCTACCAGCAGCGAAGGCCCGTGCTCACCATCCTGGGCGAACGGCTGCCGCGCACTCTCGCGCTCGCCGTCGTCGCCGTCTTCCTGCAGGTCCTCTTCGGTGTATCGGCCGGAGCGTTTGCGGCGAAGCGACGCGGGTCCGCGGCCGACACCGCCACCGTCACTGCGAGCCTGCTCGGCGTGAGCGCGCCGACGTTCATCCTGGGCTTGTTTCTCCAGTGGTTGCTCGCGTACCGGCTGAATCTCTTGCCGCTCGACGGCTTCGGAAAGACGTTCGCGGACCACGCCACGTGCATCGTGCTGCCTGCGCTCACGCTCGGTCTTTTCGGCGCGGCGTACTACACGCGCGTCGTACGAGACGAGATGCGCGCGGAGCTACTGCGCGACTACGTGCGGACGGCGCGCGCGAAGGGTGCATCGGAGCTCGGTGTCGTACGTCACGCGCTCGCGAACGTCGCGCTGCCGCTCGTGACGCTGATCGCGCTCGACCTCGGCGGTCTGGTCGGCGGCGCCATCGTGACGGAGAGCCTCTTTCGATGGCCCGGACTGGGCTCGCTGTCCGTGACCGCGATCCTGGATCGTGACGGGCCGCTCGTGCAGGGCTGCGTGATCGTCACGTCCGCCGCGATCGTCGTCTCGAACATGGTGGCAGATGGCCTGTACGGCATCCTCGACCCGCGCACGCGCCGCCGCTGACTACTCGGCGAGCAACGCGCGGCACTCGCTCGAGCGTGGGCCGCTCGCCTTCACCACGCACTGCTGGTACGCGCTGCGCGCGAGATCGGCGCGGCCCATCGCCTGGTATGCGGCGCCCAGGATGAGCCAGCCCTCGGGGTCCGCGGGAGTCTCCTCCGTGGAGCGCTTCGCGAGGTCCGCTGCGCGCACGAAGAAGCCGCCCTCGAGGTCGCGCGCTGCCTTGTTCTTCATGGCGTCGCCGCGGTTCTGGGCGTTGGGCCCGTGAAGCGGAACGACGAGCACACGGCCGTTCCCCGCGTCGATCACGATGGGGGCGATGGGAGCGGTGGGGTTGCGGGGCGGCGGCGCGCCCGCGTCGACCGGGTCATCCAGATCCAGCATGGCTGGTGGAGCACTCGCTGAAGGCGGCGGCGGAACCGCGCTCGTGAGGTTGGGGGGCGTGGGGGCAGTGGCGGGCGGCTCGGTCCCATGTCCCTCCATGACGGTGAGGCCTTCCTTCGTGTCGTACTGGCCGCGGATCAGCCTGCGACCCAGGATGAGCGCGAGCACCACCATCACCACCACGAACGCGCCGATCCAGACCGTGCGCGCGCCGGAGACTCGAAGTTTTGGCTCGTCGTGCTCGTCCGGCTCGTGATCAGCATCACGCGCCACGCGCACTGGCTTGTGCGGTTGGACGGCGTGATCCGTCACGTCGTCGTTCGACGTGGGCGGCGGCGGATGGAAGGACAGGCTGCGTGGGGCCTTCTCGAAGACGAGCTCTTCGTCGACGCGATTTGCGAAGGGCGTCTTCGAGTTGGAGTCGCGTGAGGCCGTGGCCGCTTCCGCCACGACTGCATTGCTGCCTTCGCGCTTCGACTCGGCGAGCGGCGACAGCGTGTCACCGCCCGGAACCGGCTTTGCTTCCGGAAACGTGACGACCGCCATCGGCATGGTCTTCTGGCCGGCAGGAATGTACTTGGGCTCGCGCGCGGTGGCGCCGAACGGATCTGCGTTCGCGGGAGAGCCCAGCACCACGTCGGGCTCCGAGCGCCGCGCATCCGTACCGGGCTCGGTGGGCACGGGCACCGTGGGAACGGAGGCGGCCGTCGGCATCACCAGCGTCTTCGTGAACGACGGACGGTTGTCGTCGGGCGAAGAAGTGCGCGTGCGCGAGGGCACTGGCTGCTCTGGCGTTGCGCGCCCGCTGTCACTGGTACTGTCGCGCCCGCTGTCGCCTGTGCGGTCGCTCGCGCTGTCGAGCCCGACGTCACGCTCGGACTCGGGGACCACGGGCTCGGCGGGCGTACCGACGGGCGCGGTGGGCAGCCGTGTGACCTGGGAGGTCTCCGTGGAGGGGACCACCGCCTCCACGTGCGCGGGCTCCTTCGTTTTCGTCAGCAGCCCCTCGAAGAAGAGCTTTGCGATCGTCGAGAGCGTGGAGATGTCCTCGAAGGGTGACTCGTCCACGATCTCCAGGATCGTTCGCTTGCCATCGAAGAGCCGCAGGATGCCGTTCAGCTCGTCGGGGATCTCCGAGAGGCGCTGGACAAGCAGCTCGTTGTCGAGCTCCAGCACTGTCGCGAGCGGCGGGAGCTCCTCCGACACGCGACCCCATTCGTCGACGCGCCGCATGCCCTCCATCAGCACGGCCTGCGTGGAGCCGACGACGATGTCCTCGTTCTGGGGCGTGTCGAAGTCGACCTCGAAGTCGGCGTCACTCCAGACGAGCACGCGATAGATCGCCT
The DNA here is from genome assembly GCA_025355005.1 of Myxococcales bacterium. Taxonomy (GTDB): domain Bacteria; phylum Myxococcota_A; class Polyangia; order Polyangiales; family Polyangiaceae; genus JANXLV01. The sequence goes on along the minus strand of JANXLV010000061.1, from coordinate 25,600 downwards.
CTTCGCCGCGCAGGAGCCCGACCTCCGCGTCCACCGCCTTGCCGTCGCGGAAGTAGATGTGCGCGGCGTGCTTGCCGTTCTGGAGGTGAATGGTGCCGCTCTTGCGCGAGACCTCGAATGTCTGCAGGAGATCGATGACGGTGAGCTCGCGGATCGTGCCGGCGAAGTGCGTCTTGCCGCCGCCGAGCTGCACGCGCGCCATGCTCTCTTGGGTACGACGCGCGAAGATGAGCGACACACGTGCGAGCAGCTCGCGCACGAAGATAGGCTTCGTGAGGTAGTCCTCCACGCCCAGCTCGAGCCCACGGATCTTGTCCTCGACGCTCTTCTGATTCGCGAGGAACACGACCGGGATCGTGCGCGTGTCCGGCTGCTTCTTCAGCGCGCGCACGAACGCATAGCCGTCCATCTTCGGCAACCGGGTATCGCAGATGACGAGATCTGGCTGCTGGTGCGAGACCATGTCGAGCGCAGCCTCTCCTTCAGTCGCCGTGGTCACGTTGTAGCCTGCCTGACGCAGGCTCACTTCGAGGACACGGACGCTCCGAGGATCAGCGTCTACGAGCAGGATTCGCTGCTTGGCCAAGGTCTATCCGTCAACCGCCGGGAGCAGGGCCAGCGCCGCTGATGGGACCACCAGCAGGCGCACCAGCACGGGAGCCGCACCCTGCGCAGAACTTCGCCGCTGGTAGGAGCTCCGCGCCGCAGCCGATGCAGTACTTCTTGGGCTGCGCGAGCGGCGTGCCGCACTCCGCGCAGAACTTCCCGCCGGGCTGCTTGGCCTGGCACTGCGTGCACACCACGAGCACGCCGCCGGGACTGAACTGCGGAGCTGCGCCGCCCGCGACCGGAGCACCGGGGCCAGCTGGATGGCCCATCATTCCGCCCGCCATCTGATTTCCCATGTTCATGCCCACGGCCATCTGCATCCCGGCGCCGGCGATGCCGCCGCCCACGCCGTGGTCCGCCATGCCCTGCCCGGCGCCGATCATGGCCTGACCCGCGGCGAAGCCCTGATAGCTGCCCGCGAGGTTCTGCACGTAGCGCGCGTCCTGACCGTACTTCTGATCGAGCTCGTACTGCTTGGCGGCGGCATCGGCGGCCGCTCCTTCGATAGCGATCTGCTTCTTCTTCACCTCGCGCTTCGCATCGGCGAGCTCACGCTGGGCCTCACGAAGCTCCTCGAGGAACTCGTCCGGGACGTTCGGCTCGATGCGCGTGACTTCGAGGATGCGCACGCCGATGTCGTTCAGGCTCGGCGCGCGGGCGATGAACGCCTGTGCGAGCTGCTCGCGCTTGTTCAGCACGCTCATGAGGCCCTTGGTGTCGGCCTCGCACAGCTCACTCATGACGGTGGACACGCTCATCATGAACTTGTCGCGCACGATCTTGAGGACGCTCTCGTTGTCGCCCTGACCGGCCTGACCCGCGTAGTCGATGATGAAGCGCGCCGGGTCCGTGACCACGACGGAGAACTCACCGAAGATGCGCAGCGGCACCTGGATGTTGGTCTTCGGGTCCTCGAACTCACCGACAGTGCCGCCCATGGTCACGCCGCGGACCGGGGTGGTCTTGATGAAGAACACCTCCGCGATGAACACGTTGCCGCCCGTGAAGCCCTGCACGAACTGGTTCAGGATGGGGAGGTTCTGGGTCTGCAGCGTATGGCGACCGGGCGGGAAGATCGCCGTCTGCGGTCCACCTTGTCCACCGAGGCGTCCGTCCCGGAAGAACACCGCGCACTCGTCCATGTCGACGGTGAGCTGCGAGTACATCGGGATGTTCTGGTTCGGATGCTTGTAGATGATGAGCTGCTTGTAAGGATCCGGCCGCGCGATCATCATTTCGCGGACGCCGTTCTGGATGAAGTTCACTACTCCCATCGTTTGCTCGCTTGCTCCAGTGTCCCTGGCTAGATGGACTCACGCCTCAAGTGGAGCGCTGGCTGCACACAATGCAGACACCGCAACGAGTCCAGAGTAACCACGTTTCGCCCTCTCGGAAGCGCTTTTTTCTCCGGCGCGCACCCCCGAAAACGCGATAAGTAGGTGTTGGCCCATGTCTGAACCCCAAGCATCACCTCCCGACCAGTTCACGATCGACGTAACGACGTTGTCGCCGGTCGCCCAGAAGCTGCTTGACCCGGCGGGCCCGCCGCCGCTGCGCAACCTCGCCGCGAGGGCGATCGCGCCCGGTCTGAAGCCGAACGAAGCGTTGTCGGTGTGCGTCGTGATCTCGCTCGGGAACGACGCGCTCGCGGAGACGGCGCGCACCTCGCTCGCGAAGCTGCCGATGCCGGTGCTGAACGGCGCGCTCGCGTCCGACCTGCACCCTGGTGCCCTCCACGCGATAGCCCCGTTCTACGCGACGAATCCCGAGATCGCTCAGCGTGTGATCATGCACCCGCGCCTTCACGACCTCACGGTCGCGGAGCTCGCAAAGCATGCAAGCGAGGCCGTCGCGGAGCTCATCTCCACGAACGAGGAGCGCTTGCTCCGCTGCGGTGAGATCATCGAGAACTTGTACATGAACAAGGCGACGCGCATGAGCACCGCCGATCGCATGATCGAGCTCGCCGCGCGCAACAACATGACGCTCAACATCCCGGGCTTCGCGCAGGCCGTCGCCGCGATCCAGGGCGAGCTCATCGCCGAGCCGAGCGAGGATCGCACCTACGACGACGTCATCTTCGCGAAGGCCGAGGAGATCGCCGCGTCCGACAAGACGACCGACGAGGACACGCACGAGATCGACGAGGAGACGGGCGAGGAGAAGGTCAAGGAGACCCAGGTCCAGCGCGTGCTCACCTTCCAGGAGATGAACACCAGCGCGAAGGTGCGCCGTGCGCTCCTCGGGGACTCGAAGGATCGCATGCTCGCCATCCGCGATCCGAACCCCATCGTCCGCGAGGCCGCCATCAAGGCGCCCGGCATGAACGAGAACGAGGTCACGCGCATCAGCGCCAACCGCAACACGTCGGAGGACGTGCTCCGCATCATCGCGAGCGACCGCGACTGGACGCGCGCCTACCAGGTGAAGCTGAACCTGGTTTCGAACCCACGTACGCCGTTCGTGTTTGGCTCGCGTCTGGTCTCGTTCATGCGCGAGTCGGACCTGAAGAAGCTCGAGAAGAGCCGCGACGTCAGCGGGGCGATCCAGAACGCCGTGAAGCAGCACCTCTCCAGGAAGAACAAGTGAAGCGCTAGTGGACGAGGCGACCGCGAAATCGCCCGGCGAGATCTACGGCCGCATCCTGTGGCTCGTGTTCGGTGCGCTCTCCTGGAAGTACGCGCTCAACATCGAGCAGCTTGGGCTGCCTCGCGACAGCCTCACCGCCATCGCACTCTACGTGACCGGATACGGGCTCGGGATCTGCGCGATGGTGATGAGCGTCTCCAGCCGCGCCTCGTTCGCGTTCCGCGGTCGTGCCGCGTTCGCGTTCTTCGCGTTCTTCGTCGTCTCGTACTCCGTCGCTGACGCGCTTTCGCGCGCGCGCACGCCCTATGGATGGCTCACGGATGCCCACGCCTTCATGGACAACGCCGCGCGCATCCTCTTGCGCGGCCGCAACCCGTACGCCGAGTCGCTCTACGGCGCTTACTCTCTCCATCATCTGCCGAGCGATCTCCAGACACCGCTGCGTGACGGCGGACTGTCCGACAAGCTCGCATATCCAAGCCTCTCGTTTCTCGTGCTCGTCCCGTTCGTCGCGCTTCATGTGGATTCGCGCATCGTCTATGCGGCCGCGGTGGTCGGGTGCGTGGGCATTCTCTACTTCCGGACACCGAAGGCTCTCCGGGCGATCGTCCTTCTCCCGTTCGTCGCGAACCCGGATTTCCTCGGCTTTGCGCTTGGTGGTGTGACGGACTCGATCTGGGCGCTGTTCCTTTGCGCCGCGGTCGCGACGTGGGGACGGAAGTGGGCACCCGCGCTCTTCTTCGGCCTGGCGTGCGCGTGCAAGCAACACGCGTGGCTCATCGCGCCGTTCATCCTGGTGCGCCTCTGGCACGAGTGCCCCAAAGAAGAGCGCAGATGGACGCTGCCGCGGTTCTTCGGTGTGACAGCCGCAGTCGCGCTCGCGTTCAACTTGCCATTCGTGATCTGGGGTCCCGCTGATTGGGTCCACGGCATCGTGGAGTCACTCCTGCGCGACATGGTGCCGTTCGGCGCCGGTCCCTCCGCGTTCGTCTTCCAGTCCGGCCTGGCTCTTCCGAAGTGGGCGTTCGCGGTCGCCTTCTGGGGCGTATACGTGGCGCTCATCGCAGTGATCGCCAGGGAGCGTCGCTACAAGAACCTGATCTGGATCGCACCCAGCATCGCGTTCTTCTTCAACTACCGGAGCCTCTCGTCCTACTGGTTCTTCAACTTCTTTCCCTTCGCGATCGACCTGATCTCGAATCCGCCGAAAGAGCTCCCTTCGCTGCCATTTCCCCGACGACGCGTGCTCGCTGCCGCCGCTGCCGTCGGCGCGCTCATCGTCTTCGGCATCGCCTTCGGAAGGGCGCACGCCGACGATCTCGGGATGGTCATACAGAGTCCCATCCGCACGATGGACGAGCGCGCGATCCGCGTGGACGTGAAGCTCACGAACAATACGGGGCGGACCGTGTCTCCACGCTTCTGGGTGCAGGGCCTGAACTTCCAGCCGCTGCCGTGGCGCATCGACAAGGGCCCGCACGAGCTTCCGCCTGGCGCGGCCGACGTATTCTCGATCTCGGCGCTCCATCGTTCCTCCGAGTTCGATGCGATCTCCGGCGCACGCGTCACCGTTACCGACGTCGGCTCTGACGCCCGCAGCACCGTCGTGATCCGCGCGGACAAGTCGCAGCGCGCACCCGACGCGATCCCCAATCCCACGTTCCGCTACTGGGACATCGCGAACGGCGTGCCCACGTTCTGGTTCGTGACCGAGGACGGAAGCCCCGGCGCATTCGCGGCCGTCAACGACGAACACGCAGGGATCGTGCTGTCGCTGGATCCGGACGAACAGATCGCCGAGGCGCGCAGGCACCAGTTCTGCACCATCTTGCCCACCTGCTTCGCAGCGGCCACGGCCGGACCGCGCACGCGACAAGGCGACGCCACGGCGCAAGACCACGTCATCCAGGTATCGCTGGAGAGCGCGTTCTACCGCGGGCGCGTGCGCATCTCCGCCTTCCCTCCTCCCGACGCCAACCGCGCACCTGCCTTCGACGAGCGGTACGGCGTGATGCTGTACATCGGCTCGGAGCGCGTCTTCGCGCTGCTGGGCGGTGAGCCCGGCGAAGGCCGACTCGCCGAAGGGTCGCGCTACGTCGTCATCCCCGGGCCGCGTGGCGCGTGGTCCACCTTCGAGATCGATCTTGGCGCCCTCAAGGACAAGTTCGCACCGAACGTGTACCCCGGCGCCTTGCGACAGGATCGCTTGCCGCTGCTGAATGTGCCTGCCATCCGCTTCCGCATTTCCCTCACCTATGCCGCGCGTGGGAAGACCCGTGGCCAGGCCATGTTCGGCCCCATCGAGGACGACGGCGTACCCGACAATGCGGATCCCGAGCGGGTGATGCAGGACCTCGAGGCGAACCGCGGCCAGGTGGACGCGTACCGCGCCGAGTACGAGATGTCGCTACGGAACGTGAGCCGCGGCAAGGAGTACATGGCACGGGCATCGCGGTCCGAGAACCACCCGACGCTCGCGCTGCGGTCCGCGCAGTTCGCGCTCCAGAACGGCGACACGAGCGTCGCCATCGAGCGCTTCACGAGCCTGCTCCCGATCTCGCCCATCGAGGGCAACCTGGGCCTCGGCTGGGCCGAGCTCGGACAGAAGCAGTTCGCGCCCGCGCGCACGCATTTCCTGGCCGCGCTCAAGGTGCTTTCGGATGGCCAGAACGCGCGGCGCGAGATCACCGGCGAAGAGGAGCTTCAGCGATTGAACGGTACCGTGGGCGTGGCGATCACGCTGGCGGCGGAGAACGAGTGCGCCAAGGCCATGGCCACGCTGGCCGACGTGCCCCCCGACGACCTCCGGCCGGTGCTCATCATCCCCGAGATCGCAGCCTGCAACGCAGACGGCGGCGCGGGCGGCAGAGGCCCGCGCTAAATCAGCGAGCCGCGCGCGTTCGCCATGCTCAGCCCGCCGCGAGGGCCGCGCAGAGGTCCGCGAGCGTGGCGAACGTGGCCAGCGACGGCGGAGAGCGGCGCTGTTGCATGCACCATCACGGCATCCACGCCTGCGGCGGCAGCAGACATGCCACGTCCTCGATCACGAGCGCGCTCTTCGGGTCGAGCGCGTGCTCGGTGACGATGCGTCGATAGCCGTCGGGCGCAGGCTTCCCGTTCGCCACGTCATCTCCCGTGACGACATCCGCGAAGTGTCTGCCCATACCCGTTGTCAGAAGCACGCGCGCGGTCCTCTCGATCCTCCCTTCCCGGAGGGCGCCGTGGGCGTCACGGCCACGTCGATGCTCGTGGCCCTTGGCGGCGCAGATCCCTCCACCGCGGCGGTGGCGGTGGTGGTCGACCGCGCGGCGTCCGTGCTTCCGCCCATCGTGATGTGGGGCCTGTTCTCGCTCTCGTCATCGCGCGAGCTGAAGACCGAATAGCTCCACAGATTCAGGGGCACGTCTTCGTGCGCGCGATCCAGTCGTGGATGCGATTCACGGCGAGCGTGTCCGCGGAGTGGGAGGCGAGCGGCGGCATCTGACCCGAGCCGCGGCGGGAGACGCGTGTCAGGAGCACGCTGTCGTCGGGGGCTCCTGGCTGGAAGACGTCGCCCTTTGCACCGTAGCGGCTCGCGAGCGGCGGCCTGCAGAGGCGCATGTCCGCGAACGAGGTCCAGTAGCGCATGTCCATCCCGGAGATGAGGATGCCCGGCGAGCGATGGCATACTCCGCAGTTGGCGTGCAGGTACGCGCGCGTCCACTCGTCGCTGTCGGGATCTTCGCGCTTCGCGAGGCGCGGCAGTGCGCTCGCGGGCTCTTGGACCGGATCGAATGCGTTCGCGCGGGACAGCACGTCGAGCTGGTTCGGCGAGCCCATGTTGAGCTGCGCGGTCTCCAGCCCCAGCGTCCGGTGCTCGTTGTTGTTGTGACACCCGAAGCACTGCGAGCGTCCCGGATAGGTCCACGTCTGATTGCCGACCTTCTTGTCCGTTGTCTCCGGGACGAGATCTGCGTCACTGCCGTCGTCGCGGACCATGTAGCTGTAGCCTGCCCACTCGCCGCTCTTGTGGTGCACGAGCAAGCGCACCTCGATCGGCTTGCCTGCAAGCGAGAAGCTCTTGAACGCGACGCTCCCGGGAGGCAGGTCGAAGGCCCCGTGCTCGCGAACGGTGATCTGTCCGCCCACTGGCAGCGCGAAGAAGCGCCGCTTGTCCGCACCGTCGGACCAGAGCGGCATGTTCACGTCGTAGGCGAGAAAGCCCTTCGCCGCCTTCGAGAGATCGGTCGCGTCTCCGCAGCCCGTGGCGCTCAGCGTGGGCGGCATCGGCGTCACGGCGTTCGCCTCGAGCCGGTACACGCCACCGTCGACGAAATCCACGAGTGACAGCTCGCGCGACACGGGGTCCTCGGCAAAGCCGGACGTCCAGCGCCCCCAGTCCAAAAAGCGCGTCTTCCACGTTCCGTCCGCCTGCCGGTCGAGAGCACGAATCCAGTTCATCGCCCAGTCGGCATGGATGAACGCGCCCTCGAGCGACGGGATCTTGGTGCCGCGGTACACCACACCCGCGACGACCGCGAGGGACTCGTTGTGCTGGTACTCGAACGCGGGCGGCACGATCTGCGACGCATCGCACGTGTCCGCGTTGAAGCACGTCGTGCCCTCCATCACGTTCCAGCCGTAGTTCTTTCCCTTGGCGACGACGTTCACCTCCTCGCGGGTGTACGCGCCGACGTCGGAGACGAACAGCGTGCCGTCCTTCGAGTCGAAGCCGAACTTCCACGGATTGCGGAACCCGTACGCCCAGAGCTCGGGCCGCACCCCGGGCACGCCCACGAACGGGTTGTCGGCAGGCACGGTGTAAGGTCGCGCACCCAGCACGTCGATCCGGAGCAGCTTTCCGTGCAGGTCGCCCTTGTTCTGCGCGCGGTAGCTCTGCTCGGATTCGTCACCCTCACCGGTGGACGCATACAACATCCCATCAGCGCCGAATGCGATCCACGCGCCGTAGAGGTGGCCATGATAGTCGGGAATGGTGAGGACGCGCTCGATGGTGCTCGGGTCCGCGACCGCGCCGTCCGTCTTCACGCGCTCGAGCGCCCAGGACTCGTTGCCGCTCTCGTTCGTGATGAACGTGTAAAAGAGCTCTCCCGTTGTCGCGAACTTCGGAGACAGCGCGATGCCGAGGAGGCCCGACTCGATGTCGTCCGACTTCACGCGCGACGCGATGTCGAGCGTGGTGGTGGCGGTGGTCGCGTCGTCACCCGAGAACGTCTTGATGCGACCCTGCTGCTCCACGACGAACGTGCGGCCGCCCGCGGCGATCGCGAGGCTCGTGGGACGCGTGAAGGTGAGCGCGCGTGCCACGCGGACCGACTTCACGGGATTCGGCGGCGCGTCGGGAAGGACACACGATGCACTCGTGGGGACGCCGTCGATATCTCCCAGCGGCCCTGGGATGCCAGAAGACCCGGCGTTCTCGGCGGCCTCGCTCGCGTCACCCCCCGCATGGCTGGTGGTGCACGCGACGATCCCGAGAACGCATACGAGCGCCGCAGAACGCCGTGAGGAAGCTTGCCTCATCCTGAACTCGTTTCACGGAGCGACAGGTTTTGCAAGCTGCGCAGGATGCTCCATGATCGTGAACTCATCCATCACGATCGTGGTCTTCCAGCCAAGAGCGTCGAAGTACTCGGCGGAATCCGGGCCGCCGTGGATCCCCGTGAGCGCCACGACGTACTTCGGTGGATGCGCGGCGATCGCATCGAGGTCCTCCTTCAGCCACTCCTCGCGGCGATACGCCCTCGCGGGGTTGCAGAGGAACGTTGTCCAGAAGAAGCGGCCACGATGGCGACGACGCGCGACGGCGTAGACCTCCGGCTGGAAGCCTCGGACCGTGATGGTTTCATCTGGCGTCGTGTGCTCGCGAAGCCAGTCTCCTGCGCGCTCGCTGGTCCTGTAATGGAAGCCGAGACCTGGCCACTGGAAGTGATCGGTGAAGAGCTCGCGGCTCTCCTGGCCAATCTTCCAGCGATAGCCATGGACAACGCCGAGCCGCCACATGTTCGGTCCTTCGCAGGAGATCATCGCCATGCACCACAGCCCGACGAGCTGCGCCGTGAAGGTTGGCGCGAACGCCCACGCCCGACCACGCTTCGAGAGCAGCTCCGACCAGCTCCGTGCAGCGTTCGCGCTGATCATCGTCCACGCCGGGACCATGACACCCCAGTGGAGCAGGTAGTACTTCCCCTGCATCACGACGGCCGCGTAGCCCGTTGCCGTCACGACCGCGGCCAGCCCATAACGGGAGAAGGTTTCGCGGTCGCCGGAGCGCCGGGACCGGACGAGCGCGACCACGAGGACCACCAACAGGACCGGCACCAGCGGGAAGAAGCACCAGTGATAGATGAAGAGTCCGCCCCATGGCGAGTCGCCTTGTTCGTGCTTCACGTAGTAGGCGTTGGCGCCAACGACGATGTCGAACATCGCGGGAAGCGCGCCCTTCGCGCCGAAGTAAGCGAACGTCATCGCGGGCACGAGCGCCGAGGTCAGACCGAACCGGAGCAACGGCGGAAGGGCTGCCTTCAAGCGACCGATGAGCGGCGCGCCGGGAACGCGTGAACGGCCGATCAGCAAGCTCACGGCGACCAGCACCATCCAGATCGCCGGTGGCTTGAAGATCACTGCCGCGCCCGCGAACGCTCCCGACGCGAGCGCCGCGCGCGACTCGGACTTCAGCCGGACTGCGGCCCAGATGCTCGCGACGCCAAGCGTCCCGTACCAGAGCTCGCTCTGCGCGGTGTTCCAGAAGTCGAAGTATCCGAAGTAGACGACGCTTGCCGCCAGAATGGCCGCGCCGCGCACACCTGCACGAACGGGCTCCCCGCGACGCGCGGTGAGCGCTCCGGCGAGGACTCCGAGGGCGACGACGCAGAAGAGCTCGAACACCCGGATGCCCCACATTTGCTCGCCGAAGAGGAACACGCTGAGGGCGTGGAGGTAGTAGAGGCCTGGCGTCTTGTGATCGAGGACGTCGCGGTAGGGAATGGACCCGCGCAACACCCACTCGCGCCCCACGTAGTAGTAGAGGCCCTGATCACGACCGAACGGGTACAGGAGTGACGGGATCCCGATCACCACGCCGAGCGTGCCGAGGATAGGGTCAAGCGCCCTGAGCGCGCGGCTGTTCACGCCACCCGTCTACCACGGACTCGCCTTCTCAGGCGCGCGGGTAGTCTGCTCCCCGCCGGAGCGCGCTCATGAACTTGACGGAGCGGGCAATGTTGCGCGCCTTGGAACGCCAGTTGAATGCCCACTTCGACTCACCGTGCTCGCGATCGCCGAAGTGGACGTCGATGGACTGCACATCGAAGCGCTCGGTGCGCGCGAGGTAGAGGAAGTAGAGATCCAGAGACAGATCGATTGGCGGGGCCACCGCGAGATCGAGCAGCGCGCGCGGGAAGACCTTCGGCTGGCCGTTGATGTCTGCGAGCGACTCCCAGAGGATCGCGGTCGCGAAGGCTTGCATGCCCGCGGTGAAGAGCACGTCCTTCACGGGCCGGTTCCTGCGGCGGCCTTTCACGAACGTCCGCGCGGGATTCTTGCTGCCCGCGAGCACGTCGAACGCGCGGAGGACGTCGCTCGGCGGCGTCTGGCCATCCGCGTGAGTCCAGGCGAGCACGTCGCCCTTCGCGGCGCGCAGCCCGCTCATGATCCCATGTCCGTATCCGACGTTCGGCGATGGGACAGTGACGACGCGGATGAACGAACGCGTGGGATCGCCTAGCTCGCGCTCGAGCACCGCGGCGGTGTCGTCCTTGCTCCCGTTGTCGACCAAGAGGAGCTCCCAGTCGCTCCCCGGCGTGTGAATCTCGGTGAATCGCGAGATGAGCGACGGCAGGTTCGCCGCCTCGTTGTAGCAAGGCACCACAATCGACAGGTTCACAGCTTCACTCCCTTCGCGAAGAGGCGCGTTACTTCGGCGTAGTAGTCGAAGGTGCGGAGCTCCTCGGGGGTTCCCCACGGGATGTACTTGTCGACCGTGAACGCAGCGACCTTCGCGCCCTTCGACACCATGCGCTTGATGATGGTGTCGATGTAGAACTCACCGTTCACGCGATCGTCATCCTTCTCCATCGCGGCCTCCTCGCGTCGGAACGTTGCAGCGTCGCGGAACCAGAACGTTCCGGTCATCACCTCTTGCGCGGAAGGGTCGGCGTCCGGGACGACCTGCTTCACGGCCGCACGAAGCACGCGCCTGTCCTTGACCGCCACCCAGCCGTACATCTGCGGACGCCAGATCGCGGGGAGGTGTCCGCGTGCGGTCCAGACGATCGCGTCATACTCGCCAAGGTCCTCGAGCTCGCGGCGCGTCACAGGATCGTACGTGTAACCTGCGTCGCACGGGGCGAACAGGACCGGTACGTCTGGGCTCACGCCGTCGAGCCCGATCAGCGCCGTGCACGCCTGGCCTTGGGTCACCACGTCGACGGTGATGACGCGGCTGCCCAGCGACTCGGCGATTCCCTGGAAGCGGGGGCTCTCCGAGTGCTCGCGTTGCACGATCAGATTCCGTGAGCCACCTGCCGGCTTCGGCAGGCATTCGAGCGCGCGCGCGATCATCGGCGCGCCACCGACCGGGATGAACGGCTTGGGCTCGGCGTAGCCCTGATCGACGAAGCGCTGGCCACGGCCCGCCATCGGGATCACCTGCACCGCGCGGGAGGGCGATCCCGCGGCCTCGGCGGCGAACGTGGGGAACCGCCGCATCGCGACGAGCCACGACTCGAAGTCGCGGAGATCTTCGGGCGTCCCCCACTGGTAGAAATGCGTGAGCGCGTGGACGCCGACGTTGCCGCCCTCCTCGATGAGCATCTGCATCATCATGCTCACGTAGAACTCGCCGTTGACGCGATCGCCTCGCTTCACGAGCTCGTGTGCGATGCGCTTCATCGCCGCGCCGCTCTTGAAATAGTAGAGGCCGCTCGACGCGAACTCGTCGAACTTGTTGTTCGTGAAGTGGTGCTTCTCGCGGATCTCGGTGACGCGCTCACCGTCGTTCCGCATGTAAGCGTAGAGCGTGGGGCCGAGCGAATGCGGGTGGAAGCCCTTGTACGCGGTCATCGCGCCGTCCCAGCCGTGCTGCGCGATCCACGCCCGGAAGTCTTCGAACGACCAATCGACACCGAAGTCGCAGTAGTTGAGGAGAATGTCCTCGTCGTCGGGGAGGTGCTGCTCGCAGTCGATCAGGGTGCGGACCGGCCCGTCCTTGTGCGGATCGATCACGATCACCGGCGAGCCTGGCGCGACGCGCTCGAGCGTTGCCCGCACCGCCGGCAGCTCGGAGTGCTGGCGATTGATCGTGAAGAGAAATTTCGGTGCTGGCGCGCCGGGCGAGCGGAAGCTGTCGACGACGCGCTCGATCATCGGAACGCCGTCCACGGGGATGAGCGGCTTCGGTTCGCGGTAGCCGGCGCGCAGGTAGCGGTCGCCGAAGCCTGCCATGGGAATGAAGATGAGCATCGTGGGTCCGTCTTTTCAGGAGATCTGCATCCGATATTTTTCGGAGGGGAGATCGAGGATCTTGGCGGGCTCGTCCTCGTGGAGGTAGCTCGCGATTCCGCGCGTGACAAGGACGTCCTCCACCCAGTCGTGCGCCGCGAGGACCTCGACGCACGCCTGCAGTGACACGCGCGTGTGCGCGAACGCGACGCGCTGGTGGTCGCCGTCGACCGCGACGACCGCACGTCCGAGCGCGGCAAGCGAGGCTGGCAAACGGTCGATGGCGCTGCTCGCGACGCGCGCGATGCTTGCGTAGACGACCGCGTCGGGGAACAGATAGCGACCGCCATGCGCACGAGCAGGGAGCGCCTGCGCGAAGCCGCCCAGCACAGCGACAGGCTCCGCGGTCAGGTAACTGGCGAGCTGCGCGTCGAACGTGGCGAGCGAGACCCCGAAGATCTCGCAGCAACGCGCAGCGATCTCGGTGCTCCGCGCGATGGCCTCCGCCGTGTCTGCGGCGTAGACCAGCAAGCCGTGCGATGCGAGGAGCACGGCCTGTGATTCCCCTGCCAAGGCGCGAACGCGCGAGACGGCGAGCGCGAGCCCCTTGCCGGGCGGCTCGTATGGGACCACCGTGAGCCCGAGCTCGTCCGGAAGCGTGGTCGCGCAAGCCGCGAGAAGGACGGACACCGCATGCGTGTGCGCCACGACAGCCGGACCGAGCGCGTGAAAATACGTCTCCAGCGAAGGACGCGGCACCCCAGCGAAGACGCGGACGTCGGCCCCTGCATCGCCCGCGAGCGCACGGGTCGCATCGCCGAGATCGACGCGCGCGTGTCCGTCCAGCGCAGCGACATCCGCGAGCCGCTTGCCGCTCGCCTTCACCCAGAGCACGCCGTCAGCCTTGATCGAGATGTTGCCACCAGGGCCCTGGACCCAGCTCGGAGCGCCGAGCGCGGTCCCAAGCACGCCGAGCTCTCTCTTGACAGCGTCGGGCGCGCCCGCGCGGAGGCCGAGCTCCTTCGCGAGCACATCGAAGCCGTCGCCCAGGATGTCGTCCTTCGCGATCTTGAAATACGGGATACCGAGGCGGCGAGCCCCCTCCCCGTCCTTGTCGTCGTGATCACCGACCATCACGCACGCGTCCACGACCGCGCCGAGGCGCGCCATGCCGAGCTCGAAGATCGCAGAGGCCGGCTTGTCGAGCGGGACCTCCTCGCTCGTGACCAGCGCGTCGATCAACGGCAGCACTCCGAACGCCTCGAGCTTCATGAGCTGAACCTCGAGGGTGAGATCGCTCACTATCGCCACTTTTGCGCCCGCAGCCCGCGCGGTCCGCAGAAACGCGAGCGCGCGCGGACGGAGCGTGGCAGCGCCGAGGAACGCCCGCCAGTACGTGCGCTCCCACGAGCGCGCCTTTGCCAGCGCATCGGGGCGACCTACGGCGTGCGCGAGCTCTGCGGCGTACAGAAGGCGCGAGTGCGAGCTCCCGCGACCGTCGATGCGCTGCTTCACGGCTGCGCGTGCGGCGGCCCACGCGGTCTCAACGGCCGCTTCTGTCATCCCGAGCGCCGTGGCGATCTCGTTCACCACGGAAGCCGCTGCGGCTGCCTCGGCGGGCGCGCACGCGTACAGCGTGTCGTCGAGGTCGAGCAGGATCCGGTCCCGCCCTTTCAGCAGCGTCACTCCCTGCGGGCTCACAGGACCATCTCGGTGGGGGTGGTCGTGGAGCGAAGGCGCGCGCTCATCGCGTAGAGCGAGATGAGCTGCACGAACCCTCGCCCGCCCTCCTGCCACGCTGCGGCGCTCGCCACGAGCTCGTCGACGTTGGGGATCGTGGCGGTGGCAAGCTGTGCGATCTGCTCGGCGTCGATGGTGCCCTTGACCCGGAACTGATCGTGCATCAGCGACTCGTCCGGCAACCACTCCACCTCGAGGCTCGCAACCTCGCTGAGCGAATGGAAGAGCGCGAGCGGATCGAGCAGGTTCGAGATCTCGAGCTCGACGGCCATGTCGACACCCGTTGTCTTCTCGAGCTGGCGCAGCACGAGATCGGCGTAGCGTCGCTGTGGCTGTACGTACTTCGCGGAGTCGCTCGCGCGGCGGTCCATCTCGGCGAGGACCTTCTCCTCCGTGTAGCCGCGCTTCGCCACGTCGCGGTCGACCTTCCAGCTGCGGCGCACGGCCTCCACCGGGTCGACGAAGATCTTGAGATGCAGCACCTGACGCTGCGAGGCGAGATAGAACGGGTGGAGCCCCACGATGACGATGAAGTCCGTGGCGCGCATGAGGACGGGTGCGGTGAACTGCCCGGCGTCGTGATCGTACTGGCGCTTGCGCACGTCTCCGCCGCGGCGAAGCGCTGCGAGGCTGGACGACTGCTCGCCCAGGAAGTTTCCACGCGGATCGAGATGGGTGTAGCGACGCCACATGGCGTGGCCGCGCTCCCAGCGGTGGTCGTCGTCGCCGTTCACCACCGACAGCGCGCCGCCGAGCAGCGCCTGGAGGTCCGCGCCGAGCGTATGCTTCCCTGCTCCGCTGTCACCGCCGATGCCCACCATGAACGACTCGTCGCGAAACGTGTAGAGTGCATTGGATCGGACGCCTTTGCGGTACATCTCGAACGCGGTGAGCGACGCGGCCGCGAAGAGCACCGTCCAGACGATGCTCGCGCCGTGGTGCGAGAAGATGCCTGGAAGCACGTCGCCAAGGGCCGCGGCCATGCGCGCGCCGGTGCCTGCCCCCAGCGTCGGATCGAGGGATTCGAAGAACACGCCGGGGTCCGCGATGACGAAGTAGGCGAGGTACGCGCTGTTGAGCAGGAGCAGCGCGTACCGCCCCGACCGCGAGAAACGCGCGCCGAAGTAGGCAACGAACGGCAGCGACCAGATGAACCAACCAGGCTGCGGGGGCACCAGGGCCACGAGGGCCATGTAGAGCACCCCGAGGAACATGATCGTGAGCTCCCGATTGATCTTCCGGTAGCTGAAGAACCGCAGGAACGCGAGCGCGAGCGCCGCAGGGGCGATGTAGAGGGAGACGCCCGTTCCGTAGGCGATCCCCACCGACCAGAGCTTCCGCGCCTCCGTGCCGCCGAGCACCATCGTGCGGAAGGCCGGTGACGAGAGTGGGATCACGTAGAACGCCGCGGCCGTCGCGAGCACGACCAGCGTGAAGCGCAGCCACGCGAAGCCGAGCTGGCGCTGTCGAAGCAAGTAGACGACCGCGAACGGCAGCGCGATGAGGAGGTGCCCCTTGGTGGCGAGCGCGATCCCGAAGACCACGCCCGCGAGAAGCACGCGACGCCCGAACATGAGGTAGAGCGCGAGGCAGAGCAGCGCCGTCGGCAAGAGGTCGAGCTGACCGTGGATGTAGGTCGCGTAGAGGACGATCGGGCTCAACCAGTACGTGAGCACGATGTCGCGCGCGCCGAGCTTCAGCCAGCGCTTCAAGAGCACGCAGATGGTGAGGTCGGCCGCCAGAAGCGGCAGCCGCAGGAAGAGAAGACCGACGTGCGAGCCGGGGTCCACCCCGAAGAGGCGCGCAGGGAGCCAGAATCCCGCGAGCTCGAGGAGCATGGCCGGTCCGTACGGGAAGGCCTGTGGCTCGCCGCGCGCTAGGAAGATCTCCCACGGGTTGCGGCCGGTCGCGACGAACGCCGCGACGAAGGGCCCGAACCAGCGCGTCACGAAGTGCGAGCCGAAGAGCGACGCCGCGCAGAGCTTCACGCCCAGGCCGACCCAGAAGGCCTTCGTGCTCGAGAACTCGCGGATGTCGGAGAGGAGCGGGTTGCGCGCGTCTTCGCCGTGGGCTTCGACAGGCGCGGCAGGAAGCGCCGGCTCCGGGGGATCAGCGACGTCGCTCACGGCGCGTCGACCCAGCGTTCAGGCGTCTTCGTACATACGGCGTCGAAGCGGCGGCCCTTCAGCGATTCGCGGAGCCGCGTCCAGGTCTCACCCCCGTGCCCTTGGAGCTCCGGGCTCACGAGGCAGATCCGGAATGCATCAGCGAGCTCCGACCAGGTGGGCTCGTCCACGGGGAAGTGCTCGAAGCAGTCGACCCATAGCCAGCTCGCGCGCCCCTTCCACGCGAGGGCCGAGGCGGCCGGCTCGAGCTCCGAGTAACGAACCGCCATGCGAGTATCGCCCGCGCGGGCAAGCTTGACCGCCGCGGGGATCGACAGGTCGAGCATGAAGTAGTCCTCGATCCCGAATCGCAGCGCGAGGTCGCGCACGCGCGGCTCGATGCCCTCGCACTTCACGTTGAAGATGCACGGCCGCTTGCCGATGTGGGGGAAGAACTCTTCGATGGTCGGGCCGTTCGTGAACGGGTCGTGGGTGACGATGACGTCGGCTCCGCTCGAGCGGAGGTCGAACTCGATTCCCATGGACGCCGGAACGGCCTCGAGCGCCGCGACCGTGTTCACCCGATGCTGGTAGAACCGCACGCCGCGTTTCATAGCACTTTCGAGGCCCTCCTTGCACATGCAGACGAGCCAGCGGGCGAGGATCTCGAGACTACGGCCGCGGGCTGCCCGAGACGCACGGATCCGGCTCCGGGACGGACCGCTTCTTCTCGAACCACATGTCGCGCGCGGCCTCGCAGAACGGCGGCGGGGCTCCGAAAAAGAGCGGCTTGTGACGATCGCCCTCGAGCGGCGGCGCGCCTGCTGCATCGAGCGCCGCGGGTGACTCCGCGTCCAGATCCTGGTCGTTGTAGTCGAACGTGCGATGCAGCGCAGGGAACTCCGGCGACGGGCAGGCGCCGCCTTCCTTTCGAAGGTAGACGTCGTACGCGCTGATGCGCAGCGCGAAGCAATAGCGCTCGTGGAGGAAGCGCGCGGGCGCCTCGTAGGCGCGCATCGAGCGCGCGAACATGACCTGACCGGCGTCGACGACGATCTTCGGGTCTTCGCGCTCCAGATCGCCCATGAGCTGCTCCATGCTCCCCGGCACAACGCGCGTGGGTTCGATCGGGAGGTCCCCCCACGTCCACGGTACGAACCCGGTGACGTACGTCTCGAACAGGAAACGGCCCGCGGGCTTCCTCCCCGAATAGCCGTAGAGCCACGGCGAGAACCCCCAGACGAAGATGCGATCCTGCGGCGTCGTCGCGGCGCGGACGTAGCCCGCGACCTGCTTCACCGTGCGCGCCTCCTCCACCCGTCCGTCGATCTTTTCGTTGCCGTAGCCGGCGACGGCTCCGCAGTAGACGAGGAAGATGCCGCCGACGAGCGCCATCGGCGTGCGCAAGGTCACGGAGAGCGAGGGCGGCACGATCTCCGCGACACAGACGGCCACCATGAGGGAGAGGAATGCGGTCGCGGGAAGGAAGTAGTGCGGAAAGAAGCGCTGCAGTGCGCTCGCGCTCAGCACCGCGAGCGCCAGGTGCAGTGCGAGGTACTGACGCACACCGAAGCCGCGGAGGAGCGCGCGCACGCCACCCGCGCGGACACGCCGCGTGATCCAGATGCCGCTGACGACGCCGATGAACATGAGGGCAAGCAGGAAGCCGCGGTCGAAAATGGCCTCGCGCATGAGCGGCGACAGCCACGCGTTGCTCGTGCGCTCGCCGCCGACGTGGACGCGCGTGTTGTACGTCCACGTGTAGTAGACGAAGCTCTGCAAGCTGCCGTTCTGCCAGGCGTGCAGGAGGAACAGGACCGGCAGCAGCAGAACGGACCCGAGGTAGGCGAGCACCACCTTGAACGTTCGCCGAAGGTCCTTCCGCCCACGCACGAGCAGCCAGACCAGGAGCGGCGCGATGTTCACGAGGACCGTCTGCTTGATGCAGATCGCGGCGCCCACCGTGACACCAGAGGCGCAGACCAGCATCAGCCGTGTGCGGAGCACAGGAGTCGACATCGCACGCGCGCCGAGCACGTAGGCCGCGAGCATGAGTGGTACCTGGAGCGTCTCACCGTGCAGCGCGATGCCGTCGAGCGGAGGTATGCCCCATGAGAGCGCATACGCGGAGAGCCCGATCGCGACGAGCGCTGACCCTCTCTTCAAGGTCGCTCTTGCGGCCCACACCAGCGCCGCGAGCGACAGCAGCACCCAGAGCAGCGCAACCACGCGCAGCCCGATCACGTTGTCCCACCCGACCAGCGAGGCGAGCGCCTGGTACGAGTAGTACATCAGCGGGCCACGCTGGCTCACGGCCCCGACGTAGAGCACCTGACCGTCCATGAGGCGCGACGCGAGCGCCATTGCATACGCCTCGTCGACGTTGGCGTAGGTCTTGTAGCCAATCAGCGGTGCGTGCTGCCCGATGATGGCGAGCGCACTGGCGACGTACATCAGCCGCGCACGCCATCCACTGCCTGGGGCCAGCATCGCCCCCATATATCCGGAGCCGTCGGATTTGAGCTATCTTCTTCCTGGCCCAGGTAGTAAAAAGATGGGTTATGACCGACGAAGGCAGCAGCTTTCCGGACGTCGAGGGGAACCCGGCGAACACCGTTTCGAACGACGAAGTTGTCCGTCTGTGGGCGCGCTTCCGCGGCGGCGACGTGGTCCCCTGCCCGCGCGACGACTCGGCCTTCGCGCTCGCCGTGGACGGCGCAGCAAAGAGCTACCGCCTCGTGTGCACGAAGTGCGGGCTGTCGTCGCCGTGGTTCGGCACCACGCCGACCGGCCTCGTGCTCCGCGGTCACTCCACGCTGCTCGAAGATGGCTCCGACGGCTCAGCGTGAGGCTCAGGTGCGGCCCAGTCGTGCCAGTCCGGTGGCGCCCCATGATCGCCTCCGTTGACCGCCGAGAGCATTGACGAACAGGGCGGGAGCGCGTAGATAAAGTACTAGGTACTTTTATTGGAGGCCGTCATGGACATCCCGAGCTTCTTCGAGGCCACGAAGGTCGGCGACGTGTGGATGGAACGTGCGGCGCTCGTCGCCGAGGCCGCCAATCTGGCGCGCGCACGCGGCGCGATCGGCCCGTCCAGGGACGACAAGAAGCGGATCGTCGCGTTTGGTATCGACTGCCAGATCGGCTTCTGCACGCCAGGCGCCAGCCTCTTCGTACCCGGCGCCGTGGAGGACACCGAGCGCACTGCGCGATGGCTTTACGCGAACATGGGCGCGCTCACGGAGCTCTGCTTCTCGCTCGACACGCACGCGGTCCACCAGATCTTCCACCCCGCGTTCTGGAAGGACGCGGCGGGCCACGCACCCGCGCCCTTCACGGTCATCTCCGTGGACGACGTGACGACAGGCAAGTGGGTGCCGCGGGACGCTCGGGCGCGCGAGTACGTCGAGAGGCTGGCAACGGCGGGCAAGTACGCGCTCACGATCTGGCCGTACCACGTGCTGCTCGGCGGCGTTTCGCACGCGCTCGTGCCCGCGCTGATGGAGGCATCGATCTTCCACGCGGTCGCACGCGACGTCCCCACGGTGTTCGAGACCAAGGGCCAGCACCCGCTCACGGAGAACTACTCCGTGCTCTCCACGGAGGTCTGTGAGCTCGGCGGTGAGCGCGTTGGCTCCTTCAACGCGGACCTCTACGCGCGCCTGCTCTCGTTTGATCGCGTATATGTCTTCGGTCAGGCGAAGAGCCACTGCGTCCTCTCCACACTGCAGGACCTGGCCGACCACGCGAAGGACCGCGCGCTGCTCTCACGTATCCACGTCCTCGTGGACGCCATGAGCCCTGTTCCTCCGCCCCCGCTCGACCCACTGCCTGCAGCGCTCGATTTTCCGCGCATCGCCGACCGTGCGTTCGCGAAGCTCGCGGAGCAAGGCATGGTCTTCTGCAAGACCACGGACCCCATTTCATGAGTATCCGTTCATGAGCCAGTCGATCACACGTGGTGGAAGCAGCACCAGCAAGAAGGAAGAACAAGCCTTCCTCGAGGCCTACCGGCCCGGCGACTACGCGCGGCCGAGCGTCACAGTGGACCTCGTCATCTTCACCATCAAGGACGGCGCGCTGGCTGCGCTCTTCGTCACGCGCGGCGAGCACCCGTGGAAGGGCGCCCTCGCGCTGCCTGGCGGCTTCTTGCGCGTCGGGAAGGATCGCGCGGAGCAGGGCGAGGATCTCGTCGACGCCGCGCGCCGGGAGCTCAGCGAAGAGACCGGCCTCTCCGACGCCCGCATCTACCTCACGCAGATCGGCGCGTTCGGAAAGCCTGGCCGCGATCCACGCACGCGCGTGATCAGCGTGGCCTACGTGGCGCTCGTGCGGCCCGAGCTCGCGCAGAAGACCGTCGGCGGAGGCGACGCCACGCACGCGCAGTTCCTGGACGTCTCGAAGCCGCACAAGCTGGCGTTCGATCACGGAGAGATCCTGGCGGCCGCGCGCGCCTTCGTTCAGCGCGAGCTCCTCGTGAGCTCCATCGCGTTCGAGCTCACGCCCGAGACCTTCACCATCCAGGAGCTGCGCGGTACGTACGAGGTCATCCTCGGGGAGCCGCTGGACCCGGGCAATTTCCGGAAGCGATTCCTGCGGATGCTCGAGGAAGGCATCATCGCCGAGACCCGCGAGATGCGCCGCACACCCAGCAAGCCCGCGCGCCTGTATCGCTTCGCGAAGCGAAACCGAAGTTGACGCATCGCACGCCTCCGGCCATAGTGAGCGTCATGCGGAACAACCCGTGGAACATGAACATGCGCGCGCGCATCGGAGGCCATGCCCTCCCGTGCCTCGTTGCTTCGTTCTACGGGGGTTCGGTCCTCCTACCCAGCGCTCCCTGCGCTGCGTTCCACGGGACTCCGGCATTTCACAAGACGGTTCGTACGATTCAGAGTTAGCGATCGCCCACGTCCCCCGAGAGCCCGGGCGCGAAGGCGCCCAACCCGAAAAGCGGCTCCGGAAGAGGAAGTGGGTCATGAAGAAAGAGAACAGACACAAACGTCCGGGCGCACCGGACGAACGCGAGGCATTGGCCTCTCGAGACGCCGGCTCGCGCCCTTCGATTCAGTGCACCGAGCGGAGTCACCTCCGTCTCGCCCCTGAGACGCGCGAGATCATCTCTCTGGCGTGGCCGATCTGCGCGGCCATGCTCGGCGAGACGGTCATCGGCATCGTCGACACGTTCCTCGTAGCGGGGCTCGGCAAGGCCGCGATCGGCGGCGTCGGGCTCGCGATCATCTTCATGTTCCTCTCGTACTCGTTCGTCTACGGACTGATGCGCGCGGTGAAGATCCGCACGTCACATGCCGTCGGCGAAGGGCGCCGCGACCTGTCGTTCTCGTTCCTGCTCTCGGGCGTCCTGCTCGGGCTCGCAGCGGGCGTGGGCGTGTTCATCTTTGGGCGCGACGCATCGTGGCTCTTCGCGTTGACGCGCGCGGACCCCGAGATCGTCCCGTACGCGAAGGACTTCCTCGCGGCCATCACGTGGGGCGCACCGGCGACCTGCGCGTTCGCCGCGCTCATCCAGCACAGACAGGCCATGGGTGACTCGCGCTCCCCGATGATCCTCCAGCTCACGGGAAACGTGTTCCACGGATTTCTGGGCTACGGGCTCATCTATGGCAAGTTCGGACTGCCCGCGCTCGGCGCGAGCGGCGCCGGCTACGCCACGTCCATGACGGAGGTGCTGCTCTTCCTCTCGCTCGGCGCGCTCGCCGTGCGTGATGGTCGTCGCTACTTCGTGCCCGCGCTCGCGCGGCTACGCGAGGCGACCTGGGAGGTGCTGCAGACGGGCTTACCCACGGGCCTGCAGTTCGCGATCGAGGTGTTCGCGTTCACTCTGTTCACGTCGATCCTGGGCTCCATCGCGAGCACGGAGATCGCCGCGCACCAGATCGCGCTCAATGTGATCCGCGCGTCGTTCTTGCCGGGCATCGCGATCAGCGAGGCCGCGTGCGTCCTCGTTGGTCAGTCGCTGGGCAAGGGTTACCCCGGACGCGTTCCCCGCATCGCACGGTCCGCGCTGCGCCTTGGCATGGGCTTCATGGCGTTCTGTGGTCTGTGCTTCGCGCTGTTCGGCCCCGCGATCGCGCGCGCATTCACGTCCGACGTGGACGTGCTGCGAGTGGCGACGCGGCTTTTGTACATCGCAGCCGCATTCCAGGTGCTCGATGCCGTGAGCATCGTGCTCCGCGGGGTCCTGCGTGGTGCGAAGGACTCGACCTTCGTTGCCATCTGCGGGGTCTCGGTCGCGCTCCTCACCATCCCGACGTTCGCCTATTTTCTTGGCAAGCAGATGGGCATGGGCGCGGTGGGCGGCTGGCTTGGCTTCATCGCCGAGACCACGTTGAACGCGACGCTCCTGTACGTGCGGCTCCGGCGCACCAGGTTCGTCGGCTCAGCGCCGGCTCTTGCGACGAAGGACGAGACCAAGAGCGAGGAGCAGGCCGCCAAGGCTGCCTGAGCCCGAGGACACACCGAGTGGCGCGCCAGCGGTCTTGCATCCGCATCCGCCGGCGCCGCCAGTCGGCGTGTCGTCGCCGGCCGCGCCGTTGTGAATGGAACCGCTTCCGTCGCCGCCGTTCGCGGTGACCTTGAAGCTCTGCACCGGCGAGTCGGGATCGTTGGACGTGATCGTGATGTCCGCTGACACGGGGCCCGCGGCCGCGGGCTTGAACGTGATCTGGAGATCGGTCGACTGCTTCGAGCCGATGCGGACCTCCTTGGTCTCCACGACGAACTGCGCGTCGGAGCTCTTGGCGGTGAACTTGGCGCCGAGCTCGCCGGTGTTCTGGATGGTCGCCTTGCCGTCCTGCTCGTTGCCGACCTTGACGTCGCCGAAGTCCACGGCCTTCTCGGGCATGTGCACGTTCGGAAGCGCGATGTGAACCAGCGTGCTCTGGAAGATGACCTTCTCCGCGGGCGCCGTGTAGGGCTGCTTCAGGACGGTGTAGTCGATCGTGGTGTTGACGTTGGTGTTGCCGATGCGCGTGACGGTGGCGCTGGGAACGAGATCGAGCTCGCCCGCGACGGTGATCTGGCCTTCGACCTGCGCGTAGAGCTCCTGGAAGTCACCGTCCGTCACGGGGACCTTCGCGGCGTCGTGCTCGGTCGCGACCGACACGTCTGCGCCCGAGAAAGAGACCTTCGTGGTCTTGTAGGTGAAGGAAGGGTTCGTGGTCGCGCTGATACCGAACGTGCCCGCGACGTTGTCGCTGACGATCGCCGGGAGCGCGTCGAAGCCCATGCTGAAGAGAAGCGAGTCGGAGATGCCGGGGCCCTGGACCTGCGCGGTGCCGCTACCGAAGCCCCACGGCGCGAAGGCTGCCTGGCCCTGCGACTCGTAGTTGAAATGCGAGCCCTTGATCTTCTGGAGCAGCGACGCTGCCGAGAACGTGTACATCTCGTCGAAGCTCCCGAGCTTCACGTGGACCTGCACGTCCGGCGTCAGCGTGTGATGGACCTTCAGTGCGCCGTCGCTCTGCGAGCCGCTCGATGCCTTGAGCGAGAGCATGCCCTTCTCCGCCCAGGTGGCCTCGAGGACTGCGCCGCGTGTCATGTCGACGGTGTAGAGCGGCGCCGTGCCGGACACGGGATCCACGCTGACGAGCGCCTTCACTTGCACCATGCCGGAGCTCGGGATCCACGGCGTCTCGATCGTGGTGCCCAGGCTCCTGCGCGACTCGTACTTCATCGCGGCGGTGCCGACGGAGCAGTCGAGCGAGCTGTCATCACAGGAGCCGAGCGCCTTCGCATCGTTCGCGGCGAAGACCAGCGGAAGCGCCAGTGCGAACGCGATTCCAGACTTCGTGAGGATGTGGCTGCGCATCGTCGGGCTCCTTTGTAGGTGAATCACCTACTCTGCACTGGGAGTGCCATCGTCCGTTGTCACCGCAGCGCTACACCTCTCGGGTAGTTAGGCGGTGATGTAGGTGTATCTCGGTGGATACCAGCTGATGTGCGGAGGATCCAGAGCGGATCGGTCGGGCCCCACGCTCGGCCTTATAGGTGGATACAGGTGTGATCTCCCGGGACTGATACGAACACGATCCAGTTTCGGATCGGGAATTATCCACATTTGGCTACCGTGTACCGCTATGTAGGATAATCAGTACACGTTTGCCGCTGTTTTGTGAGGGTACGGGTACAAACGTATGATGGCATCCTACCTGCAGTACTCCAGAGCGGAGGCCACGATGAACGTCCGCAAGCTCATGCTCCTCTCTGCCCTGCTCGCTTCTTCCACCCTCGCCGTTGGCTGCGCCAGCGCCGACTCCGCCTCGGACTCGTCCGGTGCTGGTGGTGGTGATGAAGGGACGCTCGACTCCAGCGGCCAGGATGTCAACGAGGTCGCCGCCGGCCCTGCGGTCGCTGCGACCGATGCAGAGGTCTGGTCGGTCCAGAACCAGTGGGCCGATAAGGACACCGCCAACGCGAAGCTCGCGGGCGTGGGCTGGGCCGCCAACTCGGGCCTGACCTGGGAAGAAAAGTTCGGCGCCTGGCTCTCCTCCGTGGAGAAGATCCCCGGCCAGAACGGCTGGGACAGCACTATCCAGATCACGACCCCCTACGGCAAGAAGATGCCCGGCCCGGCGCTCGAGTGCGCGGACGTCGCGATCTGGCTCCGCATCACGTTCTCGTCCTGGTACCACCTGCCCTTCTACCTCACGGGCTACGACGCGAACGCGAAGCGCGTGATGTACGCCGGTCACTTCGGCATCGTCGACTCGAGCGGCCAGCCGCTCAGCAGCTACCCGCACTTCAAGGCGCAGTACGGCGACAACGAGAAGACGTGGCACGCTGGTGCACCCTGGCCGTCCGATGCGTCGCTCGCCAAGAAGCACGTCGGCGACAACGACACGGTCAACTTCATCACCAACCCGGACGGCACGCCCGCCGGCGCCGGCGCGTACTACGACCAGATCTTCCTCAACAAGCGCGTCGGTCACTTCATCGTCCTCATGGACGGACTCTTCGGCAGCGCGAACCTCGCCGACGGCGCGAACATGTTCCACATCAAGCCCGAGTCGACGCGCCCCGGCGACGCGCTGCTCGAGCGGTGGCAGAAGAACGGCATCGGCCACACGCTCCCCGTCATCCTGGTCGATCACCCG